>JANQIE010000132.1 GCA_028282295.1 Desulfobacterales bacterium | reverse complement strand
AATTATTAGATACTTCTAATCGTTTATAAAAATATCGTCCAAATTGGAAATTGAGACTTGACGGTTCGCCCCATAGAAGGGTGGGCCGTGCCCACCAACCGAATGTTTTCCAAACGCGGTATTCTACTCATTTTTCAAAACCAATTGATACACGCCCGGCTCACCCCCTGTACTGAAGCTGACAAATTCATCGCGCCCCCAAACCTCGAAAAATTCAAGCTTCAATCCCACGGCGAAATCTGCGCCAAGTACGGCATTGATTTTGGCCAGAGCGCTTTCAGACAATGGAACCTCAATGGTCTCATCCACATAGCCCGGCCCCACCTCGACCTGGCTCTGGCTGTACAGATTACCGTCGCCCAGATCGTCAAAAATACCGGTCAGGCCCGACGAGCCTAAAAGCACCAGATCAGCCGGATCTGTGGCAACATCATATACATCCAAGAAATTCGACTCTATCACGCCGGTGTAGCTGGCCACTTCCAGACGCAGGATCGCCGCTGTGACCGTGCCGGCAACGCCGTCCAGAGGGAAGATAAAAAAGGAGCGATGTTCCATACGATCCTTCACCCCCGCAAACGTGCTGTCATTGAGTTGGCCAACGTCGTTTTCATTGTAGTGGCCCCGCTGCGAAGCGTCCAACACGAGATTGCGCCCCAAGGGGTCCAGATCGCAATGATATTCAACAAGATTGGTCAACCGGTCGCCGTCCGGATCGTCATCGCTGTCATGGCAGCCAGGATCCAACCCCATCAGATTTTCCCAATAATCGGGCATCGCATCGCCGTCAGCGTCCACAAATTCATCGGCGCCCATGTCGCTTCCGTCACCTGTGGGTCGCGCTTCGCCATCGATATCCACTGCCGGGGCACGGGTATCATCACCGGCGCCGATGCAAGGCGATTCGGGACGCAGGCGGCCCCGAACGTCCAGCAACGGGTCGGCGTTTATATTATCCGACCCACCAGAGACGCTGTCATCGATATTGCTGTATTCAACGATGGTGATTGAATCTCCTGCATCATAAACGGCTGCGCCCTGGCCGGCCGTGTTGCCCCAGAGGATCGAATTGACGATCGTGGGTTGGCCTTGGGAATTGTAGATGGCACCCCCCAGGGGCGAATCGTAGCTAACAGCCTGATTTGCGGAAAAGGTGCAGTTGGTGATGACTGGATCGGCGTCGTGGTTGAAGATGGCGCCACCGTATCCGTATTGAGAACCTTCAACCCGATTGTTCAGAAAAACGGTGTTGGAGATTCTTAAACCAGCAGACCAGTTGGAGATGGCGCCACCGAATCCGGCAAAATGATTTTCAGCTCGATTGTTCAGAAAAACGGTATTGGAGATTATTAAAACAGAAGACACATTATAGATGGCGCCACCGTCCGCTAAGGAATTGTTGTCCCGAAACAAAGAATTGGTAATGGTATGGTCACCACCATCGTTATAAATGGCTCCGCCACAGCCGCGTTCGCCGGCCCCGGAAAAATTGTCGCTGAAGCGGCAGTTTGTAATCGTTGAGGTACCGCCATTGTTATAGATCGCGCCGCCATCGCCCCCATATCCGAATGAACGATTGGCGGCGAAGATGCTATCGCTGATTGAAAGAACGCCTCCGGCATTACAAATGGCACTGCCCCGGGTGCGGTCCTCAGAATTGGTAATGATGTTGTTCTCGAAACGACAACGATCGGCAATCAGTCCGCCGGATTCAATGTAAATCGCCCCGCCGTCCGCTGCGACAGAGGAACTTAATCTGTTGTTTGTTAAAACGCAGTTGGAGATTCGGGGAGAAGCACTAGTAATGTAAATGCCGCCACCTTGGTTGTTCCCTTGTTCATATGCAAAGTGACGGCCGTTTTTAATTGTCAACCCATCAAAAACAGCATCGGCATTGACAAAAAAACAGCGCGTACGCTCCTCCCCATCAAATACCGTCGGGTTGGCCGCTGCATCGCGGTCGGCCAACAGAATTTCACCGCCTGCAAAGCCGCCATAGATCTGAACAACCTTGTTGACGGTGATCTGGCCTAAAAGGGGGTAAGTGCCGTTCCTGACCCAGAGATCGCCGTTATCAACCGAGGCGCTGATCGCCGTTTGCATGTCGTTAAAGGCCCGGTCCCACGCAGTGCCGTCGCCGCCCTCGGGCGCGGCGACATCCACATACACAACCGCAGAGAACTCGGCCCGGATGCTGGTGTCGGCGGTGACATTTTCAATCACATATACGGATGGGGTGTGGAGAGGGGTCGGGGTCCCGTTGATCAGCACGGCAGACAAGTAAAAGCCCGGCTCCGCCGTGATCGTAAACTCCGGTGAAGCACCAATGGTGACCGTCTGCTCCCCCGGCGGCGTGATGCTGCCGCCCGGACCGGCAGAGGCGGTCACCGTGTACGTTCGTGGCGTAAACACCGCCCGGATGGTATGGTCGGCGTCGGTCTGCGCAAAGGTATAGGTCTCCATCGCGCCCACAGAAGCGCCGTCCACCTCGACATCCAAAATCCGAAACGCCGGGTCTGCCGTGATGGTGAAGGTTTGCGCTGTACCGGCCGTGACGCCGATGGTCCCGGCCGGTTCAATGGCGCCGCCGTTGCCGGCCGATGCTTCGATCTGGTATTGGCCCACATATACCATCTCAACCAGGCCGGCGTTGGTCGTCTGACCTGCAACCACGGAGACCCCGGAAATCTCTCCGCGCCATTGCACGGTATCAGCGATCAGTCCTTCGATGACAACCCGGTACCCGGACCCCGGGGAGACGCCGGCAATCCGTCCGCCGTGGCCCTCGGTGTCGCAGGGCCACCTGCCTTCCCCCATAAGATGATCGCTGCCGTTGAGCACCCTGGCCGTAATGGTTTCGATCCCGTATTCGCTGCACACGTCCACCTCGTCGGCCGAGGTTCGCGTATCGTCAAGGTTCCTTTGGACGCCGGAGGAGACAAACTGCGCCTGAAACGTCACCCCGCCGGTCTCACGTTGCCCGCCGCTGCCGTTGCCGGTCTCGCTTCTCCCGCTGCTGCCGCCGCCGCAGGCGGTCAAAAGCATAACACCCAGCAGGGCGACGATCATCATACCTGAACTCATTTTGAAGCCACTGTTTTCAATTTTCTTCACGATACCGCTCCTCTTGTGAATCCGCCTCGGCGCGCGTCAATTCGGGACATATGGCAGCCGCCACTTGCATGCAAGACCGAAGAAATCGATCTGCCCGTTGATAACCGGCAGGGTTACGGGTTTTTGATTTTAGTCGTATAGATTTGATGGGAACCAAAACAGGAATTTAGTTTCGGTCAGTCGGCATGTATACCGGATCGGCCCGTGCATGTCAATAATCGCCGCCGACCCGATCAGAGCAACTGCATCTTGAGAAAGAAGAATCGACGCAGTGCATTACTTTAGGGTTCGCTCAAAAAAAATGCATTATTTACCTGTCCCCAGTTTCCCCAGTTTCCCCCTGGCTGTAAATAGCACCGTCTTTTGATTTTACACAGTAGGCGATAATTTTTTTGTGGATATCCAAGCCGATGTAGTGCATAATTTCCATAGCCTCCTTGTGGTAATTGATTCTGGATGACGTGAGTCAATCCAGCCGTTTATTAAAGCTATCATACCGCTTGGAGGCTATTTTATCGCGGGAAACTTATGCATTCAAACATGATATTGAATTATCGCGTATCGTAAGGCCCGCGAAAAACAATTTCACATTTCTTTTATATTCAGGAATCACAAAACGATCAAATTGAGATCGGATGAAAATGCGTCAGCCAGGCAAAAGGCGTATACGGTGTTTCAGAGGGTGAAAACTGAAAACGGGAAATATTTATACAGTTTTGTTGCCAATGCTTTTGCAGGAAAAACTGGTTTTAAAAGGCTGGCCCAACAGCTCTCGGCTTTCTCGTCGCCGCAACATCTATCGGGCGGGAGGTGGGAATGTTTCTCCTATTACCCAAATGCCGAACATATACGGCTGTTGGACCGGCGTCCCGCCATGATTTGCGTGTATTATCACCATTTTTAATCGCGGCGGGACGCCGCTCCTACAATTGTGTTGGCCGTATGAAGAGCTCAAAACTAGCGTTGGGTCTCGTTATGGCGGCTCGTGGGCGAATCGCTTACCCTTCGGCCTTTTTTTCGAGTTCATCCAGTTTCTCAGGCTCCGAGACGGCAATATCGACAAGTGCTTTGGGGATGGCACTCTGCTCGCACATCACTCGGATTTCTTTTTCCTCTTCGCTGAATTCCATGATTTCGCGAATCGCTTCAATGTGGTCGAGCATCTCTTCCGGTTTGATATTTTCCAATGCAGGCCCCTCAGCCTCGGCTTTCTTGCGGACGGCTTCTTCCTCAGCCAAGCGCTGTTTTTCTTTTAATTCTTCCTCCATGGCCTTTTTGGCGGCGTCGATGGTGCCTTGGTCGACTTTTGCCATTTCGAGGACCAATGCTTCGGAAACGTCATTATCAAAAAGATGCCGGACTTTTTCCAGGTCGGACTTATCTGCTACGGCCTCAAGCAGCGTCGCTACACGCGTCCGTTCCGCGCGCTCCTTTTTAATCTGCTCGTTCACCGCGTCCACTTTCTCTTCGGTAATCTCCATCGCCTTCGTGATCACTTGAAAATCGACTTTTTCATTGATGAGCAACCGGATACCGTCATCCCCGGCCAGCCCCTTGGCTTTGGCGATGAGCAGATTGAGTTTGGTCTTCTCGACCATCGCGATCAGATCCGCACGACGTTCAGATTTCATAATTTCCGGCCAGGTGGTTCTGATGTCGTCGAGCAGCCGGGTCGTAGCGGAATATGGATCGGAAACATCGTCCAGCGTGAGCGACGCGAGTGCCGTGTTGAAATCCTTTAAAAGGGAACTTCCGACGTTGAGCGCCCTGTCCACTGCCATTCGCAAATCGAATAAATTATTGCCGTGACGGGATACATTGTACCCCGCATTATCAAGCTCGCCTGCGATGCGTTGGATCGATGCTTCCAGGTTCTCTTTGGTCAAGTCCTGGGGCGCGAGTATGGAAATGTTTTCCTCCATCGACAACCAGAGCGGTTTTACTTTTGTTGTGTCGTTCGTCGTCATTCGCCAATCTCCTTTTTAAAGTTGTTCAAATCCCGGATGCCAATTTGTCGCGGGGCATGCGACATATCATGATGAATGATATTTTTACTCAGCGATACAATATATCCGAGCGAGTCACAAGGGCTATCTTGCGCCAGCCCAATAAACCGTGCCTGCACGAAAAATGATAAATTCAAAAATTTCAATGGATTCGGCCCTAAAACAGAATAGTTGCCGCTATCGGATTTTCGCTGCCAATCAGGTATCCACCATCTGCCGGGACGGCTTCAGTATGCTTGTGCCAAACATTCTCGACGTCCAGCCCGTGCGCCATATCCAGAGTTTTATATTAACCCGGCAATAAAATACCTTTAAAATTGTGATTCCGGCGAGCGCCGGAATCAAGCGTCAATTCTGGATGCCGGATCGAGTCCGGCATGACGAAGGCG
>JANQIE010000091.1 GCA_028282295.1 Desulfobacterales bacterium | reverse complement strand
ACTCAGTTGGATTTTAAAAGAAACCGGCGTGGAAGCCGGATACTAAGGGCTCGCGCAAAAATAATTTCACATTTTAGGCGCCCGGCTTCAGGTCTGGTTGGCCCCTCAGATCGAACCAACCTGACCTGAAGCCGGGCGCCTAAAATGTGAAATTATTTTTGCGCGAGCCCTTAGTATCCGGCTTCCACGCCGGTTTCTTTTAAAATCCAACTGAGTCATTGAAAATGCATTTTCCTGATTGGTCTGAAAGTGATGGGCCCACCTGGGATCGAACCAGGGACCTACCGGTTATGAGCCGGTGGCTCTGCCAACTGAGCTATGGGCCCGCAGTTATTAACGGCCGCTGTCGGGCCGGTTACCATTGATTGATCGATTAGATTCAGTTTGTCCCGAGAGCAGATCTGAATAAATCGCAATTTGTATAAAAAATGCTCCTAATTACCTTTGGAATTTGTGTTTGTCAAGTAGCCAATGTCATTAACTTAATGCCAATGCCATATCAGGTCTCGATAAAACTCTTCAATTTACGGCTGCGAGTGGGATGCCGCAGCTTGCGTAGTGCTTTGGCTTCAATCTGGCGAATTCGCTCCCGGGTAACGGCAAAATCCTGTCCGACTTCTTCTAACGTATGATCGGCTTTTTCGCCGATCCCGAAGCGCATGCGCAGCACTTTTTCTTCACGAGGGGTCAACGTGGCCAACACCTTGCGTGTCTGTTCGGCCAAATTCAAACTAACCGCCGCATCCGATGGCAGCATAAACTTCTTATCTTCGATAAAATCTCCAAGATGACTGTCTTCTTCTTCCCCGATAGGTGTTTCCAGCGATATCGGCTCACGCGCGATTTTCAGCACTTTGCGAACTTTATCGAGCGGGATTTCCATCTTTTCGGCGATTTCTTCAGGATTCGGTTCGCGCCCGAGTTCCTGGACAAGATAACGGGAGGTTCGGATGAGTTTGTTGATGGTTTCAATCATATGCACCGGAATTCGGATTGTACGCGCCTGATCGGCGATGGCGCGCGTAATGGCTTGGCGAATCCACCAGGTCGCATAAGTACTGAACTTATAGCCGCGGCGATACTCGAACTTATCCACGGCTTTCATCAAACCAATATTGCCTTCTTGAATCAAATCCAAAAACTGCAGGCCGCGATTGGTATATTTTTTGGCGATACTGACAACTAATCTCAGATTGGCTTTAATAAGTTCACTTTTGGCCAGTTTGGCCCGCAAGCGCCCCTCTTCCACGGATGCCATCGTTCGCCTGAGCGCCTGGCTTTTTGCCTTGATTTCAATTTCACGGGCATCAATCCGTTCCTGAATCGCCAGGGCATCCTTATAGATTTTCTCCAGGACGTTTTTCTTTAAATCGCAATGTTGCACAGCCCATTCAATGAAGTGATTTTTAGTCTCCAAATGGGTTCGGAATTCGTTCGGCGTGGCGCCTGCCTGTTCGGCTAGCTGATAAAGTTTGGCCTCTTCTTTATCGAACCAACTCAGATAGGATCTTATCATCCGTTCGATATTATCAACGACGATGCTTTCCAGGCGCCAGTCTTTCAACTGATCAAATATTTTATTGTTACGGCGCGCAATTAGTCTGCGAAGCCGCCGTTTCTCATCCGGACTCAATTTATCCGTGCCGAACAACTGTTCCCGGAATGATTCATTTTCTTCATGAATGGCACCCAGTGCCTTGATCGTTTTTAGAAAACTCTCCAGTTGCAATGTTTCATCAACATAAGTATCGCCCTCATCCAGATCCCTGAGGACATGCTTGGGGCGCAGGCTCTCATTTTCGATTCGCTCGCCCAACTTTAATATGCGCTCCACCCCCGCGGTCGTTTCCAACAGCGCTTTTAATACGGCCTGCTCGCCGGCCTCGATCTGTTTGGCGATTTGAACTTCGCCTTCCCGGCTCAACAGGGTCACCAGCCCCATTTCACGCAAATACATTTTTACCGGATCGGTGACACTCCCAAAATCCGGTCCGGAATCGGTTTCACTTTCGAGCTTTTTACCAGGAGTTTTATTGACGCCCGGTAGCCGGATTTTACCTTCATCGAGGATTTCAATATTCAAATCATCAAACATCATCAGGGTTTGATCGATTTGATCGGTCGCTAGCATATCCTCCGGAAGAACCTGATTGATTTCATCATAGGTCAAATGGCCCTGTCGCTTGCCTTTGGTGATGAGTTCCTTTAACGCGTTCGCATCAGGTTGCGGTTTGTGATCCGGCTTATTAGCGCTTTTCTCTGTCATGTACAAATGCCTCCTGAACCATCCAGGGTTTTAAGCCTTAAAAGCGAATTTTGAGCAAGATCCTCCCAATCTTTATCCCATGGGGTTATGCCCGGAATCGCGGCATGGCTAAATTGACCCGATTTACTTGTCATTGCTGAACCTGAGATACTTTATTTGCCAGCTACCATTGGAAGCTTGGCATATCGCATACCTTATTCGATCTGTTTTCAAAAACTGCGTCGTCTTATTGCCGTTTACGGGCTAAAGCCTGTTTTTCCTTCAATAAATTTAATAACAAATTTTGATCATTATTTTCTTCCGCGGCTTGGATCCGTTTTAGAAGCTCGGTTTCCTTGCGGCGGCATCGCTCTTCAAATTGATGCAATAAGCGCCGGCACCCCTTTTGGGTCCACAGGGCATCGCTACCCGATGCATGCTCGCGCAAAGAAAGAGCCGAAACCGTTGATTTGAGCCGTTCATCCTGCAACTGGTCAAGCAGATCGGACACCGCCCAATCGGATTGATCCGGTTGTTGTAATATTATTCGACAAATTGTCCGCAAATCTGTATTTTCAAATTTTTCAACAATATCACTGCTACGAATTTCCGATATAAATTCAGGAAATTGAAGCATCATCACAACGATTTCCCGCTCAAGTTTATCGACTTGCAGCGGTTGTAAATTGCAATAATCATCACGCGCGTTTGATTCGGCGTCAAATCCACGTGGACTTCCAATTTTACCGGCCACCGGCCCAAGAGGCTTCGTTGCCCCCTGCCGGATTTTTTCCAAAACGGCGTTTTCATCAATATCAAGGCGCTCGGCAATTTTTTTGATGTAGAGTGACCGGGCAACGCTGTCATTGATCCGCGCAAGGGCGCCTTGCATTTCGTCCATGATCCGCACCTTGCCCTGGGTGGACAAGCCGTGTTTTGCGACGGTTGAGTCCAGAAGAAAAGTAATTACCCCCGGCGCTTTCGAGGCGGCGTTTAAAAACGCATCACCCCCAAATTCACCTAAATACGAGTCCGGGTCGTGACCTTCGGGTAGCACCAAAATACGGGTATCGGAGTGCGACTCCTTGTATACATCCCCTTTACGAAAGTCGATGTGGCTCTCCCAAAATATGTCTACGCATCTGTGGGCTGCTTTGATACCGGCCTGATCCGAATCGTAAACGAGGATCATGTTGTCGGCAAAACCTTTTAAAAGCCGTACGTGCTGCTGCGTCAATGCGGTACCCAACGTAGCAACCGCGTTGGTGACGCCGTGCCGAAAAAGGGCGATCATATCAAGGTAACCTTCAACGATAAAAACCGTTCCCTTTTCACGGCAAGCCCGCCTGGCCTGCGGTAAGCCATAAAGGCTACGCCCCTTGTGATAAACCGGCGTTTCAGGGGAATTTAGATATTTCGGCATACTATCGTCCAGCACCCTGCCCCCAAAACCGATCACCCGTTGGCCAAGATCGAAAATCGGGAAAATAATGCGATCGCGAAAACGATCATAATGACCATTGCTGTTTTTACGTGGAATTACCAGTCCCGCCATTTGCGCCACCGTCGGTGTTATCTTATACCGGTAAAGCCATTTTTGAAGATGGTCCCAACCTGCAGGCGCATACCCGAGTTTAAACTGCTCCCTTAAGTCATCCGTGATTCCGCGTTTATTAAGATAAGTCCGTGCTTTTTGACTGCCAAGATCAGACGTCAGACTCCTCAAAAAAAAATTCAATGCGACCTGATTTGCGGCAAGAATCTTCTCTTTTTCACTCTGTTTTTTTTTCTGCCCCGGTGACAGTTTTTTTTCCGGTAAACTGATGCTGTATCTGTTCGCCAGCAAGCGAACCGATTCGGGGAAGGTCAGCCCCTCCTGTTTCATGATAAAACCGAAAACATCGCCGCCACTACCGCATCCGAAACAGTGAAAAATTTGTTTCTGAGGGCTGACCGTGAAGGATGGAGTCTTTTCGGTATGAAATGGACATAGCCCTATAAAGTTACTGCCGGTTTTTTTCAACAGTACATATTGCCCCACGACATCGACGATATCGACGGTCTGTTTAAGTTCAGCAACTTTATCTTCGGGAATAAAAGGTGACAAAAAGAGCTTCCTCCATTGCTACAAACTCAGGGCTCGCGCAAAAATAATTTCACATTTTAAGCGCCCGGATTTAGATCAAATCGGGTCAAAATGACCTGAAGCCGGGATGTATAAAATGTGAAATTATTTTTTCGCGAGCCCTTAGGCAAAACGGTTTGAATGGCGGGATTAAACCGAATCACCATGCTCGCATGGTGCAATGCGCTCCCCATGACCTTCGCAAAAGAAATGGATTTTATAAGGGCAAATTTTCATGAAAGACGAAACTTTCCTGAATTAATTTAAATATATAAATATATATACAATTCATCCGACTGTCAACAAAATCTCCAAATTGTCCTATCATACTGAAATTAAAGACATTCTTAGTATAAAAAATCATATTCTATCAATTAACCTGGTCTTTGTGTTCCGGCGAGCCACTTTGGATCAGGTTGCGCGGCATAATGCCAACGCTTCTTTTAAATTCAAACTACCACTATATAAGGCGCGCCCCGTTATGATCCCCACCACACCATCTTTTTCCAAGGGAATCAGTTTTCGAATATCATCCAGCGAACTTACACCACCGGACGCCACAACCGGAACGGATACACTTTTTGCAAGTTGTCGGGTCTGATCAATGTTCGGGCCGGTTTGCATGCCGTCACGCAGAATATCGGTAAAATTGATCGCCGCCACACCACAATCTTCAAATTTGCGCGCCAAATCGATCGCTTTGGTTTCCGTATCCCGGCTCCAGCCTTCAATCGCTACAAAACCGTTACGTGCGTCGATTCCAACAACAATCCGACCGGGGAATTGTTTACACGCCTCGACGACCAGCGCTGGATTCTTAACGGCTTCGCTACCAATGACCACACGCGCAACCCCTGCCTCAAAATACATGCGGATGGTTTCAATTGCCCGAATTCCACCACCGACTTGAATTTTTACACCCACAGATTGAATTATTTTCCTGATCGAATCCAAATTAATCGGCTTTTGTTGAAACGCGCCGTCCAGATCCACCACATGAATCAGGGAAGCGCCCATCCGGGACCATTTGTCGGCCATTGCGGCTGGATCATCCCCAAAAACCGTCTCGTCTTCCATGCGTCCCTGGAGTAATCGAACGCACTGACCCTGCTTGATATCAACCGCCGGTATTACTCTCATGTCTTCCTCACACATAGACCGCCTCAAGACTAAAATCGTTTACCTTGAGGCATGATAAATTATGCGAAACAGCTTTTTGGGGCTGATGGAGATCCTAATGCCACGAATGGCCAAAAGGCTTTTTTAAAACAGCATCCAACCTGGCGTAGGATCTATTCAAACTTCGGAAAATCCCGCAATACCTGGTCCAATCCGCCCAAAGCCATTTGGCGGGCCGTAATCCATCTCCCTTTGCGTTTGAAAAATGATTTTAACTTAAACAGATTGGAAGATAGCGGCTGCTGTGTCTCGCTGAAATTTCCTTGCCACAACACACGCCCGTCCGGCACACCGATCAACAGCAAATCAAAAGTAACCGATGCCGGTTTAACCGCTGAATAATCGACGCCAACACGCTCCTCAAAACGATATACACGTCCCAGCAGTACTGCGTCGGCATCGACTATGCGGGCCGTTTCCATAAGGATTTCTTTTTCGGACAACATTTTCCCGTCGACATGTAAAATCGCGGACCGAATCCCCTGGCTGTCGTCGGGAAGAACAATTTTACTTTGCGTCAAGGCTCCCAATCTTTCGACCAATCGGTCGGTCAGCACCCTGACAGCATCGTCCACAACGGGGCCAATTTCATAAGTACTTCCGCAAAGCGGACATCTAAAACTGACGTTATCGCCATAGAGCCGGTACATATCGACAAAAGGCAGAACTACAATTCGATTCGGTGCGGTCAAAACCGGGCTGTCTTTTTCAGCCCTAACGACCCGTTTTTGACATGCCGCCGCACCAAACATGCTCACAAACAGAAAACAAACAAAAGCTGCAAAATATCTTTTTTGCTTCGCAGATTCGGCCATTATATCCTCTCAAAGCACCCCTTTTGTTGATCGCGCCCCTTTGATGCGTTTGTTGGGCGCCACGGCTTCATCCAAAGCTCGACCAAAGGCCTTGAAAACAGCCTCGATGACGTGATGTTCGTTATCGCCATATGGGACATTGATGTGTAAATTCATGCCGCCGCGAACAACCACGGCCTGGAAAAACTCCTTGGCCAAACCTAGGTCAAATTCACGTTTACCGCTGATCCCGTCGGGAACACGATAAACCAGATAAGGACGTTTGGATAAATCAATGGCAACTTGCGCCAGGGTTTCATCCATGGGGGTAACGGCAAAACCGTAACGATTGGTCCCGGTGCGATTTCCCAAGGCGTCGTTGATGGCAGTGCCCAGCACCAAGCCAACATCTTCTACCGTATGATGAAAATCGACATCCAGATCACCCTTTGCCGAAACGGTTAGATCGAAAAAGCCATGAGCCGAAAATAAATTCAGCATGTGATCCAAAAAACCGATGCCCGTTTCACATTTGCATACGCCGCTACCATCCAATCCCAAAGAGAGCTGAATTTGCGTTTCTTTGGTTTTACGCTCAATATCTGCCCGCCGCTTCATAGTGACATAGCCCCATAGCAAACTATTCGGATTAATAATGTCCTTTCACACGCAATCAAACCACACCTGAAAAATTTTTTAATTTGTTACATTTGGTTTCTATTAGTCAAGTAAAAGTTTTGATTGAGCATTTTATTTTTTTAGTTTAAATTTATTTATGCAATCAGCACGTTTTTGGAGTGTGATTTGCATAAATAACATTAGTTAGTGTCCATCCGGAAATAGTAGATTTTGGTTCCTGGCAAGGCCCGAGTATTTTTAAAACCGCAGGCATAGCAACAAGCTCTTCCGAGGATTTTAAAAATGCGAAAACGCCGCCAGGGGCCAAAAGATGCTATTTCCGGATGAACAATAGTTAAGCGTCTGCCTGAAACACGGATTGCGCATCGGAATTATTTCAATTTAAAAAGGAGTCCGTATGAAATCAATCGGGTTCATGGTTACTGTATTTCTGGTATTACTAACAGCGAGCGCGGTATCGGCTCAAGCCCGAACAGTGCATGGTATCGAAAGCATCGAATCCGGTCTTTACCGGATTACAGTCGATAAAATCATCAGCGATGACGCCAGTGTCAGTGGTGCCAAAAAAATTGCGAACAAAATTCAATTATATGAGAAAACAGCCCAGGTTCCCGCTAAAATAGGCGTGACATTTGGCTTTCGCTACGTAATTCACGGAGAGCCACAAGGTGAACCGATTGTCCTGACGGAAAAAATAATTCACCCCCTCATGATAAACCCCGAAACCAACGAGTCTGGCACAATCTACCATCATCAAATAAGAAAAATGCTGGGCGCGGTGAACTGGACCGGTTTTAGTTTTCACCGCCAATGGGAACTTGTGCCGGGCGAGTATATTTTTCGATACTACCATCAAGACAAAATGTTATTCGAAAAAGTTTTTACAGTTTTCACGGCAAACGAGGAGAAATCGGCTAAATCCAATATCCACTAATTCGGTTCCTTAAAACTAAAAGGCGTCCATCCTGAAATGGTAGATTTTGGTTCAGGCCAAGGCCTTAGTGAATTTGGAACAGCGGGCGTGGTCTTGCCTGCGTCAATACGGAATGGGCGTGGGGCCAACAGAAAAAGCGCAACCAAATGGCTGCGCTTTTTTTAATTTAAAATAGCCGGTCAAATTAATGGCTGGTGCGTTAAGAGTGTCACCATTTCGAATCAAACCAAAGCAAAAAAGCAGTGTCGATCAAAACCGCTCAATTTGAAACTATATCTATTTACAAACCCTTTTTGCGTTTCAGTCCTAGAAAACCAACCAGACCACCACCAAGCAAAAACAATGTAGAGGGTTCCGGTACAGCGGCTGAATTTTTACCGTTAGGTTCATCATCGTAACCATACTCCCCATCCGTATAAGGTCCGCCTCCTTGCGTTATATCCGGAAACCCCGAATCATCATCGAAAGGGCCCAAGTTGTCATCGTCCAACTCGGGAAATCCGGATAACGGTCCCAAGCTCGTGTTTGGCGGTGTTCCACCGGAACCCGATTGTCCCTGCGGAGGTGTTCCATATGCAATCAAAGGTCCGAAGCCACGCGGTCGCGGCATTGTCCCGGGGGTACCATCGTACTGTAAATACTCGGAAACCGGCAATGAACCATTATCGCTATCTGAAAAAAACATCACGGCTCCGTCTTTCGGTGATGCTTGATACTCAACCGGCATGGCCAAAACCATACTCGCAAAAATTAAATTAACCGCAAGTAATAGAAACATGGGAAGATTAAATCGCATCCTCCACCTCCTTCCTGTGTGCCGATTCAGATTACAATAGATGAATACCAATTCAACAAATCAATTCAAAATTCACTGAAACAAGCACCTTGCAATTGTCAAACCAAGCGGTGATTTTTTTTTACTAAATCATTTCAAATAGTTAAAGGCGATTAGGCTTGAATATCAAAAAAGAGCTAAGTAAATGTCCCCATAGTTTTAGGAAAAACAGGTAACAATGATGCCAATTGTCGGTTTGATCCAATCCAAATATGCCAGATCCGAATCAAAAACTCCGTAAAATCACCTTACTTTGATCCAATTGTTCATCCTATCAACACATTAAAAAAATATTGTCCCGTATATCTTGAAATACCACAATGTATGCCATAAGATAGGCGCTTATTTATAATATGCAACGTGTGCGTGGAATGATCAGAAAATGAACGAGGGGCGGAAAGGACGATACCCTTTGGGCGAGTACTGTTTGCGGAAGGATAGAAAACCGGAAAACAGGCAAGTAATCAGAATCAAAAAAACCCGCATCGCGAAAAAGCAAAGCGGGTTTTTGTTCGTTTGGTGGAGATGAGGGGGATCGAACCCCTGGCCTCAGCGTTGCGAACGCTGCGCTCTCCCATCTGAGCTACATCCCCGGCGAAAAAGAGCCACATAAGTAGCAAAAATTGCACAGAGGGTCAAATAAAAAAAGTTTAACCCCCCGATTTTTGGTGGTATTGATCAGATTTCATATCGACCATGACAGTTCGCCGTGCATCTAAATTAACCTTAAATTGTTAACATTATTCAGGAGGAACTGATGGATACCAGGGTTGTTTTGCAGGATGCCCCCAAAAAGTTTACCGCGGATCAGGATAAGA
Source organism: Desulfobacterales bacterium (assembly GCA_028282295.1). Classification (GTDB taxonomy): domain Bacteria; phylum Desulfobacterota; class Desulfobacteria; order Desulfobacterales; family JANQIE01; genus JANQIE01. The sequence goes on along the minus strand of JANQIE010000091.1, from coordinate 49,065 downwards.
TTCTAACCCCGGAGGAAACCGTCAAGCGTTTCAGGGCCAAGCTGAATGATATTGATCTGGATATATTGCAACAAACTGTTCGCATTGATAATGGCCGACTCGATATTCCGGTTTTTTTCAGCGTTTGTGGCCGCGATGCTCGCAGCATGACCGGCACCAAAAAACAGATGGGAAAGGGGGCGACACCGGCCCAATCCGAAGCCAGCGCCGTCATGGAATTGGCCGAACGTTTCAGTTTTTTTACATTTTGTAAAAACCCAAATCACTTTTTTACCGCAACTTATGCCGATCTTAAGCATAAAAATGCCCTACCCTTTGAAATGATTGCGAAGTCCGTTCATGATACGTCCAATGACCTGGAACACACCCGTGCAATATTCGAGAATCTACCGTTGGAATGGACACAGGCTTACAACTTGACGCAAGAAAGGGAAGTCTTGATTCCCTTTAACTGGTTTTTCACGATCAACGAATTTAACGGGCCTTCGGCCGGCAATTGCGTCGAAGAAGCTCTCAGCCAAGGCATTTGTGAAATCGTCGAACGCCACACCTCCTCGCTGGTCAGCCACCAAAAATTAAAATCGCCGCATATTGACCCGAATTCAGTCAAAGACCAGGCTGTCGTTGAAATGCTGAAGAAATACAGAAAGGCCGGCATCACGCTTTACGCTTCCGATTTCACATTGGATATGGGAATTCCAACTGTTGGCGTGATGGCTTATGATCCGACTACATTTCCGCAACAAAGTGAAATTGTCTGGACAGCGGGCACCACCCCGTGCCCGGAAAAAGCTTTTAGTCGGGCATTGACGGAAGTCGCCCAACTGGCCGGTGATTTCAATTCCGGTGCAAACTACGTGGCGAGCGGTTTGCCGAAATACACCTCGCTCGAACAGGCGGATTATGTTCGCAACACCGACCAGGAGATCCCAATACAACAACTACCGAATCTGTCCAACGACAATATCAAAATCGAGGTGCAGAACCTTCTGGGCGCCTTGGCCCGGCGCCAAATGGATGTAATCGTCATTAATACCATGCACCCCCAACTCCAGATTCCCGCTTTTTACACAATCATCCCCGGAGCCCATTTCAGGGAGCGGGCGCTGGGTACCAGCGTCGGTATGTTCGCAGCCAAAATAATCGCCGAAAACCAGCCGCCCGCCAAGGCTGTTGGCGAACTGCTTAAAATCGAACAGCAATTGCCCGGCAAATACTATGTTCAATTTTATATCGGCTATTGCCTGCTCAATTCAGGTGATCCTGAAGCAGCTTTAAACCGGTTTGAGCGATCACTGGAAATGGCGCCCAACGCTCAGGATGTTCCGAGTATTTATTCCTACATGGGTGTCTGCCTGAAAGAGATGGAAAAATACAGGCAGGCCCTGCGCGTATTGAGCCGGGGGGCCGCCCTGGATCAGGAACGCACCGACATCCACAATTTAATGGGGTTTTGCCATTTTAAGTTAAAAGAACATGAAAAAGCCATCGACGCCTTTAAGCAGGTCCTGCGCTTTGATCCAAGCTCAGCCATCGACTATGCCAACATTGCCTCCAACTACCGGGATCTGGGTGACACTGAAAAAGCGATCCAGTACTATCAAACCGCCCTGGAACTGGATCCCACCATTGAATTTGCAAGAGACAACCTAGCGAGGTTGGGCGCGACGCAATAACACCGAGGTTGCGGTATATTTTCCAACTCTTATATTCTATACCGAAAAGTCTCTAACCCAACCTTGTACAAGAGACATTGAAGACAGCAGCAACCAACCAGGAGGAATCATCATGTCGCAAAAAACATTCTCCATTCCCAACATTTCCTGCGGACATTGCATCAATGCCATTAAAGGCGAACTACTGGAGATCGACGGCGTGACGCAAGTCGACGGCAACGCCGACCAGCGCAACATCACTGTCCAATGGAACGAACCCGTCACTGAAGGGGCGATTATCGCCAGACTGCAAAAAATCAATTATCCGGCCGAATAACCGGCCCCAATAAACAGCCCCATAAACAGCATCGATCAATCGCAAAGCCAATCAATCAAGTCCTATGGCCGAACAAAACATCAGCGTCGCAATCACTGGGATGACCTGTGCCAATTGCGCCATGAACATTGAGCGCAGTGTAAGTAAACTTGATGGTGTATTGCAGACCAACGTTAACTTCGCGGCGGAACAGGCCGTGATCACGTTTGACTCCAGGCAAGTCCAACTCAATCAAATCATCGCCAACATTAAAGCCGCCGGATTTGGTGTCGCGGCCCACCACATCGACTTACCGATTATTGGAATGACCTGTGTCAATTGCGCCATGAACATTGAACGCGCCCTGCAACGCAACCTCTCCGGCCTGGTCAACGTGACGGTTAATTTTGCCGGCGAAAGTGCTCATATCGATTACTTGCCGGAAATGGTTGACGTGGAAGACATCCTCACCGCGATACGCAAAGCCGGTTTCGATACCGTGGCGCCGGATCTTGAGGATGAGCAGGATTTTGAACAGCAAGCGCGACAAGCTGAAATTAACGCCCAAGCACGCAAATTTCTGGTGGGCGCGATTTTTGCCGCCCCTTTATTTGCCCTGAGCATGGCGCGTGATTTCAGTTTAACCGGCGCCTGGAGCCATGCGGCCTGGGTGAACTGGCTTTTTCTCGCCCTGGCAACCCCCGTGCAATTTTATACCGGATGGGATTACTACACCGGCGGGTATAAAAGTCTGCGCAATAAAAGTGCCAACATGGATGTGCTCGTCGCCATGGGATCTTCGGTTGCCTATCTTTACTCATTGACAATTCTACTGCTACCTTTCGTAGGCCAACATGTTTATTTCGAAACATCAGCGGTAATCATCACATTGATCAAACTTGGCAAATTGCTGGAAGCACGCACCAAAGGCCGCACCGGCGGCGCCATTCGCAAATTGATCGGTCTGCGCCCCAAAACCGCCACCATCCTTGTGGACGAGGCGGAACACACCATCCCCTTAACCCGTGTGAAGCTCGGTAATACGGTTGTCGTCCGCCCTGGTGAAAGGATACCGGTTGACGGCCTTGTGTTGGACGGATTTTCGGCCGTAGACGAGTCGATGCTGACCGGTGAGCCGCTGCCGGTGGACAAACAAACCGGCGACACCGTGATTGGCGGAACGATCAACGGCCAGGGCCTTCTGACCGTCGCCGCCACGCGCGTCGGCAAGCAAACCGCCTTGGCGCAGATCATCCGCCTGGTCCAGGAAGCCCAGGGCAGCAAAGCACCGATTCAGGCCCTGGCTGACCGCGTGGCCGCGGTTTTCGTGCCGGCCATTATCGGTCTGGCGATCCTGGTGTTCATACTATGGTGGACGGTGCAAGGTGAATTTGTTCCGGCAATGATTCGATTGGTGTCCGTACTGGTAATCGCCTGTCCGTGCGCGCTCGGCTTGGCTACCCCCACGGCCATTATGGCCGGAACCGGCAAAGGTGCCGAACGCGGTGTTCTGTTCAAAAGCAGTAACGCCCTGGAGCGCGCGACCCAGCTCGAAACCATCGTATTGGACAAAACCGGCACGCTCACCATCGGCAAACCACAGGTCATGGCAATCGTACCGCTAGCATCGCATCTAACGGCAGAACAACTTCTGGTGCTGACCGCCTCTATTGAAAAGGGCTCGGAGCATCCCCTGGGCAAAGCCATTGTTGCCGCCGCACAGGAGCGAGGCTTGACGTTGGTGCCGATGGAGAATTTTCAGGCCACCGGTGGCCTGGGCGTCGAAGGCGTGATTGCCGGTCAATCCATCCGGGTCGGCAAACCCGGCTGGTTCGATTCCCGACAGATTACAATACCGGAAACGACCCGGCAAAAGATCGCCGCAATGCAGGCTCAAGGCCAGACCGTGATGGTAGCCTGCCGGGAAGATCACATCATTGGTTTGATCGCCGTTGCGGATGCGCTAAAACCCGAATCGGCCGAAGCCGTGAAACAACTGCAAGCAACCGGCATACAGACCGTTATGTTGACCGGCGACAATCAATTTACGGCGCAAGCCATTGCAACCCAAGTGGGGATCGATACAGTCGTCGCGGAAGTCAAACCGGACGAAAAAGCATCCAAGATAAAAGACCTTCAGACGAACGGCAAACAGGTCGGTATGGTGGGTGACGGCATCAACGATGCGCCGGCGCTGGCCCAGGCCGACGTCGGCATTGCCATCGGTACGGGAACCGATGTAGCCATGGAGACGGCCGAAATCATTCTGTCCAGCGGCAACTTGCAGGGAATCCCCAGAGCGTTGCAACTGAGTCGCGCAACCATGCAAACCATTCGCCAAAATCTTTTCTGGGCCTTTGCCTACAACATCCTCTTGATCCCGGTAGCCGCCGGCGTGCTGTATCCCTTTGCTTTTCTGCCGGATTTTTTACGTCAACTCCATCCCATTCTGGCGGCGCTGGCCATGGCCTTCAGCAGCATTTCCGTGGTGAGCAACAGTTTGCGGCTTTACAAAGCCCGCATTGATTAAACCAACCCTACTAAACCAACGCTATCCGCAACGGGCCACCAATTCTTCCGCCAACGCAATATAGTCGGCGCTGCCGTATGAACCGCGCCTGAAAAAAACAACCGGTTTGCCGACCGCGGCGCTTTCGGCGATGGTGATATTGGAACGCACAATGGTATCGAACAACAGCTCCCGATAACAGGTATCATTGCGCAGTTGTTCGATAACATTTTGACTGACGCGGGTGCGACCGTCATAAAAAGTCGCCACGATCCCAAGGACGGCCAACTGCGGATTGATCTCGACTTGAATGGCGGCAATGGTATCGAAAAGTTCTTCCAGGGCCTGATAGGCGTAGGGGTGAGTCTGGCACGGGACAAGCACCTGTTCGGCGCAGGCAAAGACATTCACGGTTAAAAGCGATAAACTCGGTGGCGTATCCACGACAACAAAATCAAAGGACTCTGTGAGGCCCTGCAACACCCGGCGTAACCGGTTTTCACGTCCGGCCTCGTTGACCAGCTCGACCTCCAGACCGGACAGATCGACATGCGCCGGTATCAGGTCCAGCCCCTGCCAGCGTGTCGACCGCACGGCGTCGCTGATCGACATGGTCGAAGGCGCACTCAAAACATCGTAAATATTGGGTTGCCCATCATGGTCGACACCCCCCAAGCCTTTAGTGGCGTTGGCTTGCGGGTCCATGTCGACCACCAGCACTCGAAACCCGCTCAAAGTCAACGCCGCCGCAAGGTTGATTACAGTAACGGTCTTTCCAACACCCCCCTTTTCATTGGCCACGGCAATGATGCGTGTGTCGTTTTTCATAATCTTGTCACCTCCTGCAGCCCTTATTGCTCACGTAAAAAAAACGACCGGTACATCAACCAACCCGGCAACTGTTCAAAATTACGCCACGGCCATAATCGTTTTGGCTTTAATACTTTCGATTTGCGCCTGTTGCTGTTTTAAATCGGCTTCAATTGCGGTTAGGGCCGCAACCGCCTGATCCTTGTCGAGCCGGTTGTTGTCGATCAACTCGACAATATGCGACAAGTCTGCCGTGTAGACTTGAAAACGGTCATTCAGGGCCTGAAGCAAATGACCCGCGACCGCATCGACATACTTAAATATATATTGAAATTTCATATTCTCGCGCAAATCTTTGAAATGGGCGATGATCGATTGATGCGTTTCCCGTTTGATCCGGGCCATCCCGTCTTTTAAGGCTTTGAGTTGCCCGTCGACATCACTTTGCACCGGTTTCTTCAATATTTTTTTAAACGCATTGACAATAGAATAAAAGCCGAAGCGCACCACTGCATCTGTTCGAATCCTGGCCGAGTAACGCAAGGCGGCCGTGGGCGCCGGCATGGTAATGCGGCTGTGGGCTTTGATGGTATCCGGCTTGGGAAGTGAAACACCCTTTTGCTGCTTAAGAGGCGAAGCGACTCCAAACCCCTTGAGGGTCTGATGGTAGCCATTCAATGCCTCGTGCACCATTAACTCATAAGGACCGGCGACACTTTCAAAGTATTCGTTCACTTTTTTCTCTTCATCGCGAAAAAAACGCACAATTTCAGGATTGATCCTTTCGGCCATAAACGTATCCAAAGCCTGCTTAAACTCCTGAAAAAGCTGGTACAGCGCATTGGAAAAGCCCTCTACCTTGAGATTCTCTTCATGGTTGTATAGCGCCGCTTGATACGATTTGACAAACTCGATAATCTCTTTGAAAACCGCACCGGAGCGTTGATCAAAAAACCGGTCGACCCGGCTGCGCATATCCTGCTTGATTTTACGCACCGCGCCGTCCAGCGTGCTCTTAATCATGGTGCGAATTTGATCGATCCGTACTTGGTCTGTTGATATCTTCGTGACCATTTCCGTGACCTTGCCGCGATCACATGTCAGGATGTCCCGGTTTACCTTGCTCCAGTGGGCCATCCCCTGCTGCACCATGCTGAGCCGCTGAATGTGATTTTGGACCATGAGGCTTAAACGCTGCTTATTCAATTTCCCCGTCAAGTCGGACATCAAAAGCGCAGTATTCTTCTCGGACAACGCAATCAGATCATCCTCCTGCCGCCATTGCGCCAGACGCATGCTATCTTTGGGCGGTAGCGGCTGATCCTGCGCACAAAACAGGTTGTAGAGCGAAGACAGCGGGTATACCTGCGGCTCGGGTTTGATCAGCGCCAACTCGGATTTGATTTTTGCGATCAATTGCGTCAAGTCCTGCAAGCTATCGTGTTCACTCAGATCGCAATTGACGACAAACAGGATGTTGTCCATGATTCCCATCTTTTTAATCATGGATAAAAACTTGATGTCCGCTTCACGCAGACCGGTCCGGCTGCTGATGACATACACAATAAAATGGGTCAGCAGTAAATAGTCTTGAATCATCGCCAAATGCAGCGGATTGGGTGAATCACTTCCCTGACAATCGGCAATTTCGGTTTGGCTGTCCACGGCCGCGCCGGCGATTTCCAGCTTTACGTCTTTGAGGTAGACCGCCAGCGCATCATCTCCCACAAAGCGTTTATGTTCGGCAAAGCCGTTTTGATTATACTCCTGGACGGTGGTTTCGGCGGCGATGATATCTTTTACTTGTTCAAATCCCTGTAGATAGGAGCTCAGCAAAACACTATCGACATTGCGCGAGCCGTCGGTAATCAACTGATCGGAACTCAGTGATTTAAGCGCGTCGGCCAGCCGACCGCGGTCCGTGGCCCGGCGGATATCGAAATTGCCGTACTCCGACTTCCAGTTCAGGTTTGGAAACAGCACTAACGCATGCTCGATATCGGCATTTACTTCGTCCCAGCACTTGAAGTACAGCACGGCTTTCAATGCCCGGCCGTGACGGATTCGCGTGACAATCGACGTAACGACGCCGGCACCACGCTTTAAAAAGTCGCCTTTCAAGAGTGAATTGACAAATGTGCTTTTACCCGACTTAATCGCCCCGACAACGGCAACACGAACCAGATCCTTGATCATTTGTTGCTCGATCATACGGCAGGTGTTTTCCCATTCAATGAAATGCGGGGACGTCAAATTCGGAATTTGTTTCACTTGGTCAAGAAGGGCTAAGGTGTTGTCTATGCTTTTAAGGACTTCGTCTTTAAGGGAGTTATAGGGACTCATTCGCCAAATTCGCTTTGATGACTTTGCTTTGATAGCACCCGTTCTGAACATCTGAACAACGGGCGGATTTTTACATGGATTGTTTTCGAATTGATGAGGTTGTTACAATGGAATCAGGTATTTGTCAAAGCGATTGTTCATCCGGCCGTCACAGTCGCGTTGGTGGGCACGGCCCACCCTACCTGCCATTGGGTAGGAGTGTAGGGGGGGGGGCCATGCCCACCAGATTAAGCTGTTTCGATCAGACGCGCGCTCCAAATCTCCAAATGCGGTTACCCTGTTCAAGACCTTGTAAGCCTCTTTTTTTTATGGTATGGTACCGAAATTATTTTATTGGGGCTTAAAAAAATGAAGGGAAAAGACCTAATATGTCCGCAAAACATCCAGAATGCCCATTATATAATCCTTTAAATTGCAAAGAATATTACAATCCGAAGTTGTGCGCTTTTTCAAGAAAAGATAAGGTATGCCTGAAAAAGAAAAAGCCAAAACCCAAAGCCAAGCCCACCCCTGTAACCGATACCAGTGATAACGCAAGTGTGAATGTCAAAGCCTAACCACCGGGCAGACGCACATTGACACCATGCCAACAATTCCCGGGTAGTTATTTGCCTTAATCGTCCAGACCTTTCCTATTCAGCTCAAATCGATTAGATTCTCATCACCGGCCGTTATTCGGCGCACCATTTGACACATCTGCGTGATTACGCATGACCCGCCGCATTTGACAAAAGCGCCGGATTAACGCCCACATCTCGTAATGCCGCATCCCATCGTTCTTCAATATTTTTCCGAAAGATTATTTCTTCATTGGCCGGCCCGGTCAGCCAGGCATTTTCTTTGATTTCAGCCTCCAACTGCCCATCGGCCCATCCGGCGCAGCCCAAGGTAATCAAAAACGATTCCGGCCCTTTGCCTAAAGCGACGGCCTGTAAAATATCCATTGTATTGCTCATGGCCAGGGTTGGGGATATTTGCAAACAACCTTGCCAGCCGAACGGTGCGCCATGAAGGATAAACACCTCGTCGATGTGAACCGGGCCGCCGATATGCAGCGGCACCTGCGCCATCGCATCCACATGCTCGAGCTTCAATTCCCTGAATATATCGTGGGCCGTCAAATTAGGGTGCACCCGGTTGATGATCAGCCCCAGAGCGCCTTGTTCATTGTGCTCGCATAAACACGTAACCGTCTGAAAAAAATTCGGGTCGGCCAAAGCGGGCATGGCCATGAGCATGAGCCCCTTGAGTGTATTCGGATTTTGGGTCGTCATCTGCGACTCCCTTCCTTGAGCGCGGGCAGCGCTGCATAATCGTTGTCAAATCTCATTTGAAGAAAGAAGATGTGCGCCGGAAAAGCATTCATCGGAAAATAAAGACGGTGTGCAATTATGGCCCAAGAGTAACCGCAAGCCCCAGCATTGTCAAGCCGGGCCTGACGCCGGACATTTTCTTTTGACAGCCACATCGGCTTCATCATAAGATACCTACTTATTCCAGCAAAATCTCATGCCACACCCGACGCAATTGGACATTAAGGGCTCGCGCAAAAATAATAATCGACACTTAATCAGTGTCCATCCGGAAATGGACAATGCCCCCACCCCCCATCGATGAGCTGTTGTTGACGCAAATGCGCGAGGATGCGGCCCGCATCTTCAAGGCCGGTTTAGCTGCGGTTGAACCACACGCCGCGGTCAAAAAATACTGCCGGGTTGCAAACCGGGTCCTGACAATCGGCACGTGTAACTACAATCTTAACGCGATCAACAATATTTACATTATCGGGGCGGGCAAGGCCACGGCGCCGATGGCGGCCGCCATCGAAGAGATCCTGGGAACCGCGATTACCGATGGCATCATCACGGTGAAATATGATCACGGCGTACCGCTGAAACACACACGCCTGATAGAAGCCGGTCATCCGGTGCCGGACAAAAACGGGTGCGCCGGGGCCCGGGAAATCCTGGCATTGGCCCAACAGGCCGGACCGGACGATTTGGTCGTGTGTCTTCTGTCGGGAGGCGGCTCGGCGTTACTGCCGCTACCGGTCCGGGGGATCACATTAAAAGACAAGCAGACAACAAACGCGGTTTTATTGGCCTGCGGCGGCGCCATCGATGAAATCAATGCCGTTCGCAAACATCTGTCGGCGATCAAGGGAGGCCGACTGGCCCGGGCGGTGTTTCCGGCCCGGCTGGTTACCCTGGTCCTGTCCGATGTGGTGGGCGACAATCTGGATGTCATCGCCTCGGGGCCAACCGTTCCCGACTCCAGCACTTTTGAGACCTGCCGTCAGGTGATCCGCAAATACGGCTTGGCCGATAAATTGCCCGAATCGGTAAACCGTCACCTTAATGCCGGTTTCGACGGCCGCGGCGAAGAAACCCCCAAGGACACCGACGCGCTGTTTCAAAATACCCGGACACTGATCATCGGCAGCAATTACGAGGCGGTCACGGCGGCCGGCAAAACCGCGGCCCGTTTGGGGTATGAGCCCTTGATACTGACGTCGTTGATTGAAGGAGAGAGCGTCCCCATTGCCAAAGCGCATGGCGCCATTGCGCGTGAAGTTCTCAAATCCGGCAATCCGATCGCGGCACCGGCGTGCATCCTTTCGGGCGGCGAAACCACCGTCACGTTGAGCGGCACCGGCAAAGGCGGCCGCAATCAGCACTTCGCCCTGGCAGCGGCCATCGACATAGCCGATAGCGGCCCCATCGTAATTTTGAGTGCCGGCACCGACGGCACCGACGGCCCGACGGATGCCGCCGGCGCCATCGCCGATGCAAACACGTTGCGCCGGGCGCAACGGTTTAACCTATCAGCCCCTGAACATCTGCACGCCAACAATGCGTATCCCTTTTTCGAAAAGCTCAACAATTTATTGATTACCGGGCCCACCCATACTAATGTCATGGATTTGCATATCGTCCTGGTGAAAACCGGCCGGTGATCCCGACTACGCGCGATCACCATCAAACGGCCTGACACCGGGGCCGTGATTTTACCGTCAACTTAAAAAAAGCGAGCAAGCAACGTGCAACTCTCATTTGAACCGATCCGGCTTAACCGCCAATCCGAATACCACCGCCGCCTCCAGCAATGTTCGCAAGCCAGCTCGGATTACAGCTTTATCAACCTTTGGTCCTGGGCCGGGGAATACAACCTGCGCTGGGCATGGGACGAACATCTTGTCTGGATCAAACAAACGCAACCGGCAGAACAGTTCTGGGCCCCCATCGGGGATTGGGAACGCATCGATTGGCCCCAACATCTCCCGGACACAAGCGCTCACCCAATCCAATTTACGCGTGTGCCCCAGGCACTTGCCGACATTCTGACATCACAGTTGGAAACTCCCGTCACCATCGAGCCGGTTCGCGGCCACTGGGACTATCTTTATGATGTGGGCGAATTGATCCGGCTGTCCGGCAACCGGTTCCATAAAAAAAAGAATCTCGTCAAACAATTCCAAAAAAAATACCGCTTTGAATATGCCCCCTTCACCGGCCGGGTGATCGATTGGGCCATGCAGATGCAGTCGGACTGGTGTTTGTGGCGCGATTGCGAGGCGTCGGAAACCCTGGCGGCTGAAAACCGGGCCATTCAGCGAACCCTGGCCCACTGGGACCGGCTGGAAAACATCGTTGGCGGGGCGCTGATCACCGATGATCGGTTGATTGCCTACACGGTCGGGGAGAAACTAACCGCCGACACCCTTTTGATCCACTTTGAAAAAGCCAATCAGGACTACAAGGGCGCCTACCAGGCCATCAACCAGCAGTTTCTGGAACATGAAGGAAGCGGATTCACGATCGTCAATCGTGAACAGGACCTGGACAGCGAAGGCTTGCGCAAGGCCAAAAAATCCTACAACCCGGTCGATTTTCTCCGCAAATACCAGGTTTCAATAGGCAGGTTGTAAAAGCGGTCGACGACTGAAGAACCGGACTCTACGAGATGATATCCAGCACATCCCCCTTAAGCTGATTCTCCATCTCGATGACCTTCAAGTTGGCCTGAAAGCCGGACTTGAACACCATCATGTTGACGACCTCCTCGGCCAGATCGACATTGGACCCCTCCAGGACATTGGGAGCCAGCCGACCCAAGCCGTTGGCGCCGGGCGCGGCGGTGGTTACCGCCCCGGCGGCGCTGGAGGCCGCATACATATTCTCCCCCACTTTCTTCAATCCCCGGGGGTTATTAAAATCAGCCAAAGCGACCTGATACAAAGGGACACTGGCGCCGTTGGAGTAATTTCCCGTGATCACGCCGTCGGTGCTCACCGCCACGCTGCGCAAATCGCCGGCGCCATAGCCGTCGGCAGTCGCATACACGGTGTTCGACGCGGCGGCGTATTGCGTTGTGGCCGCTGAATCATTCACCCAGGCGGCCCCGTTGTGACGCGCACCCAAATCGATTTGCACCGGCATGGCGGTCCCGCCGCTTGCGGCACCTAAAAAATCGGGGGTCACCGTGAAATGCCCGCCCACCAGGTCGGTGGCCGGATCCTGGGCCGTCCAGCCGCCGGCACCATCGTTACGCTCCAATGTCATATCGGTCAAATGGCCATTGGCATCGAAGGTAAGTTGACCGCGTCCCAACAAACCGAGGTCGTCACCGGTGGCCCCTGCCCGCTGATCCTCAAGGGGATTCACGGTCACGATGTATTCCCACGAGGCCCCGGTGCCGGCTTTGTCGAAATAGATGGTCATGTCATGCGTCGCGCCCACGGAATCGATCACCGGAACCGACGTACTGTATTCATAGGCACTGGCGGGAAGGAATTGTTGGTTGGCATTGTCACCGTCCCACACACCGGCCAGCCCGCCGGGACCTGCGGCCTGATCGGTTGCGTCGGCGTCCAGATTGACAATCGTGCGCACATGGGTAGTTGCCGCCGGTGGCGATGTGAACGATGTAAGACTGATATCGCCCACCGCGCCCCTTGCGGTCCCGGACTGCGGGTCCACAGCCCAGCCTTGCAGGATGTTGCCCGCGCTGTTGACCAGGTCGCCGTTGCGATCAAAATGGAAACTGCCGTCGCGGGTGTAATAGGTTTGTCCGTCAGCACTGCGAACCGGAAAAAAACCGTCACCGCCGATGGCAAGGTCGGTGGGTGAGGATGTGGGCATAAAACCGCCCTGGACAAATGTTTCCGAAATTTCACCCAGGGTCGATCCCCGCCCGATCTGGGTAGGACCGCCGGCCGCGGCAACGGTTTGAGGGGCAAACTCCTGCGAGGTGCTCCGGCTCTTTTTAAAACCGGGGGTGTTGACATTGGCGATGTTGTTGGACGTCACGCCCATCCGCTTGCCAAAGGCTTTCAACGCCAAAATTGACGGCGTAATTCCCTGAACCATCGTGTCCCTCCTTGTTTCGCCGCGATTACAAACCAGAATTTTATGCGCACCTGATTGTATATCGGTCATTCATGCCGATTTATTTAGTGTCCATCCGGAACTAGTAAATTTTGGTCCAGGCCAAGGCCGCAGCGAATTTGAAACCGCAGGCGTAGCCTTGCTACGTCGCAAGAACATGAATGGCTATGCCATTATTTCAAATTCGTGAGAACGCCGGCCTGGACCAAAAGATGCTATTTCCGGATGGACACTATTTAGGGCCGCTTAGACCACGGCGACCATCAGGCCCGAATCGTTGGGAACCTCCAGACGAATACGCTCGATGTTCCTGGCGCCCGCCTTTGCAAGCATCCGCGTGAGTTCGGCCTCGCTGTAAGCTTGCCCGCCGGATGTGCCCAAAAGCATGTTCAGCGCGAACAGGGCCGGAAACAGCGGCTGGTCCAGGGTGTCGTCCAGAATAAATTCATGAATGATGATCATGCCGCCCGGTTCGAGTGCCTGGACAGTTTTTTGCAGCACCCGTTCACAGCCCTCGGGGCTTTCGGCGTGCAGAATGTGCGACAGCCAGGCGACATCGTAGCGCTCGGAAAATACGTCACGCAGAAAATCGAAATCATGGAAAGCGATGCGGTCGGACAACTCGAAACGCGCGATGGTTTTTTCGGCAAACGGCCGGGTGGTGGCCAAATCACACACCGATGCCTTTAATCCGGGATACGTTTGGCAAAAATGAATGGCGTAGGTACCGGGTCCGCCCCCCAGGTCCAACAGATGCCGGCGTCCGGTCAAATCAACGGCCGGAATGATCTGCGGTGCGAGATTCATGGCCAGGTTGAACATCCCCATCAAAAAACTCGCGCGACGGTCATCTTCGTCCTGGGACGAACGCCCGCGCACCGGTCTGCCGGAAAGCACCGCCTGGTCCAGTTGCGCCCAGGAAGGCACCAGGTGGTGGTGATGCCGGATCATGTAACCGATATAACCGGGGGCCTGTTTGCACAAAAAATTACGCGCTGCCGTGCTGTTTTCGTAGTAATCGCCCTTTTTCTCCAGCAACGCCATCGCCGCCAGAGCGTTCAACAGCATTTTAAGCGCCCGGATATCCGTTTGCGTTTCCCGGGCAACGTCTTCCGCGGCCCGCTTTTGATCACCGATTACGGAAAACAGGTCCAATTTGACCCCGGCGTGCAAAGCGCACGATTTCCAGTAAAAACCTGATGTTTCCAACAAACTTCCCGGATGCCACGGTTGTTGCTGCATAATTTGCCTCCTTAGCGATTCAATGTATTATGGTTGTAAAAATTTCTTGCTTGACAGTCTGCGGTCATTATCAAAAAATAGACACCATCCTTTGCACCATTTTCATGCAGGTGCCTATTACGCAGTGTGATTTGCGCTGCTCCCGGATGAACCCTGGTTAAAGCCTAAGCACCCTTTGGAGATTTTCATGGACGCCAGAATATTGATCATTGATGATGAAGAAAGCACCCGTAAGCTCGTAAAGCACGCCCTGGTTAAAGCCGGTTATGAATGTGACGTCGCCGACAGTGTAAAACCGGCCATCGATTTAATGCAAACCGAATATTACAACATCGTCATTACGGACAAAAACATGCCGGACCTGGACGGGACCGACGAAGGCGGCATGAGCATCCTGAGTTATACCCACAAAGAGTTGCCGGAAACGGAAGTGATCATGATGACCGGCTTCGCCACCCTGGAAACCGCGATCGAAGCCATGAAGCTGGGTGCCTTCGACTATATCACAAAACCTTTCTCGGTTCGCTTTCTAAAAGATAAGATCAAACGCATTCTCGAGTACCAGAGCTTTTTCAACCCAACGAGCACCATCGGTGTTTACAAAAAAATCCATGCGGAAATTCTTGAGTTGATCGAACAATCCGGAGAGTATTCGGCGGTGAAAATCGATGAAAAATTAAAGGAACTAAACGAATACCTGGACAAATGTTTCCACGTGCAAAAAAACTACGAACAACAACTTATGCTGCAACGCGAAGCGCTCGTTAATATCGCCGCCTGGGCCGAAGAACTCAGGGACGAAGAGGCCTCCCCTGCCGAGCGACAGACGGAATTAATCAACAATATTTGGCAGGAAACTCAAAAAGGACTTTAAAACTACTATTAATGGCTGGACAACATCCAAACCAGAAAGGCGTTTTTCCGTGAAAATCACGGTCGGTGTGGCGGATATGAAAATCAGCACCGATGCAAAAACCCGCCTGGCGACGTATTCGCTCGGGTCGTGCATCGGCATCACGATCTATGACCCGCTTGCGCGCGTTGGCGGCATGCTGCATTATTTGATGCCCGAGTCGCGTTTTGACCGGGAAAAGGCCGTTGAAAATCCTTTTCGCTACGCCGACACCGGCATTCCGGCCCTTTTTAAGGAGGCCTACAAAAAAGGCGCCCAAAAAGACCGGATCAGGGTTGTCGTGGCGGGCGGCGCCTGCACCAGGGGCGGCAGCGGCGTGTTTAAAGTCGGTGAGCTCAACCAGCAGGCGGCGCGCCGAATTCTGGCACGCAACCGCATCAAACCGGGCTACATCGACCTGGGCGGCAATGTGAGCCGCACGGTGACATTGGATATCGGCACCGGCAACGTCACCATCAGCAGCCTGATTTGCCAATATTGAAAACCATCGTCACAACGATCAATCGCGCAAAAAACATCGGCCTTAAATCCCGCTTTTTACAAGATCATTTACAATCTCAACAACATCGACTAATAAAATACGGATCGATTTTAATTGATTAACAGTGCAACCCAACCCCGAACCGGCAACCCACCGGTTCCTTATGTGCAGATTTTAGCCGATAACCATGCCAGTATTTGAATACACCGCGTTAGATCAAAAAGGAAAAACCAGGACCGGCATCATCGATGCCGAAAGCGCCTTTGCCGCGCGGCAAAGACTGCGCGATTCAAGCATTTTTCCAATCGGGATCAAAGAAGCGACCGAAGCGGCGGAGCCGGAGGAGCAAAAACCGGGAATCTGGCCGCCGCGCCTGTTGACCCGTGTGCGCCCGTCAGAAATCGCAATGATGACCCGCCAACTGGCAACCCTTATCGGCGCCGGCTTTCCCCTTGTCTCGGCCATCGATTCGCTGCTCACCCACACCAAAACCCAATCATTTAAAAAAGTACTGGCCAATATCAAGGACGCCATCGTCGAAGGCAACAGTTTTGCCAATGCCCTGGCATTGTATCCGGGCATCTTCACCCCGCTATATGTCAATATGGTGCGGGCAGGAGAATCCTCCGGCACATTGGAAATCGTGCTGGAACAACTTGCCGAAATCGGTGAAAAGCAACAGGCATTGATGCACCGCATTCGCTCAGCGCTGATGTACCCCATCTTCATGGCCTTTATCGGAGCCGGCGTGCTTTTTTTCCTATTGGCCGTCATCGTGCCCACCATCACCTCGATATTTACCGATATGGGCCAGATTCTACCAACCCCGACACGCCTGCTGATCACCATCAGCAACTTGCTCAAGGCCTATTGGTGGGTCATGGCGCTGATCCTGATTGTCATCTGGGCCGTGGTCAAGCGTATCGGCAAAACCAAACGCGGCCGCCTGTTTTTCGATAAAAACAAGCTGCGCCTGCCGCTGTTCGGATCGTTGCAGATCCGTCTTTCCGTCGCGCGCGTGGCCCGCACCCTGGGCAGCCTGCTGGCAAACGGTGTTCCGATGCTGACGGCATTGGGCATCGTGAAAAACATCGTCGACAATGTGCACATTACCCTGAACATCGAATCGGCGGCCGACGAAGTCGGCAAAGGCCGGCCTTTGGGCGAATCGCTGGCTGAAGGGCAACTTCTGCCGCCGCTTTTTCTTCAAATGGTTAAAGTAGGCGAACAGAGTGGTGAGTTGGAAAGCATGCTGAATAAAATCGCCAACGTTTATGAAAACGAAGTTGAAACCAATGTCATGAGCCTGACGTCGCTGCTGGAACCGGTCATGATTCTGATCATGGGGCTTTCGGTCGGCTTTATCGTCCTGTCGATCTGCCTGCCGATATTCGAGATGACCCAGTTGGTTAAATAAACGCCTATGAAGATTCCCAAAAAACGCTCCTACTACCCGGTGACGGTTATTCTGGTCGGTCTCTTTTGCGCCCAGTTGTTGTCGCTGCTAATGGTACACCGATCGAACGTCGACCTGCACCGCACACTGACCTCACTGGATCCGCAGAACTATCTGATCGTCCCCAATCAGCATGTTATCCCCCAACTGATCGAAATCATGCCTGCGCTGTTCGGCGGCCTTTTCTTCACACTGACCGCCGGCGCCGGCCTGACCATCCTTGCGCTCGGCGCGACCTGGTGCTGGGACCGGCTGTTTTTCCGCAACACCCCGTTTTTCATCCTGTTGTTCTGCTTGTGGATCGGCTACATCGGCTTTCTGAATATCAACGGGTTCACACCACTGGTGACCGCCATTTTCGTGATCATACCGATCGCCGTATTTGCCACAACATTGCGATCAATGCCGCCGCGCGAAAAAATCAGCATCGTACTCAGCCGTGCCGCCTATGTACTGCCCCTGGTATTTTTCCTCGGCGCCGGTGCCTGGATTACAAAAGGACGCCCTTTTACCGAAGTGCGCGACTACTTGCTGCTGCCCACCGCCGTCGGCCGGCAAGTCAACGATTTTTACTACCGCTACACCCTCTATCCGGCCCAAGTCTTCAAATCCTTATCGCAAAAAACAATACGCACCGCGGCCATCGACACAGTTGAGGATGATTTGCGGCCGGATATAGAAAACTTATTGCTGGCCCATGATTTTCTATTGATGGAAGACCCGGCCGTGGCCGACCTGACGGTACGGTTCGAAAAAAACAGGGTGCTGCTCAGTGATAAAGGACGTTTGATCCTGAAAGTCAAACCAGAAAAATTCCTGACCGACCCGGCCGATTGGCTGCGTTCTTATTCCAATCGCACCGATCGCTATCTCTTTTTTCGACCGTTTGTTTATTACTCCCTCCTGGCAGGCATGCCCCTGATATTTTATATACTGATGTATGCCCTGTGGCGCCGCCTGTGGTTGATGCGCTTTAGCGTAAAGACCAGCTCGATCCTGGCTTCCGTCTCCTGTTGTCTGGTATGCGCCGCGTTGCTGATCCCGCTGTACATCGGCGGGCACGTCAAGGTCGACATCACCCGCCTGGAAGAAGCCCTGACATCAACCCGATGGCAGGAACGGGTGGCGGCAATGAAGGTCATTATCGAAAACAAAGTCGAAATCGGCGATTTCGAATCCTACCCCCTGTTGCTCACCACCGCCCACCTGACCGAGAAGTACTGGCTGGCCCGAACGCTGGGTGTCAGCCGGCGCCCCAACACCTACCGGGATCTGGTGGCCCTGCTCGATGATCCCAATCCCAATGTCGTCTGCATGGCGCTCGATGCCTTGAAACGTCGCGGTGACCCGGCTGTGATCGATCAGATCATCGCGCGAATCAACACCTCCGACCACTGGTATGTGCAACTCTACGCCTACGGCGCCCTGAAGGTTTTAGGATGGACCCAACCCGGATCGGGATAAAAACCTTCCTGCTGACGGTTGCCGGTATCCTGACGCTTGAACTGCTCGCCGGGAGCGTTGTACGGCATACCCAAAGCATACCGCCGCTGGTGTATGCAGGTATTCTGCGCCTGTTCCAGACAGTTTTCATCATCGGCGTTTTCAACAAGACCCCTGCCGCAATCGGGTTGCACCCCGGCGCCTCGGTACATGGACTATGGCGCGGCGTCCTGTGGGCCATCGGATTTGGGTGCCTGGCGGCAATCGCAATGACGGTGCTTTACCTGACCGGACTTGATCCGCTTGCCATGCTCCGGATAAATCTACCGGCCCAATGGCCTGCGCGGATATTGGCGGTCGTTGTTGGATGCCTGATCGCACCGGTGGCGGAAGAACTGTTTTTCCGCGGGGTCATATTCGGTTTTTTGCGTCGCGCGGGCTTTGCATGGGCGCTGGGGCTGAGTACCATCCTGTTTGCAAGCGCACATCTGGTTTCCGGGTTACGCTTCCCGTTAATCGAACTATGCGGCGGATTGATATTTGCGATAGCGTATGAGCACGAACGAAACTTAATTGTTCCAATCGTGATCCATTGTCTGGGCAATTTGACCATCTTCACCCTGTCCATCAACTAGCATCAATCCGAAAACGGCAGCTTTTGGCCCATCACGGCATCGGATTGGCTCCGACTGCAACACCTGTTCAGGTTTTTCGAACCCCTCATTAGGGTTTTTCAAACCCGTTTTTCAGGGATTCCCTGATTTACATCCACTTTTAAAATCGGTAAAAAACCAATGGGCTACAGGCAGCTTTTGTCGCCTTTTTCCGATATACCCGCATCTTTTTTGCAATACTTGCGTATTTGGGAAAAGGCCGCATCGCCCCTTACCCTCCCGATAAATACATACGATTACCATAAAATCCGGGTTAGCGTAGTAAAAAAAAAAGTATCTCGTAAAGTTCCCTGCTCAAGGGGAACCTCCCTGAAATATTTTATTTTATGCGCTTGTGTCCATCCGGAAATGGCATCTCGTTGCGCAATAACAGCGGTAACCTGCTGCTGTTTGAATTTCGAAAGGAGCTTTTCAAATGGGCAAAAGTGTCAAAGGCCCCGCGGCAAAACAGGAAAAAAAAACCGAAAAACCCGCGGAAATCAAAAAAGATGTTGAAAGTCCCAAGACAAAAAAAAGAGAAGGTAAAGGCCCCGAGGCAGAACCACAAAACGTCAGCGACCCCGCGGCAAAACAAAAAAATGATAAAGGCTCCGCGGCAGAATCCAAAAAAGAAATCAAACCGGAAAGCACGTCTTCCTCGCCTGGGAACCCGAATCGGGAAACCAACTTAACGCAAAGCCAGCGCGGGTCGTTCGCACCGCCGAGTGACGAGCAAAAAGCAGGTGTTCCCGCCGCATACACACCTAAAAAACCGCAACCCGCCCCCGAAACGCCACTCCCTTCAAAAACAGTAAACAACCACCTTGACACCCGTTCGCCCGTGCTTTCACCACAAACAGACGACAACCCCGACCAACCGGTCGCGCCCATTACGGTGGGCGGTAAGTTCGAGAACAAAGCCTCTACGGGCAACAAGGTGGTTGCTGAAAAAGCCGCGCAAGTCAATGCGCTCGCCCGGCCGGGAAGAGTTTTGAATCAGTCGGAATTAACGCCGGCCCAGGAAGATAATCCCGTCGCAAGGTTTACACAAATACTGAGTGATATCGGCAAAAAAAATAAAACCACGCCACCGCCGCAAAGCGCTGATGTCGACCCGCTTGCGATGCCTGACTGGTTACCCGAGAACAGCCGGCCATCGATGGACACACTGCGGGAAGCCATCGTTGTTGACGGCAAAACCGTAGGTGTTGTATTGCCCGATGCGAGCCCCGGCGACGTGAATGGTTGGGTAACTGTAGATGGCGCCAGCTACGTTTCATATACCGCCGAAAGTGACAGCCCGGAGTCTGTCAGGTTTATTACGCAGGATGGCTTGCCGACCCCCGAGGCGACGGGGGGCACGGATGAAGAAAACTCAGCCGGCACGCTGGGGATATTTGTCGCAGCGGTTACCAAACAAACAGATGACATTACAACCAGATTATCCACAGAAGGATTCGAGGCTAGCGCGGCCAATTTAACCGGTGCCGACGGCAACAACTATGTTGCCATTGGCTCACGCCTTTACGACGGAAATACAGTCGGTGTTTTTGAACGTGGTGCACAGATCGTAGATGGTGAACATGGAGAGTTTGTCCATAGCCATCCTTTTAATGAAAACCCCGAATTTGTGGAACCTTCTCAAACGGATTTGGAACTCGCCCGCAATTATCCGGACATTAACCAGTTTGTAGCCGCAGAAAAAGAAGATGGCTCGATCAGCATTATAAACTATACCAGCGGCCTCTACCGGGATCAATTTACAGTCCAGAATGATGCCAATATCGAACGCCCCGAAGACGGAAGCATAACCCTCTTCAGGCTTGGCTCCGATCAGCAGTCAACTGCCAAGCCGTTGGTGAATACGGTCAAACTGACACCA
Organism: Desulfobacterales bacterium; assembly: GCA_028282295.1. Classification (GTDB taxonomy): domain Bacteria; phylum Desulfobacterota; class Desulfobacteria; order Desulfobacterales; family JANQIE01; genus JANQIE01. The sequence goes on along the minus strand of JANQIE010000091.1, from coordinate 27,975 downwards.
ACGGACCTTAATATTCCAGTGTCCGAGCGTACCGCCGAAGATTTCACGCTAGAATTTGCCCGCAACGGTGAACCTGTTTTTATCCCCTCCGATATTCCGAAAGAACAACTATTTCGATTTGTGACGGAAGGTGCATTTGATATTTCCGAGCAAGGCAATATCAGCGCGCAGTTGAATCGTGGCAAATTGAATTGGGCCATCGATGCGCAAAACAGCCGCGGTACGGCGGTCATTCGCGAACCTGACGGGTATGTGTCATTTATCAATGACTACGCACTGGAATTTGATCCCGCAACAGGCAAGCCTGTTGCGGCGACCCTTATTCCGCCGAAAATAAAAGAGACGCGCATCGGCGATCTCATGTTCACGACACGCCCGGATGAGCAGGGCGGCACCGTTTTGAATATCGCTGATAAAAATGGAACCCCTCTGCCGAGGGTTCCTAAATTGGTTCATGACGAGATCGTCAATTTTCTGCCCAATATCGACAATGCGAGTTTGACATTTGACAATCCGGAATCCTTTCAGATCAGGTTAAACAGCGATGCTTCAAACGATGAACTGGTTTGGGATCTCAAAGCTTCGGAAGGTAATTTCGTGTCCTTCGATTCAACCGGCAATCTATCGAAGTTCAAACAATATGAAGGGTTCTCCGCCGATATTTTCGGAGAATTGTCCTTGAATGGATTGGGATTTACAGCCGCTTTGGAAGGCAGTCCCGTAGTGGAAATTCTAAAACCGGAACAAAACTACGGGTATCGGGTCTTGGGAGCCGATTCAAAGACCGATCTTACCCTCATCAGCGAGGTTGCACGCGGTGCGCTTCTAAACGAAGCCGACGATTACCAGTGGACCTATAACGACAAGACAAACGCATTGATCCTGACCATCGTCAACGGAGAAAATACCGACTGGAAAGCTTACACTTTCGATCCTGGTTCGAATGCATTTGTCTTTGAACAGCCCCCTGAAGCCCGTACAGAAAAAGACGAGCAGGTCGTGCGTTCCAATGCTGAGCTTGAGACCTTGTTATTTGGATAAAACGGTTTTTTGCGCAATAACTGCGGCAACCTGCTGCTGATTGAATGCTGAACCGTTAATAGTTTACTTCTGGAAGGAACCTCTCAAATGGGAAAAAGTGTCCAAGGAACGGCTGCAAAGCCGAAAGATGCCCAAAGTCCCCCGGCAAAACAAGAAGAAAAAAAAGCAAATCCCGCGAAAATCCAACAAGATGCCGAAAGTCCCAAGGTAGAAAAAAAAGAAGGTAAAAGCCCCGGGACAGAACAAAAAGATGTCAAGGATTCCGCGGCAGGCAATGAACCCGCATCGCAAGACACGTCTTCCTCGCCGGCAGGTCCCCCCCGGGAAAAAGACTTAACAGAGAGCCAGCGCGGGGCGTTCACGCCGCCGAATGACGAACAAAAAGCAGGTATTCCCACGCAATACCAACCTAAAAAAACCGAAACCCGGCCCCAGAACACCACTTTACCCACAACGGGAAAACCGAAAAATGTAGCCCCCCCCAAGGCGGAACAAAAAGAAGGCAAAGGCCCCGAGGCAGAACAAAAAGATGTCAAAAATTCCACGGCAGGCAATGAACCTGAAGCGAAAGGTACACCTTTTTCGCCGGCAGGGCCGTCTCACAAAAAAGACTTGACCGAGAACCGGCGCGGACCGTTCGCGCCGCCGGACGACGACCCAAAAGCAGACGTCCCCACACAGCACCAGCCTAAAAAAACCGAAACCCGGCTCCAGAACGCCACTTTACCCGAAAGGGTAAATAATCCGCTTGACGTCCGTTCACCCGCGCTTCCAGTGCAAACAGACGGCAATACCGTTCGACCGGCCGTTCCCGGTACGGTGGACGGTGTTTTCGAAAACAAAACATCCACAGGCACGCAGGTGCTTGCTGAAGAGGCCGGGCAGATCGATGTGACCGCCCAGCCGGGCAGAGTTTTGAATCAGTCGGAATTAACACCGGCCGACAGTAATAGTCCCGAAGTAAGATTTACAAAAATACTGAGTGATGTCGCCAAAGAATTTGGAACCGTTACACAGCCGCAAGGCGCCGATGCCGACCCGCTTGCGATGCCGGACTGGTTGCCCGAAGAAAATCGGCCGGCGGTGGACACCCCGCGTGAAGCCATCGTTGTCGACGGAAAAACCGTGGGTGTTTTATTGCCGGATGCGGATATCGGCGATGTGAATGGTTGGGTAACGGTAGGTGACACCAGCTATGTTTCATATACCGATGAGTTTGACCATGGTGAGGCTGTCAGTTTTATTACACAAGACAGCTTGCCGACGCCCGCAGCTACGGGTGGAAGTGATGAAGAAAACGCAATCGGCACATTAGGGATATTGATCGCAGCGGCTGCCGAACGGGCCAAAGGGACTGCAGGCAATCCATCCAAAGTAGGTTTTGAATTTAGCGCGGGCAATATAACGGATGCCGAAAACAATGGTTATGTTGCCGTTGGTACTCATTTCAACACCGCTACATCGGTCCCTTCCTTTGAGCGGGGTGCCGAAATCGTGAATGGTAACCAAAAGGATTTAATACATATCCACACTTACAACGCAAACCCCGCCGTTGCGGAACCATCTCAGCAGGATTTGTCCACCGCCGCCAATGTATTTCCAAACATTGAACAATTTGTGGCCGGGGAAAAAGCAGATGGTTCGCTTAACATTCTAAATTTTACTCGCGGGCGGTACAGAGATCAATTTGCAGTTCAAAAGGATGCGACTATCTCGCGCCCCGAGGATGGAAGCTTCACGCTATTCGGGTTTAGTCGCCAGACGGGGCCATATATCGGACAATCAACGGATACTGTTAAAATAACCCCAAAAGACCTTAGTATTCCGCCGTCCGAGCGTATCGCCGAAGACTTCAAGTTAGAATTTGCCCGCAATGGCGATCCTGTTTTTATCCCTTCCGATATTCCACAAGGCCGGCTATTTCAATTTGCGACGAGAGGACAATTTGATATTTCCGAGGAAGGCAATATCAGCGCATCGGTCGGTGGTAGCCGCTTTAATTGGACCATTGATGCGGATACCAGCAGCGGTACGGCAGTTATTCGTGATTCTGGCGGATCGCCCTCATTGAACAATTACTATTCGCTGGAATTTGACCCTGAGACGGGCAAACCGGTCGCGGCCACGCTTGTTCCCCCGAAGCTCGTTCCGCCGCAACCTGTTGCGAAGAAAGACGATAACCCCGTGGAAACGTTTACACAAATACTGAGCGATATCGGCAAAGAATTTGGAACCACGGCACAGCCGCAAGGCACTGATACCGACTCGCCTGCGATGCCGGACTGGTTACCCGAAAACAGCCGGCCGCCGGTGGATACACCGCGAGAATCCATCGTTGTTGATGGAAAAAACATCGGCGTTTTTTTGCCTGAAGCGAAACCCGGCGATGTGAACGGCTGGGTAACCATAGATGGCGCTGATTACGTTTCTTACACTGCGGAAGATGACGGCCCGGAGGCGGTCAGGTTTATTACGCAGGGCAGCTTGCCGACGCCCGAAGCTACCGGTGGTACTGATGAAGAGAACTCAGCAGGCACGCTGGGAATATTGGTCGCAGCAATTACCGATCAAACGGTAGGGATTAACAAGTTACTTCCCAGGAAAGGGGCTCAGGCCAGCGCGGCCAATTTGACGGATGTCGACGGCAATAACTATATCGCCATTGGTTCTCATCTCGCGACCGGAAGTACAGTTGCTTCTTTTGCGCGTGGTGCAACGATCGTGGGTGCTGAACAAAAGGAGCTGATGTATAGCCGCCCGTTTAGTAATAACCCCGTATTTGTGGAACCCACCTACTCACAGTTGGAGACCGCCCGCAATAATCCGGACAATACCCAATTTGTGGCCGGCGAAAAAGAAGACGGTTCGATTAACATTTTAAACATTTCAGGCGGACTCTATCGCGATCAATTCACGGTCCGCAATGATGCAAATGTTTCGCGACCCGACGACGGAAGTTTCACACTGTCCGGGTTTGGTCCCAATTCGAATTTAAATATCGAACGGTCGACGGATACGGTTAAAATAACACCAAAGGATCTGGATATTCCGGTGTTCGAGCGTACCGCCGATGATTTCAGAATAGAATTTGCCCGCAATGGTGAATCCGTTTTTATCCCTTCCGATATTCCACAAGACAAACTATTTCAATTTGCCACGGAGGGTGAATTTGAAATCTCCAAGGAAGGTAATATCAATGCACAGCTGAATTTTGAAATCTTGAAATGGACCATCGATGCGCAAAACAGCAGTGGTTCGTTGGTTATTAACGACTATAACGGTAATGTTTCACTAAGCAACGACTACTCACTGGAATTTGACCCCGAGACAGGCAAGCCTGTTGCGGCCACCCTTGCTCCGCCGGAAAATGTTCATATCGACGATATACTGTCTACGAAACAACAAGATGAATTCGAGCAGACCCACATCGGCGATTTAGTGTTTACAACAGTACAAGATGAGTCGGAGGGCACGGTTCAGTATATCTCTGATAAAAATGGTAAACTTCTTCCAAGAACTCCTGAACTGGTTCAAGAGGAGATCATCAACTTTTTACCCAAGGTCGACAATGCGAAGTTGATATATGATGGTCCGAAATCTTTTCAGATCAGGTTAGACAGCAGCGTTACAAATGATGAATTGATTTGGGATCTTAAAGGCCCGGACGGCAATTTTGCGTTCTTCGACTCAGCCGACATTTTATCGAGATTCAAACAATATGAAGACTCCTCTCCTGAAACTTTCGGTGAGTTGACATTGAATGGGTTGGATTTTACAGCCAGCTATGGGCAAGATAGATTCAGTTCTGTAGTGGAGATTTTAAAACCGGAACAAAGCTTCGGATATCCGGTACTGGGAGCCGATTCACAAACCGATCTCACACTCATCAGCGCTGTTGCGCGCGGTGCGCTTTTGAACGAAGCCGACGATTATCAATGGACCTACAACGACAAAACAAACACATTGATACTGACCATTGTCAACGGAGAGAATACCGACTGGAAAGCTTACATCTTCAATCCCGATTCGAATTCATTTTTCTTTGAACAGACCCCTGAAGCCCGCACAGAAAAAGACGAGCAGGTCGTCGGCTCCAATGCTGAGCTTGAGGCCTTGCTATTCGGATAAATCGGCGAAAAACTGTTAATTTAGATTTAATTTTCCAGTTTATTGACGAGCGAAGCGCGCGGGGCGATCACATAATCGATGATGATCTTGTCGGCGGCGCCGGGGGCGATTTTCAAGGAGGCGGGATTCAAGGCCAGATTGACTGTCAGGCGGCCCGAGGATGAGATGTTGTCCAATAACACTTTTTCAGTATAAATCGTTGAAATCACATCCAGCACACGGCTGGCTCCCACAAGTGCGACGGCGGCCGGGGCGACCTTGGCGCTGACCAGTTGCAGGTTTTCCGGCAACTTGCCCACCCAATCGATCTGCACCGGCATTTTTTTTGTCACCGGCACATCAAGCAACACTTCGACCACCGACGGCTGCACCCGTTTCAAGACCACGCCGGGCGGCAGGGTAATGTTGTCGGCGGTGATGGTGAAAATATTGCGTCCCACCACCGCCTTGGCGATATCCAGCCGTATCCGGATCTGCTCCGGACGAATCGATTTGATCAAGGCGCCGGAACCGCTCAGGTTCAGCTTGACACTGTTGACGGATGTGTCGAGGATTTCCATACCGAAATCGCGGTTCATGTATTCCACCGGCACATCCAGGGCGATGAGCGATTCAAGCCCCCGTGAAAAGCTGGCCCAAATCCCCATGACGAACATCACTGACAGCAACGCGGCCAGCCCGAGCTTGAAATGTTCCCTGCGTACATATTTCTCGTCGGCGGTCAAACCGGCGTGTTGCCGCAACAACCGCAACAGCTTGACGTTGTCCGTCACCTCGGTGATCGTGGCCCCCTTGGCCACCAGCACGTGGCCACTCTCCTCGGACACAATGATCACCAGGGCATCCGTCTTTTCCACCAGCCCCATGGCCGCCCGATGCCGGGTGCCGTAATGCGACGGCAGATCCTGACGATAGGACAGGGGCAAAATCACGCCGACTTCGGCAATGCGTCGTCCTTGAATAACCGCAGCCCCATCGTGCACCGGACTTTCGGGTCTGAATACGCTCCGGATCATTTCCGAAGAAATCAATCCCCGCCAGTCCAGCCCGCCCTGGCAAACCTCGCGAATATCCTCCTTGCCCGGCAACACCAGCAAGGCGCCGATGCGGCTGCGCGAAAGGGCATAAACCCCTTCAACCACCTTATCAACCGGCGTATGCAGGTTGGGACGCGGCAGGCCCCACAAAATCGTTTTGAGACGCTTGATCTGCAGAACACTACGAATTTCGTTGCGAAAAACAATGATGATGATCAGGGCCGCCGCCGCCGTGATCCCCTGCATGACCCAACTGGTGACAATCAGCCCCATGGAAACCGCAACCCGTTGAAAAAACCAGAGCAGCCCGATGCCGATCAACACCCGAAACGCGTTGGTGCCGCGAAACAGGACATACAGCCGGAACAGGATATAGCTGTTGATGGCAATATCGAGCAGGTCCTGCCAGCGAAGAGCCAGATATGACGTAAACAGGTTGTCCATGGTGAAATACCGTCAGTCGATAATACTGAATCGCAACACACTTAAAACCCGGCCGTCACGGCCGGTGATTTCCACGCGCCAGGGTCCCTTGTCCGCCTCGCGCAATTGAATGCTGCTGACAGTGGACCAGCGCGGCGCGCGTAAATACAGTTTTTTCTTATAGCTCAAATCGTCACGATGATACCAGTTGTGGTAAATGTACGTTCTTTGATTGACCGGATCAAACGCGGTAAAACAACTGACCTTGCCGCTGCTGATCGAAAACGCAATCCCCGGATTGACCGGTTTGAGATTTTGCACCCGCTCACACATGATCGCCTGGGCCAACGCAAAGGCATTCACGGCAGATTTCTCTTCGGCACTTTGCGCATCGCTATTCACGGATAAAAAAAGAAGACAGGCAAGTAAGCCCCAAAGGGGCCGGTAGCGTCCAATCATATCGTCAATCCTGATTTTCTGTGTACACAAACGCAAGTCCCGGTGAATATCCAGGCCCGGGGCACGACGGTTCCGGTTGCTGCGGGGCTCGCGCAAAAATGTACAACCATTTTGGCGCGAGCCCCTAACTTGTGCGTCATTAACAGATGAATTCGTTGTTTATTAGCAATTTAAGGCCATGAATTCAAATAATTTCATCGTCGGCGCATGTGCGGCACGGCCCCGGTGCCCCCGGTTTCAGCCGGCACCCCGCGGCCAAACCCTGAAATTCAATGGCATTTTTTTTGCTTATCTTCAAGATACGTTTTAAACGTGTTCAAGATGCGCCGCTCCAAAACGATTCGCGCCAGGCCTTGCCTTGGACGCCGCAACCGGATACACTGTTTACAAATCAAGGATCTGTATGATATCCAATTTTGTTGAAATAACAATGAAATCGCGGCCGCGGTGTCAAAATTCGAGCCATCCACAGCGGTTGCCGGCACGGCGTGTTTGCAGTCGTTCCACAAAGCAACCAGAATTTAAAACAAACGACTTATCATGAACGAACTATCAACGGACATGGAGACACTGGGGATGAAAGCAAAACTTTTAAAGCATACAAACCAGTACGGTTTTACTTTGATCGAGTTGATGGTCGTCATCGTCATACTCGGTTTTCTAGCCGCCTTTATCGGGCCGAAGCTGGTCGGCCAGGCCGACAAGGGCCGCGATGTCAGGGCCCGCATGGATATCCAGGCCCTGGAAACCGCCTTGAAAATGTACAAGCTGGAAAACGGCGTCTACCCCTCCACCGAACAAGGTCTGCAGGCGTTAATCGAAAAACCCGGCACCGGCACCGTCCCCAAGAACTGGCGCAAGGGCGGCTACATGGAAAAAAGCATTATCCCCAAAGATCCCTGGAAAAACGAATATGTGTACCTGTCACCCGGCGCACACGGCGATTTTGACATCGTCTCCTACGGCGCCGACGGCGTGGCCGGCGGTGAAGACGAAAACAAAGATATCAACAACTGGGAAATTGAATAGAAATGGTGCGCAAAGCGCTTCTTGCGGTGGGCAGCCGGAACAAGCAACTTGCGCATCTTGGGAATGACTGCGAACCCTATTTCTACCCTGCATCGGAAACACCATGCGCTGTGAATCGATCTTCAGGTCAAATTGCGGCTATACCCTGCTGGAACTGATGGTGGTCATCAGCCTGCTGGTGCTTTTACTGTTCTTCGCGGTGCCGCGCTTTCATAACGCGGTTCTGGCGGACGACGGCGACACCGCCGCGCGCGTGATCATCAACACCATCGACAACTTGAAGGCCAAGGCGGTAAAAAGCAAAACCGACTACATCCTGCATATCGGCCTGGATACCAATCGCTTGTGGAGTACCCACGCCGGCATGACCGAAGAAGCCCGTCTGGAAGCCGCCGAAGGCGGCGTCAGCCTGCCGGACGATGTCGATCTGATGGACGTGGAATTTCCCTTGAAGGGCAAAGTCTCAGTGGGACGGGCCGATATCCGCTTTTACCGACAGGGCTACACGGACAAAGCCCTGATCCATTTACGCGAGGACGATGATCAACCGGTCACTTTCCGGATCGAATCGTTTCTCCCCAATGTCACCCTGATCGATCGCTACGTCGAGTTTGAATAGTGTTCACGGTTAAAAGACATACGCCGCTTTGGCAACGGGATCAAAACGGCTTTACTTTCCTGGAAGTGATGACGGCCCTGGCCATTCTCGCCATAGCGCTGACCGGCGTTTACCGGCTGCAATCACAAACCATCAGCATGAACGCCGCGGCGCGCTTCTACACCACCGCTCCGTTGCTGGCGCAAAGCAAAATGAGCACACTGGCCACGACCCCGGTGGCGGAACTGATCGATGACAGCGGCGATTTTGGTGATGCGTTCCCCGGTTTTACGTGGCAACTCAATACGGAAGAAATCGTGCCCGAACCGTTCGAAGACACAAATCTGGCCTTTAAGAAACTCGAAATCGTCGTTCGCCTGAATGAAGGCGAATACAATTATCACATTCAAACATACCGGCATTGGCAAAAATGATCCGCTTGCACCCCAACCCACTCACAAGGCTGCCGGTCATACAGGCGGCCGGCTTCACCCTGATTGAAATCATGCTGGCCATCACCCTGCTGGCCATGATTACAAGCATGGTGTACAGCTCGTTCACCATGGTGTTCGCCAATGTCGAGGCGGTCAAAGACGACAAAAAAATCTACGAAATGGCGTATTCCTGTTTGCAGCGCATCAGCGAGGACCTGCAAGCCACCCATGTCGCCCTGGCGCCGGAATATAAAAAACCGCAATTCAACTCGCCCCCGGACCCCTACCGCGTCGTCGGGGACGATACCGCCCTGGGCGGTCAATCGTTCGGCCGGTTGCGCTTTACTTCGCTGGGGCATATCGGATTTGAGGGAACGCGCGCCGAAGGGGTGGCCCGTATCGTCTACTATGTTCAGGACGAAGCCGACAGCCCCCCTGTACTGCGCCGGGCGGACGACCTGTACCCCTTTGATGAATTTGAAGAAAGCAACCGTCACCCGGTGCTGTGCACGGACGTCAAAAAATTGACCTTCACCTATTACGACCAGCAAGGCGGCGAATACGAATACTGGGACTCGGAATCGAACGATGCAAAATACGCCACCCCGGCGGTAATCGACGTCCTGCTGGAAATCGGCAACGAGGATACCACCCATCGTTTCCAAACCCGCGTGGCGCTGACGATGCACCGCCAGCCCAGTGAGTCATAACAACCATGGAAACCAAGAATAGTGTCCATTCGGATGGACACAAGACTAAATCCAACGAACGCGGCATCGCCTTGCTGATCACCCTGTCGGTGATGGCCGTACTGGTGCCGATCGTCCTTGAGTTCAACTACCGCACCCGGCTCAGCCTGGAAACGGCGGCGGCCCGCCGCGACCAGTTGACCCTGAACAACATGTGCGACGCCGGTCTGTCGGCGGCCATGGCCATGCTGATCAAGGACAAGAAGGAAACCAAGGTCGACTCGATCCAGGAAGACTGGGCCGACGAGGAAAAAACCGCCCAGGTCGTCAAGGCCCTGCCCTTTGACAGCGGCACACTGAAAATCAAAATTACCGATGAGCTGAGTAAGATCCAGGCCAACGCCCTGGTGCGCTATCCTCAGGTGCGCCAGTTCAATTTGCCGCAAATGCGGCTCTGGCAGCGCTTTTTGGCCCTGACCCTGCTGGCCGCCGAAGAAGAATTGGAAGAGATCGAACCGGACACAATTGTCGATTCGTTGAAAGACTGGCTCGATTCGGGCGACGACGACGCGGTTACCGGACTCAACGGAGCCGAATCGGAGTACTACCTGGATCTGGAGCCACCCTACCGTTGCAAAAACGGCCCTTTGACAATCACCTCGGAGTTGATGCTGGTCAAGGGCATTACCCCGGAACTGTTTCAGGGAAGCACCGAAAAACCGGGCATCGGCAACTTTCTGACCGCCTACGGCAGCGCCCCGGCACCGGGCGAAACCTTCAAATTCGAAGGCGGAATCAATATCAACACCGCCCCGATGCCGGTATTGGCCGCCCTGCTGCCGGCCGGCAGCGAAGACATGGCCCAAGCCATGGTCGAGTTTCGCGACGCCAGGGCCGAGACTAAATTTGTCAACGATCTGAGCGCGCCGGCCTGGTACAAAAACGTGCCGGGCATGGGCGGGGTGGTCATCGACCCGGCTCTGATTACCAACGCCAGCGACATTTTTCGGATCGACGTCACCGCCACGCAAAACGACCGTGAGCGCCGGATAAAGGTGGTGGTCAAGCGGGAAAAGGACAAAACCGGCAAATGGCATTGCCGGGTATTGAATCGGCAGGCGATTTAATATATACAAGCCTGAAAAAACAATATATTTTTTTAATATTCAGGACAAAAAGCCATGGTCCGCAAGCTACTCACCATCGACATTCGCCGCGACGCCGTTGCCGCAACGCTGATCAAATCCGGCCTGAAGGACAATCATCTGGAAGGCCACACCTATATCCCGATCTCCGTGGATCTGCCCTTTGAGGAAGGGGTTGCCCGCGCATTCGAATTTCTGGTGTCCAATATGCCGGTGCAGGAAGCCCGCTGCGTTATCAGCCTGCCGGCCGAGGATTTTTCTTTCCGCAACCTGCGCGTGCCCTTCAAGGGCGCCAAAAAAATCCGGCAGGTCCTGCCGTTTGAACTCGAACCGAGTCTGCCGCTGGCACTGGACCGCATGCTGATCGATTTTCACCAGATCCAGGCCGCCGAGCAGACCGACCTGCTCACTGCCGCCATCGAGATAAGCCGTGTCGAAACCGTGCTGAACCTGTTGTCGGAAGTCGATCTGCAGCCTGAAAAAATCCTGCCCGGCGGCTTTGCCGGCGCCGGTATTCTGGCCGCATCAGGCCGGCAACCGGCCAATTTCCTCTTTGCCGATATCAACAACACCACCTGCGCCCTATATGTCGTGGCCGACCGCAAAGTCATGCTGGCGCGTTCCTTCCCGTGCCGCGCCACAGACCCGAAGCGCACCAAACTGCTGGCCGGGCAGGTCCGCCACACGCTGTTGAGCCTTGAAGAAAACCTGGAAATCGAATTTGAACCGGAGGAACTCGTGCTTTCCGGTGCGGCCGGCAAGGATCTGGCCGACCGCCCCGACCTGAGTGACTTTTTCAACCTGCCGGTCCGCGCGGCCGACATGTTGCAGGAAAAGCAAATCAACGCCAACCGTCAGGTGACCATGTCCTGGGAGCCATTTCGCATGAACGATGCCGTGGCATTGGCGCTTACGGAAATCCGCGGAACCAAGGGCTTTGATTTTTGCACGGGGCCCTACGCCCGCAGCCATGGCTGGGTCGAGCACAAACCGCGTATTATCCGTAGCGCCTGCATCGCCGCATTGGTGGTGATCCTTGCCGTCATCAGCCTGGTTCTCGATTTCAGAGACCAGCGCAAACGGGTCCGGCATCTGGACGAACAGATCGCATCCGTGTTCAAGGAAACCTTTCCCAACACCCAAAAAATTGTCGATCCGTTGCACCAGACCCGCGTGGCGATCAAGGAAATCCAGGGTGCCGGTTTGTCTTCTTCGGCGAATATACCGGCCGTGCGGACCATCGATATCTTACAGGCCCTCAGCAAAGGGATCGATACCAAGGCCAGCGTTGATCTGACCCGGCTGGCCGTCGGGCCCGACGCCGTTCTGGTATCCGGTGAAACCGATTCCTTTCAGGCGGTCAACGACATGAAAAGCCAGTTGCAGCAGGCAGCGATCTTTAAAACCGTAATCATCAGCCAGACCAACAAGTCCGACAATGCGGTCCGGTTTAAATTGAAACTGGAAATATGAGACCAATCCGATGGCGATCCATTTAAACAGGCGTGAAAAGATGGGAATAATTGCCGCCGCGGCGGTGATTGCAGCGATCATTGCGGCCCAGTTCATCCTCACCCCGGTAATGGCCTACAAAAAAAGACTGACCCAACAAGTCGAAGCCAAAACCGGTCATCTGCGTGAAATCCAAACACTCACCGCTCAATACCGGGACCTGCAGTCGACCAGCAGTCTGTCGCAAAGCAGGTTCACCCGGCGGCCCGGAAATTTCACACTGTTCAGTTATCTCAACCGGCTGGTCACCCAGGCCGGGATCAAAGACAATATCGCCTACATGAAACCCAGCTCGCAAAGCGTGGACAACAGCCCTTTGAAATTGTCGCGGGTGGAGATGAAGGTCCAGGCGATTACAACCGAGCAACTGGTCAACTACCTGTACCGCGTGGAAACCTCGCGCAACATGATTTTTGTGAGAAAAATGTCGGTAACCAAAGCCGGCAAGGACAAACCGCAAATAAACGCGATCCTGCAGATCGAAACATACGAGCAATAGGACTCGAACTTGCGTTAATGGAGCCCAATGAAAATTCGTAGCAAATCGCTGCCGTATCTGCTGTACATCCTGCTGGCAACGCTCATCTCATTTTATTGGCTGTTTCCGGAACACGCCATCAAGGACATCGTTGCCGACCAGATCCGGCAGGTGCGGCCGGATCTTACGATACACATCACCCGCATTCGTCCGGTCATGCCGCCGGGGTTAAAACTCAGTGATGTGCAAGTCACGACGGCGGACGGTTTGCCGGTGGACATGGATCAGGTGTGGCTGTATCCGAAATGGAGTTCCCTGCTGCGGTTCAAACCGGCGGTGAAATTCAGGATGACGCTTTATGAGGGCCGTCTGAACGGGGTCGCCAGCCGGGCCAACCGTCAAATGGCCGTCGACGCAGACTTTGCCGACTTGCAGATCAAGGCGCTGCCGCTGGTCGATCTGCTGCCGGTCGACATCACCATCGACCCTTTGCAACCCGGCTACATCACCGGCACCGTGTCGGCCCGTTCCGGTCCGAACAACAGGCCCCAAGCCGAGGCCAGGATTCAGATCAATGATGTGCGCTTTGAACTGAGCACCGACCTGATCGCCCTCGAACCGATAAAGATCAGCCAAATGAACACCCATCTGGCCCTGGACACGCAACGTTGGCAAGTAAAGCAATGCCGCTTTAACGGCCCGCAAATCGACGGCCGGATCAACGGCACCGTGCTGCCGCGCCATCCGTTCAACCAAAGCCGGCTCGACCTCAAGGCGACGCTGGAACCCAAGGCGGACTTTTTGGCCCAGTTCAGCGAAACCTTTCCCATCGGACTGCTGGGCGGCGTCAATGCCAAGTTTGCCTTTAAAATAAGGGGCAATATCGACAAACCGATGTTGTCGCTGCAATAAGTGAAGACTCATCATGGCTAAATTATATTTCAATATCGCGAATCTCGTTCTGGCCACCGCGGCCATCTTTCTCGGGGTCAATATTTTCTACAAGGTTTCCCTGGAACCCGAAATGCCGTGGGTGCCCAAGTCCAACATCAAACGCCCCGCCAAAAAAGCGACCGCCCCGCGTGCGCGCTCGCTGGCCTACTACCGGCCGATCGTCCAGCGCGACCTTTTCAAGACCAAGCCGGCCGAAGTCAAACCCAAGGCGGTCAACCCGGAAGATGTTAAAAACACCGACCTGAACCTGAAACTGTGGGGCACCGTGGCCGGGACCTCGCAGGCCGCCTACGCCGTGATCGAAGAGACGACCAAACGCAAGCAGCAGTTGTATAAAATCGGCGACAAAATCCAGAATGCCACCATCATGAACATCCTGCGCGAGCAGGTACTGCTGAATGTAAACGGCCAGATCGAGAAACTGGCCATTGAAAAAACCAAAAGTACTGCCCGCCGGGGCCGGACCGGCACGCGACAAAATCTGGCCCGTCGCACCCCGGTAACCCGCAAACTGCGGCCTCAACGGATTTCGCTCAAACGGGCCCGCATCGAAAGCGCCGTGAGCGATCTCAACGCCTTGATGACACAGGTTAAAATCCAGCCCAATCTGGAGAACGGCCAACCCAACGGTGTCATTTTGACCGGCATCAAGCCGAACTCGATCTTCAGGCGCATGGGGCTGCGCAACGGCGATGTTATTACCGCGGTGGACGGCGACGCCATCGAATCACCGGAAAGCGCCGCGCGCCTTTACGAAAATCTACGCACCGCAAATCAGCTCAGCCTCGACCTGAAACGCCGAGGCCGGGAAAAGAAGATCGAATACAAAATTGAATGAACCTTTGCAAGGCCGGCTACGGGGTATTTACCCTAAGAATAAAATTTTGACTTTGGATAAAAATTATTTTAAATAATAAAACTGGTTAAACAAATGAAATCATCTTCCCTGCGCTTCAACCTCGTTGTGAGCAGCCTTATGCTGCTCTTCTTATTCACCCAATTGTCAATCGCCTACGCCCAGGAGCCGCCGCGTCCCCGGCCGGCCGGCCAGCAGCGGCCGGCGCCGCGTTCCCAGGCGTCCCAAACCGGGCAACGCTTTGTCTCCATCGATTTTAACGACGTCGACATCAACGTCTTTATCAAGTTCATCAGCGAATTGACCGGGAAGAACTTCATCATCGACAACCGCGTCAAAGGCAAAGTCACCATCATCTCACCGGCCAAAATCAGCGTGAAAGAGGCCTACAAAGTATTCGAATCGGTGCTCGAAGTACACGGTTTTACCACTGTACCGTCGGGCAAGGTCATCAAAATCGTGCGCATGCCCGACGCGCGCAGTAAAAGCATTGAAACCAAACTGCGCGCCGAGGCCGATTCCCCGGCCGATAAAATCGTCACGCAACTCATCCCCCTGACCTACGCCGACCCGACCGAAATCAAGCGCCTGTTCACGCCCCTGGTCTCCAAAAGCAGCACGATCCTGGCCTACGCACCGACCAACATGGTGATCGTCACAGACATTTACTCCAACATCAAGCGCCTGCTGCGCATTCTCAAGGCCATCGACGTGCCGGGGGTCGGCCAGGAAATCACCGTGATCCCCCTGGATTATGCCGATGCGACCAAGCTGGTCAAAACCCTGACCAGCATCTTTCAAAGCCGCAAACGCCCCGCCAAAAAAGGCGTCCAGGGCAAACAGGTGAGTTTTGTCGCCGATGAACGGACCAACACCATTGTGCTGGTGGCCAGTGAGGACCAGACCAAGCGGGTAAAAAAACTGATCGCCATGCTGGACAAGGAGACCCCCACGGACAAAGGCAAGATACGGGTCTACTACCTGGAGAACGCCGTGGCCGAGGAACTGGCCAAAGTCCTGCAGGATTTGCCCGGCAAACAAAGCGCTGCTCCCAAGGGCGCGCAGAAAGCGCCGGTGATTTCCGGCAATGTGCGCATCTCGGCGGACAAGGCGACCAACAGCCTGATCATCACGGCCGATGCCGACGACTACCTGGTGCTGGAAGACATTATCGAAAAACTCGATATCCCCCGCTCCATGGTTTACATCGAATCGATGTTCATGGAGGTCAGCGTCAACAAGGGACTCGACCTGGGCATCGACTGGACCGCCCTCGGTTCGACCAAAATCGGCGACGACAAAGCCATCACCGGCGGCGGCTTCAACCCCGGCGGCGCCACGAACCCCGGCTCTTTGCTCGATCCGTCCACCAACCGGCTGACCAACCCCACCGGATTTTCACTCGGGGTGATCACCGAACCGATCACCATTGCCGGGATTTCGGTATCGAGCATCTCGGCCATCTTCCAGGCCCTGAAAACCGACGAGGACGTGCAGATTCTTTCGACCCCGCAGGTGTTAACCATGGACAACGAAGAGGCCCGCATCACCATCGCGGACAACATCCCGTTTCAAACCACGGCCACCACCACCACGTCCTCTGACACCTTCAATTCCTTTGAGTACCGCGATGTGGGTAAAATCCTGAAAATCACGCCGCACATCAGCAAGGGGCGTCTGGTGCGCATGAAAATCGAACTGGAAGTCTCCACCGCGCTCGACACGACCACCTTGCAGCCGACCACCGCCAAACGCACGGTTGAAACCACCGTCATCGTCAAAGACAACCATACCGTCGTCATCGGCGGTCTTATCGACGACACACTCACCGACAACCAGTCCAAGGTGCCCTGCCTGGGCGAGGTGCCCTTTGCCAAATACCTCTTCCAGAAGCAGAACAAGGATGAAGACAAAACCAACCTGTACGTATTTATCACCCCCCGGGTGATCAGTAATCCGGCCGAAGCCGATGCCGTTTACCGGGACAAAAAGTCACACATCGACAGTATTCGCGGCGGTAACGTGAAAATGTACGGGGATGACAAGAAGCCTGCGAAGCCCGCAAAGCAGAGCGACCTCCCGGCGCCCATCGAAAGCCCCGAGGCACCACCAGAGACGTCGGCCAACGACGCACCGGCCCCAACCGACGCAACCGGCGAGATTGCGGACCGGGCATCCGAAGATGTTCCCGTGGCGGCCGTCACCGACGCCCTGCCATTGACGGCGCCCATGGAAACGACCCCGGCCGCCGACAGTGCCGAGGCCCCGGCGCCCGCCGCCGGCTACACCATTCAGGTTGCCGCCTTCAGGAACCAGAAAGATGCGGACCAGCGCACCGCAAAGCTCAAACAACAGGGTCTGGACGCATACACCACCGTCAGCACAGGCAGCGGCAGTCGCTGGTACCGCGTGCGCATCGGCAAGTACAAAGACCGCAAGCAGGCCCTGGAAATGATCGATCAATTGAAGTCGGAGAATATAACGGCGATCCTGGTAAAAATTTAGTCTACTGAACACGAGTATTCTTAAACCATGAAAAACTCACTTGCCCATATTTTGTCGGAACGTTTTGGTATCTCGGAGCAAGAACTCGAAGATGCCAAAAAGAGCAGCAAGCAAAAGGGAAGTACACTGAGCGAGGCCTTGCTGCGCAGCAAAAGTCTTTCGGAAACCGACTATCTCAAGGCCCTGAGCATCAGTTACGACCTGCCCTACTGGCAGGATCTGCCCATCAGCAACGCCCCGGCGGATTTTACCGAAAAAGTCGGCATCCAGTTCCTTAAAAAATTCACCCTGGCCCCCATCTTCATCGCCCCGCCCCAACCGGACAACGGCGACGGCGGCCAGCCCGCCGCCCCAAACGCGGCCGACAAGTGCACCATCGCGATCAACGACCCGGCCGCCTACCAAGCCGTGGACGATCTGGTCAGAATACTGGAGCTGACCGATTACGATGTGATTCTGGCCAACAAGGAAACCATTCTGTCCACGATCAACATGTACTACGACACCAGTCTTGATTCGGCCGAACAACTGGTGCAGGACATGGAGGAGACCGGCAGTAAAATCATCAGTGAAATTGAAGACACCGCCGATCTGCTGGACGATACCAGCGATGCCCCGATCATCAAGCTGGTCAACCATATTCTTTCCAAGTCGGTCAAGGCACGCGCCAGCGACATTCATATCGAGCCCTATCAGAATCAGTTCAAGGTGCGCTACCGCGTCGACGGCATCCTGTATGATTTTCTGACCCCGGCCAAATGGATTCAGCCGGCCCTGATCTCACGCATCAAGGTCATGGCCAAAATGAATATCGCCGAGAAGCGGCTGCCCCAGGACGGTCGCCTGGAGATCAAAATCGGCGATCAGAACATCGACGTGCGCATCTCCACCCTGCCCACCAGCTTTGGTGAGCGCGTGGTTCTGCGGCTGCTGAACAAAACCAGCTCGGTTTTCAAAATCGAGGAACTCGGCCTGGCCCCGGACCGCATGGCCCTGGTGCAACAACTGTCCTCTTCGCCCAACGGCATTGTCCTGGTAACCGGCCCCACCGGCAGCGGTAAAACCACCACCTTGTATTCGATTCTCTCCTCGATCAACAAACCGGAAATCAATATCATCACCATCGAGGACCCGGTGGAGTACCAACTGCCGGGTATCAGCCAGATCCAGGTCAACCCCAAAATCGACCTGACCTTTGCCCGGGGGTTGCGCTCGATCGTCCGCCAGGACCCGGACGTCATCCTGGTCGGTGAAATCCGTGACCAGGAGACCGCCGAGATTGCCGTCCAGGCCGCCCTGACCGGCCATCTGGTGTTTTCAACCCTGCACACCAACGATTCCGCCAGCGCGGTAACCCGTCTGGTCGATATCGGGGTCGAACCCTATTTGATCTCTTCTTCCGTTCTGGCCGTGGTGGCTCAGCGGCTGGTGCGCCGCCTGTGCAGTCATTGCCGCAAACCGTATTTGCCCGACGACCTGGGCCTGCGGCGGGTCGGCATCACCACCCGGCAGGTGCAGAAGCATGTCTTCTACAAAGCGGTCGGCTGTGAAAAGTGCTTCAACACCGGCTATCGGGGCCGGATCGGCATTTTCGAGATCATGATCATGAGCGACAGCATCAAATCCCTGATCCTGCAGACCCACGATTCAAACCGGATCAAAAACGAAGCCCTGCGGCTGAACATGAAAAGTCTGCGTGTGGACGGCATCCAAAAAGTACTCAAGGGCATGACAACCATCGAAGAAGTCCTGCGCGTGGCCCACCGCTGATGCGCTGGCAACCGGCAACCGTCCCCGAAAGTACTTCCAGGCAACCAAACCGCACCAAGCGCCGGGTGTGCCTGAACCGGACCGGTTGGCCGACCGGCACGGTGCTCGTGGTGGCGGTCCTGCTGTGCCTGGCCTTAGCGCCGACAGGTCCGGCGGCGGCCGGCAGTTTTGTGGTGCTGACCGCCGACCGCCAGTTCAAGCTGGCCGGCGACCTGTTCACGCAAACCCACTACGAGGCCGCCATCGTTGAATACCGTCGCTTCATCGGCCTGTTTCCGGACGATCCACGCGTGGCTGCCGCCCGGTTGCAAATCGGTAAGGCCCACGCTGGTTTGAATCACCATCAAAAGGCCGTCGCCACCCTGCAACGGTTCATCACCGATTTCGATCAATCGGCCGCCAGTGTCGACGCCTATTTCATCGTTGCCCGCAGTTACGTGGCCCTGGGCCGCCCCGGCGCGGCCCGGCTGACCCTGCAAAATCTGCTGCAATGGACCACCGATCCGCAAACCAGGGCCCGAGCCGGCTACCAGATCGGCTGGTTGCACCTCGACCAGGGTGAATTTACCAAGGCCCGGTCCGCCTTTGAATCCATCGCGGCATCGGACCGCCAACGCCTGCGCGTCGACACCTTGTTAAATCAACTCGATCAGGCAGACCGCCTGCCGCGCAAATCCCCGGCCCTGGCCGGTGCCCTGTCGCTTCTGCCCGGCGCGGGTCAGGCCTACTGCCAGCGTTACCAGGACAGTCTGGTGGCCTTTGCCATCAACGCCGGCCTGATCTTTGCCGCCTACGAAGCCTTTGAAAACGATCTGCCCGTTCTCGGCAGCGTAATCGGGGTGGTCGAACTGGGCTTTTACACCGGCAACATTTACAGCGCCGTTTCCAGCGCCCATAAATACAACCGGTTGCAACAGCGCAATTTTATTGACCGCCTGAAACAAAACGCCGGCCTCAAACTGTCGCTCAGGCCTCACACCCAGGCGGCCACCGTCACCCTGAACCTGCGTTTTTGAACTGAAAAAAATGCTCGCACGCATCCTGAAAATCACAGCCCTTTTGGCCGTCTTCACGGTTATTGCTGGCGCCAGCGCCTATTTGACGCTGACATTTATTGTCCGGAGCGAAGAGACCGTGATTGTCCCGGATCTGGTCGGCAAGGATGTGGTCTATGTTCTGGAAGTGTTGTCGGATCTGGGCCTGAACACCAAAGTCAAGGGGACCCGCTACAGCAGCGACATTCCCAAAAACCACGCCCTGATGCAGGAACCGGAGGCCGGCAGCGAAATCAAACAAGGCCGCGATGTGCGGATCATCATCTCCAAGGGCCCGCAACATGTGCTGGTGCCCAACCTGCACCGCATCGCCATGCGCAAGGCCCGGCTCATCCTGGATGAAAACGGGCTGTGCCAAAACATGCTGTCCACGGCTTATCACCCCCAAATCCCCAAGGGCGACGTGATCGCCCAAACCCCACGGGCCGGGATCACCGTCGACCGGGGCACCTGCGTCAATTTGCTGGTGAGCCGGGGCCTTGCCCCCAGAGCCTATAAAATGCCCGCCTTGATCGGTCGGCCGCTGGATACGGCCGTGATTCAGGTCGAAATGAACCAGCTCAAACTGGGGCTCATCGACAGCCGGCACCAGCCCGACCAGCCCGAAAACATCGTCCTGGCGCAACACCCCCCGGCGGGTCACCGCGCAACCGAAGGCGCCTCCGTCAAACTGGTCATCAACCGTCGCCCCGGCCGGCAAAGTCCGGCCTACGATACCGGCCGCACCGGTGTCGGACTTCTGCGTCATCGCGCCGGAGCCGGTTTTTTGCGCCAACGCATCCGCATTCGCCTGAATACTTTGGGGGAATCGATTGACCTTTTTGACGAATATGTTAAACCCGGTCAGGAAATCTGGCGTTTGATTCCCCGCGGGGTCAGCGCCACGGTTCTGATTTTTGCGGACAACCAATTGATTGAAACCCTGACCTACGACTAAGGAGCAACCCGATGAAAAAAATCGCCCCGTCCATCCTGTCGGCCGATTTCACAAAACTTGGCGAAGAAGTCCAGGCTGTTGAAAAGGCCGGCGCCGACTGGATTCACGTCGATGTCATGGACGGCCGTTTTGTACCGAATATCACCATGGGCCCCCTGGTGGTGGAAGCCGTCAAACGCGTCACCAGCCTGCCCATCGACGTTCACCTGATGATCGACCAACCGGAAAACTATGTCGAAGCATTTGCCGGCGCCGGGGCCGACTGGATTTCCGTGCACGCTGAAACCAGCCCCCACCTGAATCGCACCCTCCAACTCATACGGGCCTGCGATGCACACCCCGGTGTGGTCCTGAATCCGGCCACCGATATCAGCGCTGTGGCGTGGAGCCTGGAGTACATCGATTTCGTCCTGATCATGAGCGTCAATCCGGGCTTCGGCGGCCAGAAATTCATCCCCAACAGTCTGGCAAAAATCGAGGCCCTGCGCGACATGATCGACCGGCGCAAGCTCGATGTCCTGATCCAGGTGGACGGCGGCGTCAACAAAAATACGATCGCAGCGGTATCACAGGCCGGCGCCGACGTGTTTGTCGCCGGATCGGCCATCTACGGCCAACAAGACTATGCCGCGGCCATTGCGACCCTCAAGGACAACATGTAACGCGGGAATCGCCCCGCAACCGGGAGCACACACCCATGCAACCCTCGACTTCAAAACAAACCATCCTGGTCCTGCACGGACCCAATCTGAACATGCTGGGCAAACGTGAGCCTGAACTTTACGGCCGCACGACCCTGACCGAGGTCAACACCCGCTTGCAAACCCAGGCGGCTGAACTCGGTGTTGCCGTAAAATGCGTGCAATCGAACCACGAAGGCGAACTGGTGGACACCATCCAAAAGGCCATGACACGCTGCCGTGCCGTAATCATCAATCCGGGGGCCTACACCCACACCAGTGTCGCCATCCGCGACGCGCTGTTGCTGCTGGATGTGCCGATCATCGAGGTGCACCTGTCCAACATCTACAAGCGCGAACCGTTCCGTCACCGCTCGATGATCGCAGACGTCGCCACCGGGCAAATCGCCGGTTTGGGGGTAAACGGCTATTACCTGGCCCTGCAGGCCATCGTAAAACTGCTCGACAACTAAAATCTACTATTTCCGGATGGGCACTCAACTAAAAGCACCCAAATGACGGACACGGCCTATCTTCGTCTCCAGATCATTGTGTTTGCGCTGGTGGCGGCATCCTTTACCAACATCTACATCACCCAGCCGGTTCTGCCGGTCTTGCGCAGTGAATTCAACACCGATATGGTGTCGGTGTCGTTCAGCGTGTCGGCCGTCATTCTCGGCATTGCCGTCGCCAACCTCCCTTTCGGCTTTTTGGCGGATCGCCTGCCGATACAGCCGCTGATTTTATGCGGCGGCCTGTGCGTGGCCGCCGGCGGCCTGATTTGCGCGCTGACCCACCACCTGTGGGTCTTGATCGGCGCCCGCTTTTTGCAGGGCCTTTTCATTCCGGCCCTGACAACCTGCCTGGCCGCCTACCTTGCCAAAGCCCTGCCCTCTGCGCGGCTGAATGTCGTCATGGGGTCCTATGTCTCGGCCACCGTGCTCGGTGGGCTGGGCGGCCGCTTGCTGGGCGGCTGGCTGCATCCCCCGCTGCACTGGCGCTACGCCTTTGTATCCGCCGCGGCACTCATCCTGATGGCCACCATTATCGGCATCCGCGGCCTGCCGCGCGACCGTGCAACGCCCGGAACGCAACGTCGCGCCATTGGCTTCAAAACCCTGCTGCAACGCTGGGATCTGGTGCGCATCTACTTCTGCGCTTTGGGCAGTTTTGCAGTCTTCTCAACCATTTTTAACTACCTCCCCTTTCGTCTGGCCGGCAGCCCGTTTCATTTTTCCACTGAAATGACCACGCTACTCTACCTGGTCTACATCGTGGGCATTTTCATGGGCCCCATCGCCGGACGGGTCAGTAATCATTACGGCAGCGGTGTCACGCTGATCGCGGGCAGTATGGTATTGGGTTTGTCTCTGGCGCTGCTTTTACTACCGACCATTACCGCCGTTATCATCGGCCTGTTCGGCACCTGCGCCGGTTTTTTCGCCGTCCACGCCGCCGCCGTCGGCGCCCTCAACCGCAAGCTCAAAGGAGGCCAGGGGCGAGCCAACGCCCTTTATGTCCTGTTTTACTACATCGGCGGCTGGCTCGGCATCACCGCTTCCGGTCTGGTCTACAAGAGTCTGGGGTGGCCCGCGGTGGTGTTGATTTGTGGAGGCCTGTTGTTGATTCCCCTGGTTGCAGGGATAAGCGAACAAAGAAATACAGCGCCTTAAGCCCCGATCAGACAAGATCGAAGCGGTCAAGATTCATGACCTTGTCCCACACCGCGATAAAGTCGTGCAGGAACTTCTCTTGGGCGTCCTCACAGGCGTAAACTTCCGCCAAAGCCCGCAGTTGGGAGTTCGAGCCAAAGATAAGGTCGACACGGGTGCCGGTCCACCGGCGTTCGCCCGTTGCGCGATCCCGTCCTTCAAACACGTCTTCATCTTTCGGGGTTGCCGTCCACACCGTACACATGTCGAGCAGGTTCACGAAAAAATCATTGGTAAGGGTCTCGGGCCGTCTGGTGAAAACACCGTGCGGGGATTGGCCGGCGTTGACATTCAGGACGCGCAGGCCGCCAACCAGAACCGTCATCTCGGGAGCGGTCAGTGTCAGCAGTTGAGCCCGGTCAACCAGCATTTCCTCGGCCGATACCGCGTATCTGGTTTTAAGGTAATTCCGGAACCCGTCGGCCGCCGGTTCGAGCACGGCAAACGACGCCGCATCGGTTTG
This sequence comes from Desulfobacterales bacterium, assembly GCA_028282295.1. GTDB lineage: Bacteria > Desulfobacterota > Desulfobacteria > Desulfobacterales > JANQIE01 > JANQIE01. Next base: position 4,070 of record JANQIE010000091.1, on the reverse strand, counting down.
CGCCTGTGACGCATCCGTGCGTCCCGGTGTGAAGGGAACGGTCACGTCGTGACCGGCATTCTTCGCGGCCTGCTCAACTCCCGCGCATCCCCCCAGGACAATCAAATCGGCGAGCGAAACCCGTTTGCTACCGGACTGCGCGCTGTTGAACGCCGATTGAATCCCTTCAAGAGTTTCCAGCACCGCCGCCAGTTGGTCCGGCTGGTTGACGGGCCAATCCTTTTGCGGCGCAAGGCGAATGCGCGCCCCGTTTGCCCCGCCGCGCTTGTCGGAACCGCGAAACGTGGATGCCGACGCCCAGGCGGTGGCGACCAGCTTGGCCACCGACAGGTCCGAGGCAAGGATCCTGTCCTTGAGTTCGGCGATATTCCGGGTGTCGATCAATTCATGCTCGACCGCGGGGACCGGGTCCTGCCAGACCAGTTCTTCCGCCGGGACATCCGGGCCAAGATAGCACGCGCGGGGGCCCATGTCGCGGTGCGTCAGCTTGAACCACGCCCGGGCAAAGGCATCTGCAAACTCCGCGGGATTCTGCTGGTAGCGTCGGGCGATCGGCTCGTAGGCCGGGTCGAAGCGAAGCGAAAGGTCCGCCGTGGTCATCATCGGCCGGTGCTTCTGCGACGGGTCGTGCGCGTCAATCACCATGTCTTCTTCGGCCACATCTTTGGCCAGCCACTGATGCGCGCCGGCCGGACTCTTGACCAGTTCCCACTCGTATTTGAACAACACGTTCAGATAGCCCATGTCCCATTGGGTTGGGTTCGGTTTCCAGGCGCCCTCGATCCCGCTGCCGATGGTATCGCCGCCTTTACCGCTGCCAAAGCTGCTCGTCCAGCCGAGTCCCTGTTCCGCGATACCGGCGGCCTCGGGTTCCGGGCCGACCAGCGCCGCATCGCCGGCGCCATGACATTTGCCGAAGGTGTGCCCGCCGGCGACCAGCGCGACAGTCTCTTCGTCATTCATGGCCATGCGGGCGAAAGTTTCACGCACGTCGCGGCCGGAGGCAACCGGATCCGGATTGCCGTTCGGGCCTTCCGGATTCACGTAGATCAGGCCCATCTGCACGGCGGCAAGCGGATTTTCGAGATCCCGGTCACCGGAGTAGCGCTTGTCGCCGAGCCACTCGCTCTCGGTCCCCCAGTAAATATCCTCTTCCGGTTCCCAGACATCCTCGCGCCCGCCGCCAAAGCCGAAGGTCGGCAACCCCATCGACTCGATGGCACAATTGCCGGCAAGGATCATCAGATCGGCCCAGGAAATCCTGCGGCCATATTTCTGCTTGATCGGCCAGAGCAAACGGCGCGCCTTGTCCAGATTCACATTGTCCGGCCAACTGTTCAGCGGCGCCAGGCGCTGGCTGCCGGAGCCCGCGCCGCCGCGGCCGTCGCCCATGCGGTAGGTGCCGGCGCTGTGCCACGCCATCCGAATAAAAAGCGGCCCGTAGTGGCCGTAGTCGGCCGGCCACCAGTCCTGCGAATCGGTCATCAGCGCATGGAGGTCCTTCTTCAGGGCCTGCAGATCGAGTCTTTTGAATTCCTCGGCATAATTGAATGTCTCGCCCATGGGATTGCTCATGCGCCCGTGCTGATGAAGAATCCTGAGATTCAACTGGTTCGGCCACCAGTCCCGGTTCAACGTGCCGCCGCCGGCAACCGGGTTGCCCGTTCTGCCCGTTACCGGGCATTTGCTTTCGTCCGTCATAACGTACCCTCCTTTTGGTATGTGCGTTGCGGTTACCCGTAAATCCTGATGTTAATCTTTTCATTCAACATTTAAAGAAACAAAATACTATATAATAATCATTATCGATTAGAGATAAAAAAATATATCACCCCTCTGTTTTCATACAATTGCCACATATGCCGAAAAAGTCCAGCCGATGATTCAGGATTTTGAAATCAGTCTCTGACGCGACCTCGTTTTTCATTTCATCCAGGCTGTCCAGATCCGGGTCGACAATCTTTTTGCACCTGATACAGATGACATGGGGGTGGGGATACGGCTTGTTGCCGTCATACCGGTTGCTCCCGTCCGCAAACCCTAACTCAAGCACTTCACCAAGTGATTTAATCAAGACAATATTCCGGTAGACCGTGGCGAGACTCATGGTGGGGAAATCCTTTTTGATCCGATCGTAGATATCCTCCACACTGGGATGGCCTTCACCATGGGTAAGTTGCCTGACGATCGCCAGTCGCTGAGGCGTTACCTTGTGACCGTTCTCCCGCAATTTCCGGATGATGGTTTCAAATCTGCTTTGATGGTCTGCCAACTGAAATCTCTTCATTCTAAATAATAATTATTTTCAGTTAGCATCAATTTTCATTTGGATCAACGCCTGTTTTTAACTCAAAGTCATTGAGTTGTCAGTATTCAGTAAAGGCACACTGACAACCGATAACTGGCAAGGGTTTTAGCTCATAGCCGTCAAGCGAAGAAGAGGTACCAAAGCAACTTCATGGCGAGGCTATCTTAAAACTAAAATTTAGTGTTGATCTATCCCATCTCAAGAAGAGCCGTTTTGTGATATCAGATTCACCACCATAACTATCTTTAAACCCCATCTTGCTATTCACAGCCACATATTGTGTGTGTAATGATGAAAAATTTGCTTTACCGGTATATAATAGATTTTGACATTTACCGATCTATATAATACCTATTGCTACTTGTCCATGGTTCCATTCAATTAGTGACACATTTTCAAGTATTACTATTTTCCTTTAGACATCCTGTTATTCTGAATCTCAACCAGAACACACACAAGGAGGCCACACTCAATGGCATTTGACGCATTTATTAAGATTGATGGAATCGAAGGTGAAAGCACCGACGACGCACACCAAGGGTGGATTGAAATTAGAAAATATGGAATTGGACTTTACCAAAAAATCTCAACTACAGCCAGTAGTACAGGTGGCGCTACCGCTGAACGCGCTAATTTCAAAGATTTTAAATTTACCAAACTATTCGACAAATCGACTCCTAAACTATCTTTGTATTGTGCTAATGGCACGCATATTGATAACGCCACAATAGAACTTTGTCGTGCAGGCGGTGATAAAATAAAATATATGGAATATAAATTATCAAACTGTCTTATCAGTAGCATCAACGCTGTTGCAGATGGCAGAGGATTCCCTGATTATAACGGATTTAGGGGAACTCGAATAAGCCCAAACATTGGGCAATATAAGTAGGTCAAGAGGCTCATCGTAACGTATTGATTTTAAAAATGAATTTTTATCTAGATTTTTTTGTAATGATTTTATATAGTTAGAGACCATTCCCGCCAAGGAGGTCTCTAACTATATGGGAAAAGCAGACACGACATCCGCTACCCGGAATAACAGAACCATATGTTTACCTTTTTCTCAAGAGGATTATTGCCAAAACATCCTTGATGCTATTGGATTCAGAGTCTGTATCGACGAACGAATCAAACTTTTTCCAGAATTGTTTCCATCTGAAATTACGCAAGGCTATCAGATGAAAGATATCTATCACTCTAAAAAGCAGGCGCTACCCATTCGGCGCATAGAGATTGCCGGCATTGCCTATACGATTCGGCCCTCATTTTTAACGCCATACCTGACCGGATTTGTAGATGAGATCGAAAAAGCTCTTTTCATGAGAAAGTTTAACGTCCCTTTTTGGGCCTTAAGTTGTGCTTTTGGCAAAGACCCGATGTACTGGTATCGACTCGAACAGTCGCTTGGGCGAAATAGCCTTGTAGGGACAACGATTAGAAAAGCAGAGGATATCTCTGAACATCTTGCTGCCGATGAAAAGCATACGCGTATTTTAGCTGATAAGACTTATGTCGCCACTACTGTTGGCAATGGATGTATTCTTGGCGCAGCTGTTGCCAAGGATGCAGGCGAACAATCGCTGATAGATGCGTACCAAGTGTACAAAGACGAAGCCCGGTGCTTGAAGCCTGCATATACGCCTTGTACCGTGAATATGGACGGTTGGAAAGCCACGCGAAGGGCATGGAAAAGCCTGTTTCCCACGGTTGTTATCATCGGTTGTTTTTTACACGTATTTATCAAGATTCGTGACCGGGC
>JANQIE010000285.1 GCA_028282295.1 Desulfobacterales bacterium | reverse complement strand
TTTCCATATCTAACAAACCCTATTTTGAATTCCTTAGCGTACGTTTTCGTTCCAATGGACTTCAAACCCCGTTTTACAGATAACCACAAAAGGTTATTATCGTTCTGATTCTGGACCCCGGCTTTCGCCGGGGTGACGCGAATAATATACCACTTTTCCTGACGCCCCCTGATTGCGTGCACGGCTGCTCCGGGAGTCCGAAATAAAAGCAAAAAAACATCTGTCACCCCGGCGAAAGCCGGGGTCCAGAATTAAAACGATATTAACCTTTTTTGCTCTCCCAATTTCCAAATGCGGTTACCCTGTTTTCCGCGGCCCTAAGCCTTGCCCATTGGTGCGAAATCACGTATAGATTATGTTTCGATGAATTGAATGCCGGTGGCAGCAAAGGGCATCCGGTCCCCACCCGGCTTAGGGCTCGCGCAAAAATAACGTCACATATTAGACGCGAGCCCTTACCAAAACTGCACAATTGTCTTTTCCCATATCTCGTCAATTGTTGCATTTCATTTTAAACCCCTGCGGGTGCCCCCAACATCAGCTTCAGGGCCGCGAAAAAATAAAATGGCCCAATGTACGTTTGCATTTGGGATATTTTATTTTTTCCGCGGCCCTTATGCCCCCATTTACGGCGGAGGTGTTATGACGACCGAATTCAAAATGCTGGGCCGTGGCCCCGCGAAACCCGGCAAACAGTTGGAAACCTTTCCCAAACCAAAACACGTCACGATAGTGAAGTTCACCAGCGACGAATTGACCAGTTTTTGTCCAGTGACCGACCAGCCCGATTTCAATCGGGTGGAAATCGAGTTTGCCCCCGACCAGTTGTGTGTCGAGAGCAAAAGCTTGAAACTCTACCTGTGGACCTTTCGCGAGGAACGGATTTTCGGCGAGGAACTCGCAGCCGTCATTGCCCGGGATCTTTTCGGCGCCCTGCAACCGTTTTACTGCACCGTCACCCTGCGCCAGAACGTGCGCGGCGGTCTGCAAATGACGGCTACGGCGCAAGTCCATCGGGACCGGGAGGCAACGTCATGATCGATTCGGTGGCGATCGTCAGCGGCGGTATCGACAGTGTCACGCTGCTGCATCACCTGGTTAAGAACGAACAGCGCCGGCCGGCGGTGATCACGTTTGCCTATGGTCAGAAACACGTGCGTGAAATCGAGTGCGCCAGGACCCATGCCCGCAGCCTGGGCTGCACCGGGCACCAGGTCCTCGATCTGCAAATGCTGCGCCCCCTGTTTGCCGGTTCGGCCCTGGTCGCAACGGATGTGGCCGTACCGGCCGCCGAGGCGGTGCAGGGCGATCCCCAGCCGATTACCTATGTCCCCAATCGCAATATGATTTTTCTGGCGTTGGCCGTGGCATATGCCGAGTCCCATGGTGCGGGCGAGGTCTTTTACGGCGCCCAGCAGCACGATCTTTACGGCTACTGGGATTGCACGCCCCAGTTTCTGGAACAACTCAACCGGGTCTATCGTTTGAACCGGAAAAACGCGGTCCGGATCCGGGCACCCTTTGTCGATTTTTCCAAAGCTGATATTTTACGCCGGGGATTATCACTACAGGTCGATTACGCCGCCACCTGGTCGTGCTATGAGGGCCGTCAGGCAGCCTGCGGCAAGTGCCCGACCTGCACGGAACGGCTAAACGCCTTTGCCGAACTGGGGGTGCCCGACCCATTGCCCTACGACCGGCAGAATCCGTGTTAACCGGCTGCCCACCAACACACAACCAACAGGAACCCAACAGATGTACACAATTTCCAAACAATTCAGCTTTGCCGCCAGTCACCAGTTCCGGTCTCTTCCGCCCGAACACCCGTGCAGCCGGCTGCACGGCCACAACTACGTGGTGGAATTGATCCTGCAAGCCGATCAACTGAATGCCCACGGCTTTGTGATCGACTTCGGCGACCTGGCACCCTTCGAGCAGTACCTGGCCCAGAATTTCGACCACCGGCATCTCAACGACATTCTGGGGGATGCGGTCAGCGTCGAAAGTATCGCCGCCCACCTGTTTCATTGGGCCCAAGCCCGCTGGCCGCAGGTCACAGCCGTGCGGGTGGGGGAGAACGCAACCACCTGGGCCGAGTATCGTGACGCATGAAACCGATCCGCTATCCGGTTAACGACTGCTATCCCTGTGTTCAGGGTGAGGGGATGCAAACCGGCGTGGCCATGGTGCTATTGCGATTACAGGGCTGTGAGGTCAAGTGCCCCTATTGCGACACCAGGGAGACCTGGTCGCTGGACACAGTGCACCAAGTGGCCCCCCTCACCGCCGCGCTGGGGGCCACCCCCCGCTATGCCTGCCTGACCGCCGAACAGATCGCCGGGCACATCACCGCCCGTCATCGCGGACCGGCATGGGTCCTGGTGACCGGTGGTGAACCGGCGCGCTACGACCTGCGCCCCCTGGCCGTTCAACTGCGCGCCCGGGGATTTAAAATCGCGCTTGAAACCAGCGGCACTGCGACCGGGCATCTACACGCCGGCCTGGACTGGGTCTGCGTTTCCCCTAAAATCGACATGCCCGGTGGCAAAGCGATCAACGCCGAGGTGTTGGCCGGCGCCGATGAAATCAAACACGTGGTTGCGACACCGCGCGATATCGAAGCCTTGGATAAACTGCTGGCCGACCATACGGTCAAAAAAACGGTTCAAATCTGCCTGCAACCGGTCAGCCTGAATGACGCGGCCACCGCCCTATGCCTGCAAACCGTCATCCGGCGCGGCTGGCGCCTGAGTGTGCAGCTCCATAAATATCTGGGCTCCCGCTAGTGCCCATCAGAAAACAGGATATTTAGCGGCTTCAAACTTGTCGCCCAACGCGGATATGATGGTTATTTAACCTTCTCAGATATCGATGAATACTACTGTTATTCGAAGATAAAAATTTTCAAACCATTAAGGAAAGAAAACGCCGTTTGTTTTTTATGCCGCCCCATAGAAAAGGACTTGATAAAACAAGCAGTTTAAAATATTGAATAAGGCCTTAAACAATCACTTCACCTGACAGCAAGGATCCGCGCCCTTCGCTGCCGGAAAGTTCACCGTTCGAAGGACACATGCAAGTTCCAAAATAAATTGTAAATGATTTATTGAAGAGGCACTTTTAAAAAGGGGACCAAACATGCAGATGAGAATTGAAGCTCGGGGGGTAGGTATTGGAATTCCAAAATTGACAGGCACGATCAGTACTTTGATGAGTGGCCACATCATCTTGCGGGACTTAAACGGAAACGAAACCTGGATGTCGATCAAAAAAAATTTAAGCGCCAATATACGGGAAGGAACTTTGGCTTTCGCAGCTATAGATACCCATTGGGTTGATGTGGACCCTATAAAAGATAATTGGCTGTGCAACCCTTGGTTGGTAGCAAAGGGACACAGTGCCGAAATCGAAATCGACGCTGGAGCCTTATTGGCAAAAAAAGTCGATGTTCATATAAAGGTATTCCATGCAAACAAAATCAAGCACCAAACAGACCTATATAACGTTCCTGCCAAAGGTTCCCAAGTGACAACCTTGATCATAAGAGGCGATATTTATGTCAATCAGAAAAACAAAGTCCGAAGATTCAAAATAAAAGGAGGATATTGAAATGGATGTGAAGATAGCATTTATAGGTAATATTTTAATAATCGTCTTGTTGCCGGGACTCGTGTTTTTCGCGATCTTTAAACTGATAAAAAAACTTAAAACAATCAAAGGCGAACTGAAAACGATTAAGGGCGAACTGAAAACGATTAAGGGCGAACTGAAAACGATTAAGAGCTACAAGTGATGTTATCAATCGATTAAAGCTTTGATTTCGCGTGCTCTTACCTTCCCTATCCAAATTTCAAAACCGCAGGGCACGCTTAAAATGACAGGTTTCCCCCCCCAAAGCGCCCACCTTTGTTCATTATTGCCAGCGCACGTTTAAGTACAAACTTATCTCTTAGTGCCCAACCGAAATAAAATGAATAACAATGTGAGCAAAACTGCATGTCGAAGCCTGACAATAAAACTTGGGCAATTTGCGATATCTCCTGGATTCCCGCCTGCGCGGGAATCCAGGAAATGTCCCTAAATGAGCACATTGCCCGTTCCGGCGGCCCGCTGCAACGCAAGGGCGTTTTACAAATTTCTTCAGCCTGTTCGGCTACGGACCAAAGCCCTGAACCACCGCCTTATGCTGATAAAATTGACTGACACGCTTGAAACAAAAACGGTAAACGCATGAAAAAACGTCTTATTATCATACTATTGACAATCATCATTGTCGGAATGGGTCTACCCGGCGCGGCACCGGGCTCCAGCCCGGACGATATCCGGTTCGAACCCCGGCGTACCGATCAAAACGTGCGGCTGGAACTGCGCGGCACCGGCCTGCTGCGTTACATGGCCTTTGTGAAGGTTTATGCCGGTGCGCTCTATCTGCCGGCGGACGTACCGTCCGAGCAGGCGTTGAGCGATGTTCCCAAGCGGCTCGAAGTCGAGTACCTGCGAGCCTTTAAAGGACCGGATGTCGGCCGGGCAACCTGGGCGGCGATTCGCAAAAATGTGGGCGACCGCCTTTTTGAACAACTTCGGCCGCAAATCGAATTGCACAATTCGCTTTACGTGGACGTAGCGCCCGGTGACCGCTATGCGCTGACCTATGTTCCGGGCAAGGGGACCTCTTTGGAACTGAACGGCCGGACTTTGGGGACGATTGAGGGGGCGCATTTTGCCGCGGCGCTGTTTGCCATCTGGTTAGGTCCGGCGCCGATCAATACCGCCTTTAAGGCCGAACTGCTCGGAGAATCTTGAACCAGGGAAAAAGCGAGTCAACGATGACGTTAACCTGGACCGTTTTGGGATTGAATTTGGCAAGTGTCAGCCTTTTGATGCTGATCGGCTGGCTCGTCAGCCTGCGCCCGAGCAATGTCACCATCGTGGACAGTTTTTGGGGTCTGGGCTTCGTGTTGATCGCCTGGCTCACCTTGGCGTTCACCGACGGTTATACTCCCCGCCAATGGCTGGTGGCCGGACTGGTTACCGTCTGGGGCGTGCGGCTCAGCCTTCATTTGACACGCCGTAATCACGGCAAGGGAGAAGATCCGCGTTATGCCCGGTGGCGGCGACAAAGCGGTCCCGGCTTCTGGTGGACAAGTCTCTTCAAAGTCTTTTTACTGCAGGCGGTGTTCCTGTGGTTAATCGCCCTGGCCCTGCAAGCCGGTATTGCGGCTGCAACACCGGCACGGCTCACCTGGCTGGACGTTTGGGGGGCGTTGGTCTGGCTCGCCGGTTTTTATTTTGAAAGTGTGGCTGATCGACAACTGCGGCAGTTCAAGGCCGATCCTGCCAATCGAGGCCGAGTCCTGTCTCACGGTTTGTGGGCGTACTGCCGGCACCCCAATTACTTTGGCGAAGCGGTATTGTGGTGGGGACTTTTTCTCCCGGCCCTGGCCACCGGCGCCTGGTGGGCGGTGCTGAGTCCGCTGCTGATTACGGCAGTTTTGTTGAAAATGACCGGTGTACCGCTCACTGAACGATTACTGCTTGAAAAACGACCGGGCTACCGCGAGTACATGGCCACCACCAACGCCTTTATACCCCGCTTTACAAAAAAAGGAGCACATCATGAAACCGCTCATCGACTGGGCTGAGCGCGGCGTGTTGCCCGACCGGTTGATCCGGTTGGGCATCCGCCTTTTCGACCGGCAGCGCCTGCGCCAGCAAAGCCGGGGCAATGCCGCGGCGCAGCGCATGCGCAAGCACCGGTTTATCGATCAGATGAAGCAAAGCCCGATTGCGCTGCACACGGCGGCGGCCAATGAGCAACATTATGAAATGCCGCCGGCTTTCTTTGAAAAAGTACTTGGCACGCGCTTGAAGTACAGCGGCTGCTACTGGCCTCGCGATGTCGTTGACCTGGACACCGCCGAAACCGCGATGCTGGATCTTTACTGCCGCAGGGCTGGCATTGAAGATGGAATGCGTATCCTGGAACTGGGCTGCGGTTGGGGGGCGTTGGGGCTGTACCTGGCGGCCCGCTACCCGCGCGCGCAAATACTGGCAGTATCCAATTCAAAACTACAAGGCGATTTTATTCGTGAGCAGTGCCGGCGTCATCACCTTGCCAACCTGACCGTAATCACGGCCGACATGAATACGTTTGCGCCGTCGGCGATCTATGACCGGATTGTCAGCATTGAAATGTTTGAACATATGCGCAACTGGGAACGGCTGTTGCGTCGCATGCGCGCCTGGCTCACTGCCCAAGGAAGAGTCTTTATTCACGCTTTCACGCATAAAACCTTTGCCTACCCATTTGCGACCAACGGCAGCGACAACTGGCTGGGACACCATTTTTTTACCGGCGGTATGATCCCCTCGGATGATCTGCTTTTTTACTTTCAGGACGATCTGGCCGTCGAGAAACATTGGCAAGTGGACGGTACCCATTACCAGCGCACCGCCAACGCCTGGCTGGCCAATCTGGATCGGCGACGGCAGGAAATCCTGCCGATCATGGCCTCGGTTTACGGACCGCGCCACGCGGCCCGGTGGCTGCAACGCTGGCGAATCTTCTTCATGGCCTGCAGCGAGCTATGGGGCTTCAACCAGGGCACCGAGTGGCTCGTCTCACACTACCGCCTGGCACCGCAGCCCCAAAGGATCAATGCTTTGCATCAAGAATTTCTCGCACGACAACGGCCATATCGTCAATCTGATACGGTTTCATGATGACCTGCCTGACCCCCTGGGCTTTTAGTTCGGACGGGGTCGCTTTCTTGCTGAATCCGGTGCAGATGATGACCGGCAATTCCGGGCGTATCTGCAAAACCTGCGCAGCCACCTCATCACCGGTTACCTTCGGCATGGTCATGTCCGACATGACCAGGTCAAAGTGGTGAGGCCGGGCCTTGAACCACGCCAGTGCCTCCAGGGCGTCGGTGGTCGCGGTTACGCGGTAACCGAGCCTTTTCAGGGCTTGTGAGGCCATGTTCATCAAGGCGGGTTCATCCTCGATGAGCAGGATGGATTCATCGCCATGGGGTGGTTTCTGGTGATTTTGCGCTTCGGGCACCGCAAGGGATTCGATGATCGGCAAGTAAAGCGTAAACGTGGTTTCCCCGCCATTGCTCTTGACGGTGATATATCCCTTGTGCTCACGCACGATGCCGTGCACCACCGACAGACCCAAACCGACCCCTTGGGCTTTGGTGGTAAAAAACGGGTCGAAGATCTTGTCAAGATTTTCCGCTGCGATTCCGCTACCGGTGTCGCTGACGATCAACTGCAAGTACTTTCCGGCCGTAAGGTCCGGATCGATCGCGACCTGCCGGGCATCCAGTTGCACCGAGTGCAGGGCGACGTTCAGCTTGCCGCCCCGATCCTCCATGGCTTGCGCCGCGTTGGTACAAAGATTCATCAACACCTGGTGAATCCGGGTGGGATCGGCCATGATAAAATCGTCTTTGGCAACGATATCATGGTCGACCTCAATGGTCGCGGGCAAAGAAGAGCGCAGCAGTTTCAGGGCTTCCTTGACGATGAGGCTGATCTGGGTCGGGATTTTATTCGACTCGCTCTGACGGGTAAAGGCCAGGATCTGCTTGACTAGATCCTTGGCCCGCAGGCCGGCGGTGTGGACATCGCGGATGTTGTCATGAACCTCGGTGCCGGCGTCCAGATCGCCGAGGGCCAACTCCGAATAGCCGAGGATGGACGATAAAATATTGTTGAAGTCATGCGCGATTCCTCCGGCCAGCGTTCCTAACGCCTCCAGTTTCTGACTGTGCAACAACTGGGTCTCCAGCTCCCGGCGCCGGGCTTCCGCTTCTTTTTGCTGCGTAATATCCACGGCCGTATGAATGATTTTAGCAATCTTGCCGTCCTGGTCAAGCAAAGGGGCGCAGGTTAACAGGAACGTGCCGCCCAGCGCTTCGATTTGCGTTTCTATGGTTTGTACACGACCGGTTTGCAGCAGACGATGGATAGGGCAATCGGGCTTCGGATGGTCGCTCATGTGGAAAATCTCATAACAATGCCTGCCGATCAGGGCATCCTCATCACTGCCCAAGGCTTGCAGGGCGGCGGCGTTGGCATGGATGACCTTATAATCGGGGCTCAGCAAAAAGGCCGGATTGCCGATGAACTGAAAAATCTCCTCCCATTCTTTACGAGCCCGGCGCAGCTCCAGCTCGATCTTTTGGCGGGCCTTGACCTCTTCTTCCAGGTCGAGCATTTTTTTTTCAAGCTTTTGAATCAGCCGTTCACTGTATAGCTTATAGCTTTCCTTTTCATCTTTGATCAAAAGGGGTTGAGCCGTTGTCACGCCTTTTTGGGCATCTTCGACAACCTGCAATATCTGCTGCAAAAACAGCGCGGGCTGTACCGGTTTACGAATAAACCTGTCGGCGCCCAACGATAGCGCGAACTCCTCATCCTTGGCATCAATATAGGTGGCGGTGTAAAACACAAACGGCACCGTTTTCAATCCGGCATCCTGTTTCCACACACGACACAAAGTAAACCCATCCATCACCGGCATGAGAATATCGGCAACAATCACGTCCGGCAGTGTCCGGCGGGCCCGTTCAAGTGCCTGCTCACCATTGACGGCGGTCATTACGGCGAAGTTTTTACTTTTCAACAACACTTCCAGCATGTACAAATTCTGCTGGTTGTCATCGACAATGAGAATATTCTTCATGAACGGCTCATCCTTAAGATTTGCTCACCGCATCTTTGTCTTTCGTTGTCCAACAAACACGGGTGATGCGTCAATTCTTTTGTTGCGGCAGATAGCGCCGGATTTCGTCGACAAACGTCTGGGGATCGATCGGTTTTTCAATATAGCCGGTACATCCGGCTGCAAGGGCTTTTTCCCGGTCGCCCACCATGGCGTACGATGTCACGGCAACAATCGGCGTTGCCGCCAGATTCGGGTTGCCTTTCAGATTGCGGGCAACTTGATAGCCGTCGATATCCGGTAACTGGATATCGAGCAGCACCAGGTCCGGCTTTTGCTCGGCGGCCACGGTCAGGCCGATCTGCCCGTCCGGGGCCTGGATTACCGCGTAGCCGCTGTTGGTCAACAAATACGTCAGCAGATAGCGATTTTGTGCGTTGTCATCGATGATAAGTATTTTCATGGTCATGCCGAAATTCTCCCGTTGGCCGGCAACGTGAATGTGAACCGCGCCCCGTGCCCCAGCCCCGAACTCTCGGCCGAAATACGACCCCCTAAAAGCTCGACAAGGTTCTTGCAGATCGACAACCCCAATCCGGTGCCTTCGTGCTTGCGCGCCAGGCCGGTCTCTACTTGCCGAAACGCGTTGAATATATTTTTGATTTCTTCCGGTGCGATGCCGATACCGGTATCCGTAACCGAAATCACCAGCAGATCGCTTTCCAGACGGCTGGTAACGTCGATCGATCCCTTATCCGTAAATTTCACGGCGTTGTTAATCAGGTTGATCAGGATCTGTTCCACCCGACGGCGGTCGCCGGCAACCGTTTTTATTCCGGAATCAATGGTCGAAGTAAATTGCAACCCTTTTTTTTCCGCCAGGGGCCGCACGATATGCACGACTTTGTTCACCGACCGGACAAATTCAAATGCTTCACACTCAACTTCCAACTGGCCGGCCTCGATTTTGGACAGATCCAGGATGTCATTGATCAGGTTCAACAAATGATCGGCGCTGCTTTGCACCATCTCGAGCTGCTTGGTCTGTTCGGTGTTCAGACCGCCGGCAATCCCCATAAGCAGCATGCCGGTAAAGCCGATAATTGAATTTAGCGGTGTGCGCAGCTCATGGCTCATGCTGGCCAAAAACGCCGATTTGAGCCGATCGGCGGATTCGGCTTGCTCCTTGGCAATGCGCAGATCTTCGGTGCGCCGGGCCACCTTGACCTCCAGGAGCCCGGCTTGATCGCTCAAGCGCTGATACAACAGTGCGTTTTCGACGGCAAACGCGATCAGTCCCACCAGGGTCTCCAGGTAGGCGCTTTGTTGACCGAAGTCGCGGGGCTTGAACGAGGCTACGCCCAACACACCGACAATCCCTTGTTTGCCGATCAACGGCAGGGCCGCATAGGAGTGCACCCCGGCGTTTTTGCACTCGGTGCGGGTGCAACGTGCGTCGTTATGCACATTTTCCGAGAAAATCGGTTGGCCCTGCTGGGCGGCCAGGCCGCAAAGGCACTCGCCCACCGTGTGAAAATGCTTGTCAGCCACGTCTGGTCCATTTTTGTGCCAGGCAGTTTTCAACGGCACCAGTTTTTTGCCGTCGCGTAAAAAAACCAGGGTAAAATCGGGCCCAATGGCGTCGGCGATACCGTCGACAGTGGCCTGGACCACTTGCGCCATCGACAAACTGGCGCCAACATTCTTGCCCACTTGGTACAAGGCTTCCAGCTCCGCCGCGTTTTGCCGCAGGGCGGTTTCATCCTGTTTACGCTGGGTGATGTCGCGCACAATGCACACGACTTGCGTCCGGTTATCGACACGCTGCGGACTAAGACTGATTTCCACGGGAAATAGTGTGCCGTCCTTGCGGCGGCCGTGCAGGTCGCTGCCCCTGCCCATCGGACGAATCCGGGGCGCGGCCATGTATTGCCGGCGGTGTTCGGCATGGGCCGCGCGGTCTTCGACCGGCAGCAACAAATCATGCGGCATGTCGAGCAATTCGCCCGTGGTGTACCCGAAGATCTTCTCGGTTTGGACATTGGCGAAAACGATTTGCCCGGTGTCATCGACAATCAAAATGGCGTCGGGCGCCGTCTCAACCAGGTCGCGAAACCGGTTTTCACTCGCCTTTAAGGCATTTTCCGTTTTTTGATGCAGATCTATTTCTTCGGCTAACTGCGTGTTGGCCTCGGTCAGAGCAAGGGAGCGGCTGGTGGCGACCACCAGGAACGCGCCCAGCAGACCGGCGAATAAAAGGCCGCCGGTTAAAACCGCCCACGCGTCCCAACTGCGCATGGCAACGTGAAACGACGCCGCCGGGCTAACCAGCAGTGTCCATTGGCGTCCGCCTAAATCAAGGGATGCCTGCCACTGCATTGCTTCACGCAGGGAGCCGGTTGCCGGCCAAAAACCCGGCCGGGCGCCTTCAGGAAAGACAAACAGTGCTTCAGGTTGCGTTTTCACAGTGGTATCGAACACGCCGAAACGAAAACCGGCAGAATCGACCAAACGCAGTGCAGACCGGATCATGTCGCCGATCCGAAAAACGCCCAGGGCATATCCTTTCAGGTGTTCCGGTGCGTTGTCGGCCGATTGCGTCAGCGAGGCGTGATGGTAAACCGGCAGGAATATCAACAGGCCATTCTGGTGGCCGGTCTCCTGCACCAGGGTAACTTTGGCCGTGGCCACCGGTCGACCGCTACGACGGGCCGTTGCCAGGGCGCGCGCGCGCTCCGGGTGTGAGGCCAGGTTGAATCCCAGGGCGACTTCGTTGCCCTGATGGGGTTCGACATAATAAACAGGAAAGTATTCCGGGCGATTTGCTTCCCGGGCCATATCGCCCCGAAAGTCGCGCCGCGTGAATTGAAAATCGGCCAACCCGTCTTTGCGGGCCGCATGCTCGTAGGTTTGCCGTTCAGCCGCCGTAACGCGCGGAATCCATTCCAGGGCCTGAATGCCGGCGGTACGTTGGATCAGCGAGCGCGAAAACTTCTTAAACTCGGAACGTTCCACTTTTTCACTCGAATCAAAGAGCCCCCTGATGGAATAGAGCAGATTGACATAGATCTTCAGGTTGGTGTCCAGCGACTTGAACATCAATGCCGCTTTGCGTTCGAAAGCCGCCTGGTGAATCTGGCGGTTGTTCGATCGCACCACCTCAAACGCCGCCAAAGTAAGGAGCAGGGTGGCTGCCACCGGCACAATGACCGTCAAACGGGATCGCAGGCGACTTTCGGTAAACTCGTACGGTCTGCCGGAAACCAGCGGCAGAACCACACAAACACCGACGGTGTCGCCCAGCCACCAGGCGCCCCAGGTCGTGCCGACACCACTGGCAACCGTATGACCGGCAAGGTACAAAGCGATTGTGCCGATGGACGCGTTGATCAGACTGGCAACCGGACCGCCCAGAAGCATGCTGCTCAAAATTGTCGACGGTTTATCAAGGGATGGGGGATAGCCGGCGTAGCGCTGAATTATCGCGGCGCCGACAACAGCTTGCACCACCGCCCCCACCCCGATCACCGCCGGCAGTGACAACGCCGCCGGCTGTTCGACCACCGGAATGACGGTCAAGGTGGTGGTCAAATTCACTAGCACGGAACCGGCCCAGATACCGGGCCACACAATCAAACCGAAACGCAAAACCGCCGCCAGGGCAATGCCGGCGGCCGGCCAGACCGGTGCCGCATAGCCGGGAGGCAAGGCCAGAATTTGCGCAAGCTTGCCGGTCACAAAGTAAAGACAAGCCACCATTAATATCAAAGAAATTCGCTTTTTCATGCTCGGCCGATCCGGGCCCCAAAAGGACGCAACGCACCTTAAGAAAAAAACGGGTTTGTGTTTGATTTTAATCGAATCGATCGGATGCAGATTCGCCTGACAAGGGGAGAGCAAATGCCAATATTATCCAGGAGAGTCTAAAGAAACAACCGCCGGAAGGCTGCAAGCAGAATAGAATTAATATTACGCAGCTTTTCCATGAATGTCAAAACCTATTCATCAACAAGCGCATTGGGACCGGTATGGCCTACCCGGCGCAAAGCTAGTGCCCATCCGGAAATAGCATCTTTTGGTCCCTGGCGGCGTTCTCATATTTTTAAAATCCTCGGAATAGCTTGCTATGCCTGCGGTTTTAAAAATAT
>JANQIE010000220.1 GCA_028282295.1 Desulfobacterales bacterium | reverse complement strand
TCAAGGCGAGCCACGCGCTGGATCAGTTGTTCAGCGGCAAGTTGCCGGAATTTTCGAAGTAATAGTAGCAGTTTTCTCGAAATTACACTGAATAGTTACCATTGCGCTTGATTATAGTGCGTCAATGTTGAAATCGGCTCCGAACTGGATACGAAAAATCGCTACCGATATGTTCGCGATTCCGCTTCAATTAGATGCCGGTATAATTTCGATCTCGCCATGTTTGCTTGAAGTCATATATGATGTCGATGCCATCCACTTATTGTTTGCCGAGATTAAGGCAGCCGTAAAAAGAGGCATTTGCTACTTTTCCGTACACGACAAGGCGGCATATCTTGAAACGTTTCCGGTTGGAAGTGTCAGCCGGTTCGAAACTCCTGACGGTGTATTTCGGATCGGCACTATCGGCCACAAGTCAGATGTCACGACCATTCAAACAATATTTGAGAATAATCGCAACGAAATCGTTTATCAAAGAAAATATCGCATTAAACTGCGGAAGATTGATGCGTGGCGGGATATTGTATCAAAATCGATCGACTATAACAAAATTGTTGAATATGAGGACCATGCGATTGCAGGTTTCAGGAAAGGTTTTTTAGTTGAATATGGAAGCGGATAATGAAATCAGAAGCGCTTGGCTCGGCAGTCAATCCGAAAAAGAGTGTGATCTGTTAATCCTGTTACCGCATTCATCGTATTGCTGCAAGAAACTAAGTAGTGCCTGAACGAAAAAGTGATAAACCCATAAATTCCGATAGATCAGGCTCAAAAAAGTAAAACGAAGATTTTTCAATCGGCGGCATTTTCTACTTGTCACCGGGGATCATCGTCGACAGTTATCATGCTGAAAATACAAAACATAACGACATTCGCCGATTTTGCAGAATCCGCATTTCAGATCCAAAAATAAAAAATCTTCGTGGAGCAAAACTATGAGAAAAATCCCGGCTGAATTGTAGGCGGCACGGCCACTCCGACTGCTTGGAAAATTTTGCCACAAACACCCTTGGACGGGCTTCGGATGGCAAAGCGTTGACCGTTTTCTTCGATCGCGACTTGCTGCAACGCTTTAAGGTCTTGCTTAATATCACGCCACTCGAACCGGTGACCGGCCGTTTGCAGACGGCCTTCAAGTTCTTTGCGCAACACCAGCGCCAAAAAACTACAAAACACATGCCCGCGAGTGGTGTGGCCGCGCGGGTGACATATCGGCCGAGTCTCAAGAGTGTTAAAGATCAGTTTTACCCAATTTTTGTTGGTCAAACGCGTTTCAAATACTCACGAATCGCCAAGGCTGCCGTGCTGCCTTCTCCGGCTGCGCTGACAACCTGTTTGGTGCTCGTATCGCGCACATCACCGGCGGCAAAGGCGCCCGGCAGGCTGGTTTCCAGTATCAGGGGATCGCGCTCGGTATAGGTGTCGGGAACCGGGTCGCGATGGCGCAGGCCGTGACCGGTGACGACAAAGCCCCACTCATCCATCACAATGCCGCTCCCGTTCAGAAATCCGGTGTTGGGCACCAGACCGATAAAAATAAAGGCGCCGTCCACGTCCAGGGTTTCCTCGGCCCGGGTCTGGTTGTTGACCAGCCGCAACCGGTTCAACTTTGACTCGGCGCCGGTAAACGCAACGACTTCCGTGTTCCAGCGCACATCGATCCGGGGGTGCGCCAAAACGTTATCCTGAATCACCTGGGTCGCTTTGAAGTGATCCTTGCGCACCAGGATGGTCACCCGCTCGGCGAATTTGGTAAGCAGCAGGCTTTCCTCGGCCGCGCTGTTGCCGCCGCCGATGACCGCCACGTGCTTGCCGCGGTAAAAGGGGCCGTCGCAGGTGGCGCAAAAATGAACCCCGGCACCCAGGTAATCGGTTTCACCAGGTACGTTCAGGCGTTTGTAGCGGCTGCCGGTGGCGATCAAAAGGGTGCGGGCGCTGTATTCACTACCGTCGCCGGTGGCCACGCAGTGGTAGTTGTCATGCTGGTGCACCCCCACCACATCCTGCGCCTGCAGCAGTTCCACGCCGAACCGCTCGGCCTGACGGCGCAACCGGTCGGCAAAATCAATCCCTGCCACGCCATCGGGAAAGCCCGGCATGTTGTCCAGCTTTTCGGTCCCGGCGGCCTGCCCGCCGAAGGCTGCCCGTTCAATCACCAGGGTATCGATGGCTTCCCGGGCGGTATACAGGGCGGCAGTCAAGCCGGCCGGTCCGCCCCCCAGTACGATCAAGTCATAGTGGGTGCGGCTGGCTTTGGTTTTCAAACCGAGCTGGGCGGCCAATTCGGCATTGGTCGGCTCCACCAGCACCGCGCCATCGTCAAAAACGATCGTGGGGATGATCCGCTTGCCTTTATTGGTTTCAATTACAAATTTCTCGGCCGCCGCATCTTCTTCAATATTAACCCATTTGTATGGAATCTGATGCTCGCCCAGAAACTGCTTGCTGCGCCGGCAGTCCGGGCACCAGTGGGCACCGTAAACGGTTATCGTGGCATCGTTCATATTCGTCGCTTCCTTTCGCTGAAGGTTGAGAGGGTATCGACTAATTAAATGTTCTGAATATGGAACTTCAATCCGGCGGTGTCAAATGCGGCGACGGTATCGGTCAGGGCCAAACTTCCCGGTTGAAAACCGGTGGCATTGAACCTATACATGATTACCATTCAACACCCATGGCCGCGAACGAGTGGCCGGCCCAAAATCAAAAACCAAGGACAGCCGGGTTGCAACCCATTTTACAGATATGAATTATCTTCGACTTCTTGGCGTGCTAAGCCACTTTCAAATCAGAACTGCGGTAGGCGAAATCTCGCGCTTTACCATCGGCTACAAAATGATGTTCATCATCGTGGTGGGCATCATGGCCAGTAGCTTCAATCCGATTATGACGGTAAAAGCGATTCTCAACCTGTCACCCGTGCCCCAGGCAGTCACCGTGGCGGCCCTGGCCACGGCCTACCTCCTGTTTAGCGCCATGTTCAACCGCGCGTTGGTTGTTTCGCCCCAGCTAAGCTACTTGAAGCAATTGCCCATCGAGCCCAAGTCCCTGCTGGCAGCCCATATGATCGGCCTTTGCATCTTGAATTTATTCTTTCTCCTCGCCTACCTGTTTGCGCTTGTGATTGCCGCTTACATGATCACGCTTTCCTGGTATGTTGGCGCCGCCCTCTTTTTTACAGGCAGCATTGGCACCGCCTTGGGACAAATCTACCATGCATGGGCCTGCACGCAAACGCGCAGGCATAGCCTGGCGGGCGTCGCCGGGTTCTTCGTGTTCAGTGGAGGCCTGGGGTATCTGTTCGCTCTATCCCACAACCCAAACCCGCATCCGGTAACGGTGTATCTGCTGGTCGCCTGCGCATCGTATCTAAGCATCGGATTTTGGGCTGCGCGGCATGCCGTGTACCATTATATCCATGGAGAATCCCGGACGGCGCCCTTGCTGCGAATCGGCTGGATACTGAATTTCAAGGGAGTCTTCAGCCTGACGCTGATCGATTACATCGCCCTTTGGCGCTTGCGCAAACTTGAATTTGTTTTTCGCCTGATCATGTGCGGGGCCTGCCTGACATACACCATCGCATCCGTTCTGAACAACACCGAGCGCTCAAAACAGTTTTATGATGTCTTTGTTTTGACCGGCAGCTTGCTGACCTTTATGCTGCTGAGCACCATCATCGTGGTCAATCGAGACTACCGCCAGTCAGCCGCCTGGGTCCAAAGTGTGCTTCCGCTCGGAAACCGGGAAATCTGGTTTGCCGACTATTTTGCATTGGGCCTCATCGCCATACCGGTGACAGGCATATACGTATGCGCCGGGACATGGTTGTTTCAAGTAGCGCCGGGGGCGATCATCCTACAAACAATCAGTGTCCTGGCGTTGATCCTGATGTTGTCGGCAAGTGCTTCGCTTTTATCCTTTTGGCGCTTAGCGGGCAGTAAACGGTTTGTTTTCATCCAACTTTCAATTGGCATCGCCGCCATCGTCACCTACACCCAATCAATGACGGCGTTTGTCTGTATTGCACTTGCGGCTCAACTAATCGCATTTTACACGGGAAAGGATAAATCCATTGCTTGCCGCTGAATCGATAACCATCAGGATTGACCGAAGAATAATTTTCAAAGACTTGTCTTTGGCATGCGCCCAGGGGGCTTACTGCATTTTGGGTAAAAACGGCGTGGGAAAAAGTACGCTCCTGAAATCGCTGGCAGGCGGCATAAAACCGGATTCGGGCCGGATCATGATCAACGATATCGATTTGTACAGGGGCAACATGCGCCGCAGCAGAGCCCAAATCGGATACCTGCCGGAACGACCGGATCTGTATGACTTTTTGACCGCCCGGGAATTTCTCGATTTTGTCGCCGCCGTAAAAAGAACACCACCGGATACCTACTTGGAAATGGCGTATCAGTTGAACCTGACCGATTGTCTGGACAACCGCATGGACGCCCTTTCAAACGGCCAGCGACGCAAAGTAACCCTGATTTGTTGTTTGATGAATCAACCGGCGTACCTGATTCTGGACGAACCGACCAATGCCTTTGACAAAGAGGCCGTCGAATACCTAAAAACCGTCATCAACGACTACCTGCAAAAAGATAAGGTCGTATTGTTTTCAACCCACGAACAAGATTTTTCAGCTGAATTCGGTCAACACGTTTATACACTCGATGGCGGCGCCCTTTCACCTGTGCGGCTAGCGCACAGCCTTGCGGAGTAATTCGACGGCCTGGTCTATCTGGGTGTCATCAACGTGGCTGCCGACGGGCAATGCGATGTGGTGATCGATGAGTTCGCGCGTGGGGGGTGGAAGCACCTGTCCCTTACTAATGATTTTTGCAACGGATTGCCAATCCTTGCGCCTGCATTATCTTGTACCGAAGGTTACTTGACAGGTTACAGTCAATGCCGTTTCCCTTAGGAAAAGAATAATATATTGTAAATTAAGTTGGTTATGCTATATTTACAGCGGCAAAATAAACACTAAAAACACTTCGTAA
>JANQIE010000218.1 GCA_028282295.1 Desulfobacterales bacterium | reverse complement strand
TCAAGGCGAGCCACGCGCTGGATCAGTTGTTCAGCGGCAAGTTGCCGGAATTTTCGAAGTAATAGTAGCAGTTTTCTCGAAATTACACTGAATAGTTACGAATGATGTTCAATTATAAAGTGGTGTCACTTATTGGTATCGTTATTCCTATTATACTCTTCGTTTTTTCGATTCTGATTATTATAAAGTCCGCAAATATAGTCGATTTTCTGACAAGAAAAGACGATTCAAGTAGCCTGACTGTTTCGAAAAATAAATCACTTTCTACCTTTGAAATTTCCGTTAAAATATTTGGATTCTTTGCGTTTATATCATCAATTCCGCATATTTCAGAACTGCTATCAAGATTTCTGATCATGGGAAAGAATGTTACGCTGTATAATAATACTGGCAAAATTGAGTTGGTTTCAGCAGCCATATCAGCTCTGCTTTATATTTCGGCCGGGTTTTTTCTGACGCTTAAATCAAAATATCTTACTGAAAGAATTTTAAAAATCGAGTCGATGGTTGCCGACAGAAGAAATAATTTAACATATTAACCCGGCATACAATACCTTTAAAATTGTGATTCCGGCGAGCGCCGGAATCAAGCGTCAAATTCTGGATGCCGGATCAAGTCCGGCATGACGAAGGTTTGCATATTTAGTCGCCGGGTTAATAATCGGACATTTTACACCGGCGCCGGTAAAGCGCGAGTGTCCGGTGCATTGTTCTATAATGACCTGATTTGTATTGATAGATATTTTTTCTGACATTTGTTTCCACTTTGGCGCGGCTTTGCTGCGCCTTTGAAACGGGGCGTTAGCAGTCAAGGGATCATTGCATGGCAGGTGAAAAAAATCTCAGAAAGTTAATGGCATCGTTGTCGCCCCAGTTGGTGGAGGGTGAATTTGTGTTCTGCACCATTCCAGATGCACAGTATGGCGACTTTGCTGAATTATTACCGGTAGCTTCCTTTTGTGAAGATGAGGGCTTGACTCTATTGGTCACAACGGAAAATGCCGATAAAGCAGGCTTTAACTATGAATCTATATTCAAATGCATCACTCTGAAAGTCCACTCCAGTCTTGAAGCAGTTGGATTAACAGCAGCGGTTTCAGGCAAATTGGCTCAGAGGGGTATTAGCGCGAATGTGATTGCCGCTTATCACCATGATCATATTTTTGTGCAGGCTGAAAAAGCAGATGCGGCATTGTCCGCACTTAACGAGTTTATTCGCTAGTGTTCAGGACGTGAACGTGCAACTATCATTAAAAGAAATACGTCACCCACAAGTATATGGTGTCGGGGGATCGTTGCAGGTATGGGGTGCCGGGCAGGGGGAAGCCGCCGTATTCGCTGTTGCGGCGGCCGTAGAGGATGCCGGCGCCGGTGTTGAGTTGCCAGTTGGCGGCCATGTCCCAGACAATCCGGGGTTGAAGAATTCCTGAGGGGTCCTCGATGTTGTTGATGGATGTCAGAAAGAGGTTCACCAGGGGGTGGAGTTCCATCTGCAAGGTGCCGGCCAGATAGCAGGTGCCAAGGGTAAACAGTTCGCCGCGGTCGATGCGGGCGGCGATGTTTGGGTCGGCCAGGGCACTGGTATAGGTGTCCTTGCCGAGGCCGTTGTAGAAGAACTCGATGAAGCCGTAAAAGTTCTTTTGCCGCCAGCGCCAGGAGTAATCTAGGTTGGCAACCAGGGAGAGGTAATCCGGGGGACCGGTGTCGGCGTCCAGAAAGGTGTGGGTGGCGTCCAGGCGCCAGGCGGCGTCCTTGAGGTAGCCGGTCAGGCCGATCCCGATCACGTAGTCCTGGTAGTGTTGGGTGGCGATCAGGTCCCATTCAAGGTTCTGCCATGTGAAATTGTAGCGCGCGGCGATGGAGCTGTTGGTCCATTTAACGTCGTTGCTGTTCGGGTCGCGGCGCGGGACGTAGAGCAGTTCGAGGTCGCCGGGGCCGGCTTCCGGGAGTTGAAGCCGAATCAGGTCGTCGCCGATTTTGTAATCTCTTTCCACGTCGGTGGGGGCGAAGGGGTTCAGCAGGTCCATGGGGTTGAATAGAAAACCGTTGCCCCAGGTCACGGCCTGACGGCCGATGCGAAGCGATCCCCAGTCCGGCGTCAACGTCAGGTTCAAGCGATCGAGCCGATGGTAGCATTGGCAGGTATCATCTTGTTCGATAATGCCGGTCAGATCAAAAAAGCGGCGCTCGTCGTTGATGGTTCGGTTTCGGGTGAAGGTTGAAGTAAACAGCCCCGGCAGTATATCTTCCAGGCGGCTGTTGTTACGCCGGGTATCGCCGCCGTTTACAATCAATTCATAATGGCTTTCAAGGGACAAGCGGTCGGTGAGACGTGCATCCCCTTTTAACCGTGCGTCGAAGACACCGTCGTAGTAGGGATCGGTACTCACCAGTTGGTAAACAGAGTCTTCATCCTGCCAGGCAATGCGCCCGCGTATTTTCAGGTGCCCCCCCCAATCGAGCCGGCGGTCGTTTGGAGGCGATTGGGCGTTCGCCCAATCCGTGGTTACGAAAAGCAAAACGCTTAGCAAGATAAGGAGACGCAGTCGATGACGGAGGGAATGGCGGTATTGATTCAAAAGTATGCCTCTACTTCGGTTCGACTTTATCACGGTGTTGTTTAAGGGTATCGGTCTTGATGCGGCCGTCTTTGAGGTAGACTACCCGTTCGGCATATTGCATGACCATTTGGTCATGGGTGGCGAAGATAAAGGTCACGTTGCGTTCGGTGTTCATCTGCTGCATGAGTTCCAGCAGGCCCTGGCCGGTTTTGGAATCGAGGTTGGCGGTGGGTTCGTCGGCCAGCACGATGGCCGGATTGGCGACAATGGCCCGGGCCACGGCAACCCGTTGTTGCTGTCCGCCGGAAAGTTCGGCGGGGCGTCGTTTGTATTTATCCTTCAGTCCAACGGTATCTAAAATGCTGCGCGCCCGCCCGGTGCGCTCAGCCGCGGGGATGCCTTGCAGCAGCATGACGAATTCGACATTCTCCTGGGCCGACAGCACGGGAATCAGGTTGTAGGATTGGAAGACAAAGCCGACTTGCGACAGGCGCAATTGGGCCAGTTGGGTTTGGGTGAGTTTTGCCATTGACTTGCCGACAACACGGATAGTGCCGGAGGTCGCGGTATCGAGTCCGCCGATCAGGTTCAGCAAAGTGGTCTTGCCTGATCCGGATGGACCGGCCAAGGCGATAAAGGCCCCCTCGGGAATATGCAAATTAATGTCCTGCAGGGCGGCAACCTCGACCCGGCCCTGCTGGTAGATTTTGTTTACAGCGTCACATTCGACAATCGGCAATGTTAGTACCCCTTATCAATAATCTCCATCCACAATTCATAATTTTTAATTCATAATTCTTAATTGTTTTTCACGTGTGCGTCAACGCCTGCACCGGTGTAAAATGTGCGGCTTTGTAGGCCGGGTAGGCACTGACGGCCAGGCCCAGAACAACGACTACCAGATTCGCACCGACTACGTCCCGGATCTGAACTACCGGGAAGATGATGCGGCCCATGCCGACAAATTCCAGTCCGGCGGCAAAGGCGGACAGATCGATACCGGTTTCGGCCAGGGCATAGATGCTCAACATGCCCAGCAGGTTCCCGGCCAGCAGCCCCAGCATCAACAGGAACAAGGATTCGGTCAACACCATGCGCATGATCCAACCGGGCCGCATGCCGAGCGCTTTGAGCAGTCCGAATTCCCGAATACGCTCAAATACCGCCATCAGGGTGGTGTTGACGATGCCGAATCCCATGGCGATGAATACGACCAGAAACCACAGGAAGATAAAACTGTCGTAAATCTTAATGGTGGCTTTGACCAGTGGGAGTAAATCCTGCCAGGTGCTGACGTCGATTTTGTGTTCCGCGAGTGCCTGCCGCAGTTGCCCGGCGACAGCATCGGCCTGCTGGTGTGACGGCAGCAATACGGCAATTTCCGAAATGGCGGAATCGATTTGCAACATTTTCTGCACGGCGGTCAGGTTTACAAACACAAATTGCTTTTCGGTGGCCTTCAATTCGGTTTGAAAGACTCCGGTGATGCGAAAGGCGCGCGAACTGATTTCACCGGTTGCGTCCTGGGACATCAACACCAGTTTGCGTCCCAGGCGGGTTTCATACTTCGCCAACAGGGCCTTGCCGACGATAATCCCCCTGTTGTCACCCGACCGCAAGTAGCGGCCCCGGGTGATGGCGCTACTGACAAAGGAGAGTTGTGCTTCCTTGGCCGGGTCGATGCCGACCAGGGTAACGCCGCTGGAATGGCGGGCGTTGCCGGCCACGGCGTTGACGCGCACGCGCCGGCTCCAGACGGCACCGGCGGGCAGATTTTGCCGGAGTACTGCGGCAAGGCGTTCTGCATCGCTGATCCGGTGGTCGACCGAGGGATCACGGCGGTAGTGGTGCGGGTGCAGTTGCAGGTGACCGGTGAGGTTGCTGATCCCGTTGCGGACCATCTGATCGGCGATGCCGCGCATTAAGCCGCTTAAAAAGATCATACTCCAGACGCCGATGATGATGGCGGTGAGTATCACGGCAGTTCGTTTGGGGTTGCGCCATATGTTGCGCCAACCGATTTGAACGTGCATGTTCATAAGCTTTGGTCTGAAGTTTGGTAGTGATCTGCCCCCCTCTATGCCCTCAACGCTTGCACCGGTATCAAACGCCGCACTTTAAAGGCCGGGTACAGGGTGGTGGTGAAGGTAATCACCAGCACGATGCCGCTGCCGATGGTGACCGACAGGATGGACAGGCGCGGATGAATGCGTTCGGGCAGGCCGAATTCCCTCAAAATCTCGGCGGCGTCGGCAATGGCGATGCCGTGCACCGCGAAGTACTGGGTGACGGCGGCGCCGGCCAATGCGCCGATGAGGATACCGATCAGGGTCATGCTGCTCGACTCAAACAGCAGAATACGCGTCAGTCTGCCGGGGGTGGTGCCCATGGCCAGCATCACGCCGAATTCCCGCGTTCTTTCAAACACGCTCATTAAAAAGGTATTCAAGATGCTGAACGCCACAACGATGATAAGTATAAAGTAAAAGATAAAACCGCTGACCAGATCGAGTTTAATGCTTTCGAGCAGGCCCGGCATCAGCTCGGTCCAGTCGAGGACAACGAGTGTATCGGATTTGATTTGCGCTGCAAGCTTGTCTTGCAACTGCAGCTTGACCGGGGCCACGTCCTGCAGGGAGCGACAGCGCAGCACGACTTCGTGGACAGTGCCCTGCATGGCGAAACTCTCCTGAAACAATCCCAGGGGAATCAGGACGGTTGACCGGTCAAAGACATCCTGGCCGGAGTTGATGATGCCTTTGATTTTTACGACGGTGGCAGCCACGGAACCGTCACGCCCTTGGCCCAGCAGCACAAGTTCTTCACCCAGGCCGATTTTAAGGTTTTGGGCCAGCAGGCGTCCGGCCAGGGCTTGATCGGTGTCGGTCTTTGCCAAAAACTCCCCTTCAAAGATAAGCTTGGCCAGTGTGGATACGGCGGCTTCGCTTGCCGGTGCGATGCCGACCGCCATGGCGCCGTAGGTACGCCGGGCTGACGAGGCCATGGCAAAGGCTTTGGCCCGCAGGGTATGGGCGGTGACTTGCGGCACGCCCGCAACAGCGGCGCTGACCGAAGCGGGATCGGGCACGACCTGGTACACGGCCTGTTTGTCGTTGTAGCCCTTGGCCTGGACCTGCAAATGGCCGGAGTGAATGCCCACGGCGGTGTTGATCATCACATCATAGGTGCCGAACTGCCAGGAGAGCATGAAAACCAGCAACAGACAGGCAAAGGCAATGGCGGCAATGGTCAGCACGGTGCGGCGGGTGTTGCGCCACAAATTGCGCCAGGCCATTTTGACTTCAATGCTCATGGCCGCCGCCCCGGATTTTTCAACGCATGCAGGCTGATCTGCCGCCGGGGCAGCTCGGCATCGAAGACAAGGCTCTGGTATTCAAGGACGGTGTACTCGTTGGGGGATTCGGCGTTTTGCATACGCCAGGATTTAGGAAACAGTCGATCGCCCATTTTTTGCAAATCCGTGGTCAGCATGGTTTTAACCGGCTTCAGGTCTTCGTCGAAGAATTGCTGCATCAGAAAGATGTGATCGGACCTGATCTTCAACTTCTGCATGCCCCAGACCACCGGCGCATCGGGCTTGGGGATCGATTCGATGACGTAGACCTTGATGTCGCCGTCGGTTTCGGTGGCGACGATGCGGTGGTCATAGTCGGTGATCAGACTGTCCGATTTGGCCAGATCGTTGTTGGAAAAGTCGGACCCCATCCAGGATTGGGACATCATCGAAGGCGGGATTTTGATCACCCGGTTGACCTTGGGGTTGTACATCCACATTTCGCGCCCCTTTTTCAAGGTCCCGTTGCCCTGGTCCTTGGAGGGCGCGATGGTCCGGAAAAGACTTTGGTCGGTGCCGCGGGTCCAGGCTTTAATGGACATCACCCGACGCCAGCCGGGCCGCTGGATGGTCATGGTGACCACCGACACCGATGTCTTGCCGCGCATGTAGTTGAACCCGGCCTCGACAACGGCCTGTCCGTCAAGCGCCTCTGCCGGCCGCCACATTACCATCAGTACCGCCGCAATAATCAGAAGATAACGTCCCATAACGCCACCCGAACCAAGTTTCCAGTTTCCAATTTCAAGTTTCAAAATTCAGACATTTGCGGCGTCATCCAGCACCCGCCGGATGGTCGCCGCCATGTTGCTGATCACAAACGGTTTCCACATGAAGGCTTTAACGCCCATGGCCAAAACCTCCTCCTCGGTGATCCGGTCGCTAAAACCGGTGCAAAGGATTATCGGCGCATCCGGACGGACGGACATGATCTTTCGCGCAAAGGTATCACCGGCCATATGCGGCATGGTCAGGTCGGTGATCACCAGATCGAAGTCATGCGGCTGTTTGCGAAACAGGCTCAAGGCTTCCATGCAGTCGGTCAGGGCCACGACCCGGTAGCCGAGCCGTTTTAAAAGCTGGGTCCCCAGATCCACCTGGAAGGCTTCATCATCGACCAACAGGATCTTCTCGTTGCCGGTGGCCGGTTTGCCCGGCGGTGTAAAAAGCGCGTTGCGTTCCGGCGTTGCCATGGCCGGAAGTAAAAGGGTGATCTGCGTTCCCTTGCCGACTTCACTTTTGACGGTTACTTCGCCGGCGCGGTCTTTGACAATCCCATGCACCACGGACAATCCCATGCCGATGCCCTCGCCGGTGTCGCCGGTGGTGAAAAACGGATCGAAGATCCGTTCAACCGTCTCGCGGGGCATGCCGCCACCGGTATCGCTGATGGTGATGCTCACAAAGGGACCGGGCTTGATGTTGTCATAACGGGCGGCCTGCTGCGCATCCATCTGAAAATCGGTCAACGCGACGGTTAAAAGACCACCGTTGGCTTGCATGGCGGTGCCGGCATTGGTGCACAGGTTCATGACCATCTGATGAATCAAAGTCGGGTCCGCCAACACGTGGGCATCGGATTCCATGATTCCCTGGATTTCGATGTTCGACGGCAGGGAGGCGCGCATCAATTTCAGCACTTCCTTGATGATCAGCTTGGGCTGCACCGACTGCAACGATGAGTCACTTTGACGGCTAAAAGTCAATATCTGGCTCACCAGGTTCTTGGCCCGGTCGGCGGAACTCAGGATTTTATCCAGGTAGCGTCGCGGCGGCGTATTTTCCGGGGCATCCATGCGCAGCAACTCGGCGTACCCGACGATGGCGGACAAAATATTGTTGAAATCATGGGCGATGCCGCCGGCCAGGGTGCCGATGGCTTCCATTTTGTGGGCCTGGCGCACCTGGCGTTCGAGCTTTCGCTGCTCGGTCACATCGTGCATGATCGCAATGATGTATTTTACGTCGCGCACCTCTATGATCCGCGCAAACAACTGCACTTGAACATTACTGCCGTCCTTGGCCTGAATTGTCATCTCCAGGCCGAGCACCTCGTGGTTGGCGCCGTCGGTCAACTGCTGAACAAACCGTTTGCGCGCCGCGGGGCTGTAAAACTTCATCTCCGTGGAGGTCCGCCCGATGATGGCTGCCTGGTCGAATTTGACGATTTCACAAAACCGTCTGTTGACATTGATCAGCGTGCCGTCGTCCAGACGGGTCAAGGTAATGGCCTGGGGCGATAAATCAAACAGATTGCGAAATATATGTTCACTTTCCTTGACGGCCGCTTCAGCTTGACGCCGCTCTTCAATCTGGGCCTGCAGCTTGCGGTTCATGTCTTGCAGCCGGTTTTCCCGCGATTCGATTTCGCCGGCCATCTGACTGAAGCGCCGGGCGATGCCGCGCAATTCGTTCTGCCGGATGGGGCCGAATTTGAAACGATAGTCACCGGCGGCGATACGGTCGATGCCGTGTTGCAACGCACTTAACGGACGGCGTATCACCAGTCTGATCAGCAGGCCGACAGCGATGAAAATAAAGATCAAGACGCCGCCGATTTGCAACGCAAGGGCTTTGTGTTGCCGGTTGGCCAACTGGGTAAGTTGTTGCATTGCCAGGTGCAGAGACACTTCACCCACGATCCGTCCCTGATGGTGAACCGTAAAGACGCGCGCAACCGATTGGGCGGGATTGGTGACGGTTGACGATTGATACACGATTCGGCCGGCCGCGTCGGATATCTGGATCCGGCGCACGGTCTTATCCTGAGCCAGCGCCGCGCCGGTAGCGGTTATCCAGTCAAGACGGCCTTGGGCCAGAGAAGGTGCCAGTATGCGGCTGAGGCTCGCAAAATGCTGATCCGCCTGTTCGTTCACGGCCCGTCGCACTTCCGCCATGTGCCCCTTGTAAAAAACAACCGCCAACGCACTCAAACTGATCACCAGGATCACCAGCAGACCGATCATCAGCTTTACAATCAGATAGGTGCCTTTCCATTGAGAATAAGGCTTTGTATCGGACTGCCTTTGGCGAGTGCTCATGCGTAAGGACCTGATATGTTGTTTATTTTCAACAAATCCCAGTAGCCACGACCAACCGGCGGATTAATGGTGTGATGTTGGTTATTGTAGTGATGTCGAAATCATATATCCGGATCCGGATCTGTCTGGGGGATGACCGCTTTGCGAACAAGTGCCCATCCGGCAATAGCATCTTTCGTGCGACGTTAAACCCAATCCATTAACCATAATGCGAAATTTCAGAAAGCGCAACTTCAGGATTGAAAATGGACATTAAGCTGTAGGAGCGGCGTCTCGCCGCGGTTGACGTGCGTTACCATTTTTAATCGCGGCGGGACGCCGCTCCTACGGTGTTTTGCGGCAAGCAAAAAGAAGCTATTGTGAGCAAGTGTCCATCCGGAAATAGCATCTTTTGGCCCCTGGCGGCGTTCTCGCATTTTTAAAATCCTCGACATAGCCTGCTATGCCTGCGGTTTTAAAAATGCTC
>JANQIE010000203.1 GCA_028282295.1 Desulfobacterales bacterium | reverse complement strand
ACATAGCATGATTAAAGTGTCAGCTCATCCGTGTTTGGGACTTGGTTAACTCGCCCTTGCACCAATGGTGTTTGATCTTAACGACAAAAGGCATAGCATATGAGGCTTTCCTTAATCAGATGGGGGAGAATCTTATCCTTGACAGTGGTATTCGCGATTGTTGCCCAGGATTTACTCCGAGCGGAATTTTTTAAATATATTGACGAAAACGGCCAAGCCCATTTTGTGGATGATCCTTCTAAAATACCGCCGCAATACCGTGACCAACTGAAAGTTTATAAGGAAAAATACGATCATTTACCCGAGGAGCAAAAAGCCGCACGCCTCGCAGCGGATAGGCTTGCCGAAGAAGAACTTGAACGCCAGGAGGAGTTGGAACAGCAGCGCTTAGAGGCCCTTGAGGAAGAGGAGCGTCGTCGGCGTCAAGAAGCGGAACGCCAGCGCGCTCAGCGAGGTGTGGAAACGCCGGTGGTTATCCGTGGCAATCAGGTGCTCGTACCCGTACAATTGGGCTTCAATGATTTTGAGGTCGAGACTATATTGCTGCTCGACACCGGTGCAACCATCACTTTATTGCACCAGCAAGTCGCCCGGGAGCTTACCCTCAAAGGAGAAGAAAAAGCCTTGGGACAGGTCGCTGGCGGAAAGATGATTCCGTTTGAGTTGGCGGAATTGGACTATATTCAAGTCGGGCCGGTTCGAATGCGTCGGGCCAGGGTCGCGATTGTCAAACACGCCGGCCCCGAAACAGCACACCGTGGTCTATTGGGGATGAATTTCCTTCGCAACCTGAATTACACCATCGACTTCAAGAAACAAGTGATTCGCTGGATGCCGCAATAATCCTATCGAGCGGGATTCGCGCGTGTCCATTCGTCAATAGCCTCTTTCGCGCAAGCTTGTTGCATAGAGGCGTGGTTACATCCTGATATTTCTACGATTTAAACTTACCTTCACCTCGATTCCGCTTAAAACTCTAAATTTCCATACTAGATTAAAAGATTAAATTAAGGTTTTTCGAACCGCAAATTCAGGGATTCCCCGATTTATCTGTTGCCTCAATTTTGGTACCTTTCACGTGGATTTGATTATTTGCTTTGGAGGTATATTGATGAGTGAGAAAACTGTGCCGTCGGATGATCTGGCCGTTTGCTGTTTTGTCTGTGACCTTAATAAATGCAAAGGGGCATGCTGTGTTGAGGGTGATATGGGGGCTCCGCTGGATGTATCCGAACTAACCGATCTAAAGGATGCGTATGAGGCATACAAACCATACCTGTCCGTTGAAAGCATTCGTGAAATTGAGACGCAGGGATTTTATGTCCGCGATAAAGATGACGGTGCATTTAAAACGCCTACGATTGATGGAAAGGAGTGTGTGTATGCCTTCTATGACAACGAAGGCATCTTAAAATGTGCCATTGAGCGGGCCCAGCGAGATGGAAAAACGGATTTTCAGAAGCCGATCTCCTGCCATCTTTATCCCATCAGGATTGCCAAATATGATGATCATGAAGAGTTGACCTATGATCGTTGGGATATTTGTAATCCCGCCTGTGATTTAGGCGAAGAGCTTAACGTGCCGATTTATAAGTTCGTAAAAAAAGCGCTGATCCGTAAATATGGCATCCGATGGTACGAGGATTATCAATATCGACTTGAAAAAGCCAGCAACCAGCCCCGCAGCCAGCAATGATCAAGAAAAGCGGCCGTTTTGACCGCTATATGCAAGATCAATCAACATTGATGTGGCCGAAAAGATGAATGATTGGCATTCACTGAATCTGGATCTAATGATTAAACGAAATGTAATTAAATGCCTGAAAACTGCTTGACACAACCTGCTGTCGCTTTTAAAGTCGTCATTTGTTGCGCTACCCCAATATCTGATCCCCACCTTTAAGTGCTTGGGAGAAAATCCGTCAATGGCTGATTTTTTTTATGAGGATATGTTCCCCTTAGGCGATGATGCGACCGAATACAGGTTGATGACCGGTGACCACATCGCATTGCAGACCTTTAATGGTACTGAGCTGTTGACAATCGCACCCGCCGGTCTGACATACTTGGCCGAAACCGCCTTCAGGGATGTGTCCCATTTATTGCGCCCGTCACATATGCAGTTGCTGCGTCGCATTCTGGACGATTCCGAAAGCTCGGCAAACGATAAATATGTTGCCTTGGAAATGATCAAAAACGCCGTAATTGCCGCTGATGGGGTGTTTCCCATGTGCCAGGATACCGGCACGGCCATTATTATGGGTAAAAAAGGCCAGCAGGTTTGGACCGGTTTTTGCGACGAGCAGGCCCTGGCCAAAGGGGTTTACAACGCTTATACTCAAAACAACCTGCGGTATTCGCAGAATGCGCCGCTTTCCATGTATGAGGAGAAAAATACCGGATGTAACTTGCCAGCCCAGATCGAGTTGTATGCCGACCAGGGGGATGCGTATAAATTTCTTTTCATCGCCAAAGGGGGCGGCAGCGCAAACAAGACCTATCTCTTCCAGGAAACCAAGGCGGTGTTGACGCCGGAGAAGCTTGTCGCCTTCATGACCGCAAAAATGCGCAGCTTGGGCACCGCGGCGTGTCCTCCCTACCATCTGGCCTTTGTCGTGGGAGGGACCTCGGCGGAAATGACTTTGAAAACAGTCAAGCTCGCATCCGCCGGTTACCTGGACGGTTTACCCACTCAAGGCAGTTTCACCGGACATGCCTTTCGCGACCTGGAACTGGAAGCCGATATTTTGGAGGCGTCCCGCAAGCTCGGCCTGGGCGCTCAATTCGGCGGCAGGTATTTTTGCCACGATGTGCGCGTCGTTCGCTTACCGCGCCACGGTGCCTCGTGTCCCATCGGATTGGGCGTGAGCTGCAGCGCGGACCGCAACATCAAAGCCAAGATTACACGGGACGGTCTTTTTCTGGAGAAACTTGAAACCGATCCGGCCCGCTTCCTCCCTGAACCGGCGGGCGATGAGGCCCAAACCGTCAAGATCGACCTGAAGCAATCGATGGATCAAATCCGGGCCCAGTTATCCCGGTATCCGGTGGCCACGCGTTTGTTGCTCACCGGCAAGATCATCGTCGCCCGTGACATTGCTCATGCCAAGCTTCAGGAGCGCCTCGACAGCGGCGCCGGCCTGCCGCAATATTTCAAGGATCATATTGTTTACTATGCCGGACCGGCCAAGACACCCCCAGGGCATGCTTCCGGCAGCTTCGGGCCCACTACCGCCGGGCGCATGGATCCTTACGTCCCCGCCTTCCAAGCCCAGGGCGCCTCTTTGATCATGCTGGCCAAGGGCAACCGTTCCAAGATCGTCACCGATGCCTGCAAGCAATACGGGGGATTTTATTTAGGCTCAATTGGCGGCCCGGCGGCACGTCTGGGCAGGGATTGCATTACCCGTATCGAAACACTTGAATATCCTGAGCTGGGGATGGAAGCGATCTTCGCGATCACCGTGAAAGATTTTCCGGCGTTTATCATTGTGGACGATAAAGGCAACGATTTTTTTGACGGCCTGTTATAAGGCGCCGGACCGTCTATCGAGCAGCGCATCGCCGCTGCTCGAATCGGCTTTCACGACGCCCCCGGCGCGGTGTCCATTCAACGGTGTCATTTGAACATTCCGGGCAATGAGCGCCTATTTTTTTCTTAAAGATCCATTCATTTTTAAAATCCTTGTTTGTCAAACTTTTGCTTTACAAAATGCGCCTGTTTACCTAATTTACATAGTTTGATTCCTCACCACACACAGACATGCCAATGCCCTGGCTAAAAAGTGATAAAAAATATACTCAAGGAGAAGATCTTATGTCAAAAAAGATGAAAACAACTGATGGAAACACTGCGGCGGCGCACGTGGCTTATGCCATGAGTGATATTGCGGCGATCTACCCGATCACTCCCTCTACCCCGATGGGCGAAATCGCAGATGAGTGGGCGGCCCAGGGGCGCAAGAACATCTTCGGGCAGACCCTCAATGTAAAACAACTTCAGTCGGAAGCCGGGGCAGCCGGAGCGGTGCATGGAGCGTTGGCGGCCGGTGCACTCACCACCACCTTTACCGCCTCGCAGGGCTTGTTGTTGATGATCCCGAACATGTACAAAATTTCCGGTGAGCTGTTGCCGGGTGTTTTTCATGTAAGCGCGCGTGCCGTGGCCGCTCACGCGTTGTCGATTTTCGGCGACCACCAGGACGTTATGGGCGTGCGTCAATGCGGGTTTGCCCAACTGTGTTCCGGTTCGGTGCAGGAAGTCATGGATTTAGGGCTGTTGGCGCATCTGGCATCCATCGAAGCCTCGGTTCCGTTTCTGCATTTCTTTGATGGTTTTAGAACCTCCCATGAGGTTCAGAAAATCGAGATGATCGAATATGACAACATGGCGCGTTTGGCAAATTGGGAGAAAATCGAAGAATTCCGTTGCCGTGCCATGAATCCGGAACATCCGCATATCCGTGGAACCGCGCAGAACCCGGACATCTATTTTCAGGGGCGTGAAGCCGCCAACGCGTTTTATCTGGATGTTCCCGAGATCGTTCTCGATTATATGAAAAAGATCGGCGACCTGACCGGCCGCCGTTACAAATTGTTCGACTACGTTGGCGATCCCAACGCCGACCGCATCGTCATCGCCATGGGCTCGGGTTGCGAGACCATTGAAGAGGTTGTCAACCACATGACCGCCGCAGGTGAAAAAGTCGGCCTGTTGAAGGTTCGCTTGTACCGTCCGTTCTCGGTGGAACACTTCCTGGCCGCCTTGCCGGCTTCCGTTGACCGCATTACCGTGCTCGATCGCACCAAGGAACCCGGTGCGTTGGGTGATCCGCTGTATCTGGATGTCTGCACCGCCTTCTTCGAGCAGGGTGATGCCCCTATGATCATCGGCGGCCGCTACGGGCTCGGTTCCAAGGAATTTACCCCGGCCATGGTCAAGGCGGTTTACGACAACATGAACGTTGCCGGACCGAAGAATCATTTCGTCGTCGGCATCGAGGACGATATCACCAAGACTTCGCTGGACGTGCCGGCACTCGAAGACACCACGCCCGCAGGTACCGTGCAGTGCAAATTCTGGGGTCTGGGCAGCGACGGCACTGTCGGCGCCAACAAGAGCGCCATTAAAATCATCGGCGACAACACCGATCTTTTTGCTCAGGGATACTTTGCCTACGATTCCAAAAAATCGGGCGGCATCACCGTTTCGCATCTGCGTTTCGGTGAAGAACCGATCCAATCCACCTACCTGGTAAACACCGCCGATTTCATCGCCTGCCACAAAGCCAACTATGTGCAAATTTACGATGTCATCGAAGGGATCAAGGAAGGCGGCACATTCCTGATCAATACCGCCTGGGACGTCAGCGATATGGAAAAGGAACTGCCGGCTGAGATGCGGCGCACCATTGCCGCGAAGAAGCTGAAGGTTTACGCGGTTGATGCCGTTAAAATCGCAGCCGGTGTCGGCTTGGGCAATCGTATTAATATGATCATGCAGACCGCCTTCTTCAAGCTGGCCAACGTGCTGCCCTTTGAGCAAGCCATCGAAATGCTCAAGGATGAAATCAAGAGCGTTTACGGACGCAAGGGTGACAAGATCGTCAACATGAACATTGAGGCGGTCGATCAAACTTTAGCCAACTTGAAATCGATCGACTACCCGGAAGCCTGGCTGCAAGCCGACGGCGAAGCCGGTCAACCCGAGTCCGATGCACCGGAATTCGTCACCGATGTCATGCAACCGATTCTGGCTCAGAAGGGCGACAACCTGCCGGTCAGCGCGTTTACGCCGGACGGCGTTTTCCCGGTTGCCACGGCCAAATACGAAAAACGGGGTGTTGCCATCAGCGTGCCTGAATGGATCGATGACAACTGTATCCAGTGTAACCAATGCGCCTTTGTTTGCCCGCATGCCGCTATCATTCCAATTCTGGCCACCGAGGCTGAACTGGAAGGCGCACCCGAATCCTTCACCACTAAAGCCGCGGTGGGCAAGGCCTTAAAGGAATATAAATTCCGCATCCAGGTCAATGCCTTGGATTGCCAGGGCTGCGGCAACTGCGCCGACATCTGCCCGTCAAAGAAAAAAGCGTTGGTCATGAAACCGATCGAGACCCAGACCGCCCTTCAGGTGCCAAATTATGACTTCTCGACGACCGTTTCATACAAAGAAGACATCATGAAGCGCGACAACCTCAAAGGCAGCCAGTTTCAGCAACCTTTGATGGAGTTCTCCGGTGCTTGTGCCGGTTGCGGCGAGACGCCTTACGTGAAAGTGATGACCCAATTATACGGGGAGCGGATGATCGTATCGAACGCTACCGGCTGTAGTTCCATCTGGGGCGCTTCGGCTCCGTCCACACCCTACACCGTTAACAAAGACGGTCACGGTCCGACCTGGGGTAACTCCCTGTTTGAGGACGCTGCCGAATTTGCATACGGGATGGCGCTGTCGGTCAAACAACGCCGCAACAAACTGGCTGATCTGGCCAAACTGGCCCTGGACAACGGGTTGCCGGAAGAGGTGAAAACCGCCATGCAAGGTTGGCTGGACAACATGAATGATGGCGAAGAATCGAAAAAATACGGCAACCAGCTCAAAGACATGCTCTGCTGCATGGAGCGCGACGATGTGTTGGATGAGATGCTGAACATGTCCGAAATGTTCACCAAGCCCTCGGTCTGGGCCTTTGGTGGTGACGGTTGGGCCTATGATATCGGTTACGGCGGGGTTGATCACGTGATCGCTTCCGGCGAAGACGTCAACATTCTGGTTATGGATACCGAGGTCTATTCCAATACCGGCGGCCAATCCTCCAAAGCCACGCCCACCGGCGCGGTGGCCAAATTTGCCGCTTCCGGTAAAAAAATCGGTAAAAAAGATCTGGGCCGCATCGCCATGTCCTACGGCTATGTTTACGTGGCCTCGATCTCCATGGGCGCCAATAAAAACCAGGTGCTCAAGGCCTTCATGGAAGCCGATCAATATCCCGGACCGTCCCTGATCCTGTGCTATGCGCCTTGCATCAACCAGGGCATCCGCAAGGGGATGGGCAAAACCCAGCTCGAAGAAAAGTTGGCCGTCGATAGTGGTTACTGGCCGCTGTACCGCTATAACCCGACATTGAAAGCCGAAGGCAAAAATCCGTTCAAACTTGAATCGAAAGCGCCGGACGGCACGTTGCAGGAGTTCCTGGCGGGTGAAAACCGCTACGCCATCTTGGAGAAAACCTTTCCGGAAGAATCCAAACGCCTGCGTTCGCAGATTGAAGAAGAAGTCAACGAACGCTACGATCAATTGCGTTTGCTGGAAGATGCCAAAGTATTTTGTGAAATAGATGAGACCAAGGAAGAAATGTAAACCTCCCTACCTGTAATTTCTTGGTCGATGCTAAAAAAGGTCGCCTGCTCCGGCAGGCGGCCTTTTAGGTTTACGCGCGTGCGCAAATAGTTTATAGCTCTTTAAGAGGTGGTTGACGTGACAAAGATCCAACACTGTCGGCGCTGCGGCACCTGTTGCCAAAAAGGTGGGCCTGCCCTGCATTTGGAAGATAAACCGCTGGTCGAGAGCGGTAAAATTCCGCTGAAAAACCTGTTTACTATCCGTAAAGGTGAACATGTATTCGAGAACGTTCGCGGCGGCGTTGTTCAAGCCCAATCCGATATCATCAAAATCAAACCGCTCGAATCGACCTCCATTTGCAATTTTTACGAACAATTCAAAAAAACCTGCGCCATATACGAGCAGCGTCCGGTTGAGTGTCGTTTATTGACATGTTGGGATACTAATGCCCTGCAAGCCGTCTACGACAAGGACCGGCTTACCCGCAAAGATCTTCTGGAGTCCGTGGAAGGGTTGTGGGATTTAATCACGACCCACCAGCAAAAGTGTGATTACATGTTCCTGGCGGCCTGCGCCACCCAGCAAACCGTCGACAGTGACCGCCAGATTCTGGAGATGATCCGGTATGACATGGCCTTGCGCGATTTGTTGATCAAACAGGGCCAGCAGGAAGCGTTACTCGATTTTTTGCTTGGCCGGCCCATGATGCAAAATTTAAAGGGGTTTTATTTAGCGACACGTATCGAAAATGGTAAATTGGCCCTGGAGCACCTGCCCCGACCGCAAGCCTGCGATCGCGATGGCAGCGGCGTTTGCGACATCGGAAAACTATAATATAATCGTCCGTCGATGCCCTGCTGAGATTTATGGGTGGGCGTGTCAATCTTGTTTGAACGGCTTGGTCGTGAGGGAGAACAGATCCTCGCGGCGATGCGGCAGGAAAAAACGCATCCGATGGCTGCGGACGTGATCTAACATATCGCTTTTTAAATCAGCAAAGAGGATTTGTTCGCGACCATCCACAGTTTTGGCGATGACATTACCGGATGGACCGACAACCACGGCCATACCGGGAAAGTCGAGCCCTCGCCCGTTTGGCCCGACTTGATTACAGGCCACGATAAAAAGACCGTTGTCGAAAGCGCGGGCCGGAAGATGCCGCATCCAGGATTGAAATTTCTGGTCCGGTGTTCCGCGTGGCGAAGCATGGGGGAT
Source organism: Desulfobacterales bacterium (assembly GCA_028282295.1). Taxonomy (GTDB): domain Bacteria; phylum Desulfobacterota; class Desulfobacteria; order Desulfobacterales; family JANQIE01; genus JANQIE01. The sequence goes on along the minus strand of JANQIE010000203.1, from coordinate 22,451 downwards.
AAAAATGATTTCCGCCCCCCGAAGGGCTTGGGCAGTCGTAAGTTCGGGAAAATGGGCATCGTAACAAAGCTGGATCCCGAAACGGGCCATCGCGGTATTGAAAACAGGTAACGCATCGGCCGGCGTAAAGACCGACTGTTCCGGAGGGGCAATGTGCAATTTGCGGTAGGTCCCAATCTTACCGTTGGGCTGAGCAACCAGGTGTGTGGCATAAACGCGTCCGTGGTCACGTCTTTCGGCCAGACCTGCCAGGATGATGATTTTCTCGGTGGCGGCCAATTTAGCCAGAAATTCGGCTGCCGGTCCTGGTATGGCTTCGGCGAAATTATTGATTTCGGGAGTGGTGGTATACCCGGTGACACTCAACTCCGGGAAGCAGATCAACCGGGCGTTGTTCCGGCGTGCCTGGCGCACCCATGGCACCATGCGCTCCAGGTTGGTTTGGGTGCAGCCGACCGGGGCATTGAAAATTACCGTTGCGATGCGAAAGTCTTTCATACCTGCAACTGCGATAGACGTAAGCGATCAGACGTCAAATTGGGCTTTGATTTTAAAAACATGGGTGGCCGGTAGATTTAGGATGTCGGAAACGCCGCTTATCTGCGCAATCGCCTTCAGGTTGCGTTCAATTTCGTCCATGGAAGGACAAATGAACGTAAACCAGATATTGTAAGTGTTTTCCCTTTGGTAGTTGTGGGTGACGCCTGGATACGCGTTGACGATTTTGGTGAATTGTTCGATTTTTTCCGCGGGCACTTTCGCGGCACAAAGGGTGCTGACAAAGCCCACCTTTTCAGGTGAAAAATTGCCGCCGATACGGCGGATGATCCCTTCCTGTTTTAGTCGCTGCAAGCGTGCGATGACATCTTTTTCTTCCAGTTGGAGTTCGCGGGCAATTTTGCGGTAGGGTCGGGAGGCAATCGGAAAGTCCGACTGGATGCGGTTGATGATGGCTCTGTCGACCGCATCCATGTGCGTTGTTGTTTTTGACATCAATCGGTTCCTTTCAGGGGCATTGCTAAGCTATTTCACGGATTGATCCCTGACAAGTTTCAACTGAACTTTGCGTGAACGCGGGCCGTCGAATTCACAAAAGAAGATTCCCTGCCAGGTGCCCAACACCAACTGGCCGTTTTCAACAGCGACGACTTCGGAAGACCCAACCAGGGTGGTTTTGATGTGCGCGGGCGAGTTGCCTTCCAGATGCTTGTAACCGGCTTCCCAAGGAACAATTTGATTCAGGACTTTTAGCATATCCGCGGCCACACTGGGATCGGCACTTTCATTGATGGTAACTGCGGCGGTGGTATGCGGCACATAAATCATGCACAAGCCATTTTCCAGGCCGGCCTGCTGCACGGCTTGTTGCACCTGGGTGGTAATATCGACAAATTCCGTTCGGGAATTGGTTTTTACTTTCAGGATCATGGCGTCCTCCCCACGTTGGCTTCGATCTGCGGATGACACTAGCGTTTTAAACAAAAAAGCCCTGCCGAAAAAGCAGGGCTTTTTTTAATTTTGAATGACAACCGAACACGGTTGACGGTTTTGCTACACGCAACCGGTGGGTTTCGGCAAGCCGGCCATTTTACAAGCCCCTTTGCCCGGGCCTGAGGGGAACAGCTCATAAATGTGTTTCAGTTTGAAGCCGGAAACTTTGGAAAGTACGCGAACCATGGGAGCGATCCCGTTTTTCTTGTAGTAGTCCTGCAATACGTTGATGACTTTCCAGTGCTCATCGGTGAGCTCGTCGATACCTTCTTCTTTTTTCACGAATTGAACCCATTCCGGGCTGAAGTTGGTGAAATCGTCGATGAAACCGTCTTCGTCTACGACAAACTTTTTTCCCTGAAATTCGACTTCTGGCATTGAATTAACCTCCTTACCTACTATTTTTGTATTTTTCAGGCCTACGGGCCTCTGTTCCCAACCTTTAAGATTAAGAGTATCTATATGAAAGCACCTTCAATGTCAACCTCAAAAAATAGAAGTTACCCGACACTTCACTTTAGGTCAAATAAAAAAGTAAGGTGCTGAAATATTTAATATTCTTTGGGTCTGGTATTGATCTCGGCCAGGGTAAACACCGGGCCGTCCTTGCAGACGAAATCCTTGCCGATGTTGCAGCGGCCACACATGCCGATGCCGCACTTCATGCGGTTTTCCAGCGACATGATAATATGATCGTGGTCGTAGCCCAAATTGTCGAGAACCGGCTGCGTGAACTTGATCATGATCGGCGGCCCGCATACAATCGCGTAGGTGTCGGCATCACCCGGCGGGGCCTTTTCCTCGGCCAGGGGAGGGATCAGGCCCACGTTGTATTTCCAATTCGGATCGTCGGTTGAGTCCACTGTGATATGTACGTTGATGTCATCGCGTTGTTCCCACGCGGCGAGTTCATCACGGTAAAGCAGCATGCCCGGCGTGCGTGCGCCGTAAAAGACGTGAATATCACCGAATTTGGCACGATTGTCCGGGTGGAGCATGTGGATGATCGAAGACCGCAACGTGGTAAATGCAAACCCGCCGCCGATGATAACCACATTTTTGCCTTCGAGCACATCCCAAGGGTAGGAATTGCCTAACGGTCCCCGAATGCCCATGATATCGCCGGCCTGCATATTATGCAGTTCCGAAGAGACCAGGCCGACCTTGTTGACGGTGAATTTGACAAAGCCTTTTTCCGTGGGCGATGAGGCGATGCCGATGGGAATCTCCCCCTTGCCGGTGACCGATAGCTCGGCGAATTGCCCGGCACGATAGGCAAATTTGGTTTCATCCGATTCGTTCAGGAAAACGAACTTGAATGTTTTTAGATTCTTATCTTCGGTCTCGGTGATCACTTCGTCGATCCGGACCGGATAAGGCAAATACGGATTTTCCAATTTTAATCCTCCAATAAACTACTGCACCGAAGTGCAACGCTCACTGAGCCGATGTCCGCGGCTAAAACCGTCCCTTAAGTATTTTTACGCCGGACAGGTGCCGAAGCGGTTCATTTGATTGCAAACGTTGCGAATATCAATGTTCACCGGACAGGCCCGCACGCAACGCCCGCAGCCGGTGCATTGAATCCCGTCGTCGTATTTGTCTACGAAGTACTTAAGCTTGTGCATGAAGCGTTGCCGCACCCGGTGAATTTTGGTGTCGCGTGGATTGTGACCGGACCCGTGCAGGGTAAACAACGGAAACATGCAGCTATCCCAGTTGCGCATGCGGACACCATTGTGTCCGCGGACTTCATCCTGGATATCGAAACACCAGCAGGTCGGGCACAAATAGGTGCATGTGCCGCAATTGATGCAGGCAAAGGCGACCTCTTCCCAGAATGGGGCGTCGTAAAGTGTCAACGTTTCCTGGGCGCCGAGCTGATCCGTGGCGATCTCACTGTTGATGGCGGCATCGGCCTTTTCGCGCAAAGCGTCAATGGTGACCTGGGCGCCGGCTGCGTCGGCTTCATCCTTGAAACCGGCCGCATCAAGCAGCTTCGCGCCTTTATCGGTAAGCACTTTGGCCAAATATTGATCCTTGTCCGCCACCAGCAAGACATCCAGACCCTTTTCATCAAAGGGCCCCCCGCCGGCCGAGGTGCAAAAACAGGTGCTGCAAGGATTGTTGCAAGCCAGCCCAACCAGCGTGGTCTTCTCGTAAGCCTTGACCCAATAAGGATCTTTGTATTGGGGGGTGTTGAAGTTCTTTTGAACCAACAAAAAAGCGGCCGCATCGCAAGGGCGAATACCGATTACAGCCTGGGGACCGGTCGTATCGGGCGCTTCATGCATGATGTGGTGATCCGGCCGGCTTTCATCCAGCGTGTATTCGAACATTTTCTGGGTTTGCGGATAAATCGCCTGTTTGGCCGACAACCGTGTATTGGAAAAATCAAGGTCCGGCAGCGCGTCCTTGTTCAATTCCTTGAAAACGTGGTAGTCGTTTTCCCGCACCGGGCTCCAGACGCGGTAGGCATCTTTAAGTTTGGCGATGCCGGCCGCCCATTGTGACATTTCAATTGTGATTGTTTTCATTTTAACTTGCCTTCTATCGTGTTGCCGGAACACATCCTATTTAATGAAATCATCCGGATCTTCAGGCCGGTAAACATCCAGCGGCGGCCGTGTGTCCAGGGACAAACCGGCCTCCCAACCAAACAACTCCAGGCAGTCTTTTTCCAGTTTTTTGGTGAAGATGCGAACCTTGATGCCCACCGGGCAGGCCCGTTCGCAAGCACCGCAATCGGTGCAGCGTCCGGCGCAATGATACGCCCGTAAAAAGTGAAAGGTCATGTTATCCACCGGGTCGGTACTTTTACCGACCCATTGCGGGCGATGTTCGTCCACAAAGCAGGTGGGACAGTAGCACAACGGGCAGGCATTGCGGCAGGCGTAGCAGCGGATGCACGGTTCCAGCAGCTTTTCAAAGTAGGCCCGCTTGGCGTCGATATCCATGGCTTCGATAGCTCGCACGCTCTCGTAGGCATCGATGTCGGTTTGCTCGGCCACCGGCTCCGCGACCATTTCGTCGTGGATCGTCGGGTTGCGGTGTTTGCAGAGGCTGCAGTTGTTTTGCAGCACGTCGGCTTTGGTGACGGTTTTGTCCCCGGCCGGCCCTTTAATCGTAATCTCATTGCCGTTTTCGATTACCTGGTCGACAGCGCCGTTGACGGCTTGCGCGATTTTGCGTTTGTCGACCATCCCCTGGCAGGGAACGCCGATAATGTATAGCTGGTCGCGTTCGATTTTGTTTTCCAGAATATGGGTGACGATATTGCGGCTGTCGCAGCCCTTGGCAACGATGCCGATCTTCTCCTTGCGGTCGGTCAGATAGTTGGTCAGATTGATGCCGCAATGGCTGTCCCATATCAGATTGGTCGTCTGTTCGGCGGTTCTGGCCACGTAGGGCTCATTCATCATCGGCACGGTGCCGCGGCGAAAACCGATCACCAGATCGACTTTGCATTCCTTGAGCAGGCGTGCCGCGATGGCTTGGATTTTATCCTGATACTGTAACATCTTATGCTACCTTGGCTTGATTTTTAACAAGATACCGGTTGGGTCCCAGGGCCTTGATGGCGTCGGTCACCTGGTTGACCACATCCACGAATTTGGTGGATTCGGCCGAAGAAATCCAGGAGAATTGCAGCCGTCCGGGCTCGATTCCCATGTGTTCGATCAGATTTTGAAAAAGGGCGAATTTGCGTCGGGCGTAGTAATTACCTTCCAGGTAATGGCAGTCTCCGGGATGTCAGCCGGAAACCCAGACCCCGTCGGCGCCTTCGCGCAAGGCCGCCAAAATGAATTTGGGGCTCATCCGTCCACTGCAGGGGATGCGGATGACCCGGATGTTGGCCGGGTATTCCATGCGTCCCACACCGGCCAGATCGGCCGCGCCGTAACTGCACCAGTTGCATAAGAAACTGACTATTTTAGGTTCCCAATCGGACATTGATTTTCTCCTCTATGCTATTGTCTATAAACCGCTTTCTATAAACTGCGCTCAGTTTTTTTATTTCTTCGGCAGCCAAACCGCTACTGCCCGATGACCTCATCCAGCGAGAAAATCTGAGCGAAGATCTGGTCGTTGTCAAACCCTTTCAGATGAATGGCGCCCGAACGGCACGAAGCCACACACAGGCCGCATCCCTTGCACAGTACCGGATTGATTTCGGCCTTGCCCGGATTCATGCGGGCGTCCTGAGCAATGAATGACGGGGCCGAATAGGGACAAATCGAAACGCAAACCCCGCAACGGCTGCAATTCATCGGATCGGTTTGGGCCACATTTCCGCTGGTGAAGATTTTTTCCCGGGCCAGCAGGGTCACGGCGCGCGCTGCCGCTGCCTTGCCTTGGGCGATCGATTCGTCGATCGGTTTGGGATAATGGGCCAGACCGCACAAAAACGCACCGTCGGTGGCAAATTCCGAAGGCCCGAGTTTGGCGTGTCGTTCCACGAAAAAGCCGTCGGCATTCATCGGGACTTTAAAGAACTGGGCCAGCTTTTCATCTTTGTTCGGAATGATGGCCGTAGCCAGCGTGAGCAGATCGGTTTCCAACTCCAGCGGGCGGCCCAGAACATGATCGATTACCGTTACGGTCACCTTGCCGTCCTGCACTGTAACCTGCGGCTTGTTGTCCAGGGAGAACCGGACAAACAGGACCCCGGCTTCACGCGCTTTTTTATAGGCCATCTCTTTTTCGCCGTAGGTACGAATATCCCGGTACAGCACAAAGACGTTCATATCGGGATTGGTCTTTTTCAAGTGCAGGGCGTTGTCGACGGCGTGGGTGCAGCAAACGCGGCTGCAATAGGGCCGATCCGGCTCGCGGGAGCCGACGCATTGAATAAAAACAGCGGTTTGGGCCTCTTTGATCATCGGATCATCGGCAATCAACTTGCGGTCCAGTTCCAGCGCCGTCAAAATGCGCGGGTCCTTCCCGTAGGCATATTCCGTCGGCTGGTGGGGTGATGCGCCGGTGGCCATGAGGACCACCCCGTGTTCCAGGACGTTCTCTTTGCCGTTGGCGGACAGGGTGCTTTTAAAATTGCCGACAAACCCTTCCACATTGGCAATCTGTGTGTTCAAGTGAACTTGAATATTCGCCTCGGCCTCGACGGCGGCTATCATTTCATCCAGCTTGGCCTGCACGTCTTCGCCGGCCAGGGTTTGGTATAAATTCCGGGCCTGGCCGCCCAGTTGGTCTGCTTTTTCAATGATATGCGTTTGATAACCCTGGGCCGCCAGGCTCCTGGCCGCGCTCATGCCGGCGATGCCGCCGCCCACGATCATGGCGGTCTGATTGATATTCAACTCGGCCTCTTCCAGGGCATCGCCCAGGGAGATTTTCGATACCGCCATGCGCACCAGATCCTTGGCCTTTTCAGTCGCCAGCTCCGGGTTGTTTTTGTGAACCCAGGAGTCCTGGTTGCGGATGTTGGCCATTTCGAACAGGTATTTGTTCAGACCGGCGTTGGTCAGGGTTTCCTGAAATAACGGCTCGTGGGTTTTGGGCGTACAGGCCGCCACGACGATGCGATTGAGGTTCTTTTCCTTGATGATCTGGGTCAGGGCGTCCTGGGTGTCCTGGCTGCATGCAAACAGGTTGTTGGTGGTGTACTCCACATACGGCAATCCGGCGGCATATTCGGTGACCGCCTTGACATCGACCACACCGGCGATGTTGATGCCGCAACTGCACACGAACACGCCCACCCGGGGGCGTTCGCCGCGCACATCGGTTTGCGGAATCACCGGTTTGGCCTTGGTCAGGCAATTGCGTGAAGGGCTCAAAATTTCACTGGCCGCAGCGGCGGCGGCGCTTGAATCGACTACCGCCTGTGGAATGTCTTTGGGGCCCTGGAACGCCCCGCACACATAAATGCCTTTGCGGGAAGTCTCCACCGGAGCGAAGGTTCCGGTTTGGCAGAATTTGCCGTCGGTGAGTTTCAAGTCGAGTTTTTGCGCCAGCGCAAGTTGCTGTTCGCTCGACTCCAGCCCGATGGACAGCACGATCATGTCGAAGATTTCGACCTTGAGTTCGCCATCTTCCGTGACATACCGCACCTCCATATCGCCGGTGTCGGAAATCTCGGTGATGCTGTGGACCCGGCTGCGCAAAAAGCGCACGCCGTGCTTGTCACGGGCGGCGTCGTAGTAGCGCTCGAAGTCCTTGCCGTGGGTGCGAATGTCCATGTAAAAAACAGCGCAGTCGAGATCATCCCCGGCATGTTCCTTGGCGATGACCGCTTCTTTGACGGCATACATGCAACAGACCGACGAGCAGTAAAAATTGTCGCATTTGTTTACATCGCGGGAGCCGACGCACTGGAACCAGGCAATTTTTTTGGGATCCTTGCCGTCCGACGGCCGCGTGATATGGCCCATGGTCGGTCCTGACGCGGACAAGAGACGCTCGAATTCCATGGACGTGACCACGTTGGGCAATTTGGCGTACTGGTATGAATCGAAATCCGTTGGATCGAACGGCTTGAAGCCCGGTGACAAAATCAAGGCGCCGACATCGTAGGTCTGCAGTTGCGGCTGTTGATCGAAATCAACAGCACCAGTGGGGCAGAGCTTTTTACAGGCGCCACATTTACCCTTGGTCAGGTAGATGCACGAAGCCGGATCGATGCGGTATTTCAACGGCACCGCCTGGGCATATTCAACGTAAATCGATTTGCGTTTGGCCAGTCCCATATTGTAGTGATCGACAATTTTCTTGGGGCATTTTTCAGCACAGGCATTACAGGCGATACACTTTTGCTCATCCACATAGCGCGGATGGCGCAGCACCTCGACCTGGAAATTGCCTGCCTCGCCCTTAACGGATTTAATTTCGCTTAGAGTTAACAACTCGATATTTAAGTGCCGGCCGACCTCGACCAGTTTGGGTGAGATAATTCACATGGCACAGTCGTTGGTCGGAAAAGTCTTGTCCAGTTGGGACATGACACCACCAATCGACGGTCCTTGTTCGACCAGATACACATAATAGCCTGAATCGGCCAAATCCAGGGCCGATTGCATCCCGGCGATTCCACCGCCGACAACCATGGCGGCTCCGATGACATTATTTGCCATTGCCTTGTCTCCTAAAACGATGATGTTTCACAGGGGGTGATAGGGTTTTACAAAATTTGGAAAACCTGTCAAAGATATGATCTCTTATTGATATCAGATGGTTTTTTTCATACTGATTTGGTCTGATTCTTGGTGGCGCAAATGCTGCTGATGACAGACAGAAGTCCAGGAAGTTAAACGAAATCGAATTGAAAACTTGCAACGTACCTCTCAACTTCCTACATAGCAGCCGTACCGAGTGGGATTAAGTTGCGATTTTGTTAATAATTGATAATAGTTAGTTACAAAAAACTTTTTGCACTACGAAACTCCTTTTTTATCGAATCCATGGAATACTGTCAATGATAAATGGGTTATTTTAAAGTTAATGCCGATTGAGCGGATAATGTGAATGACGGAAGCGACCCCAAAATCACCCCCCCGGATCGTTGTTGTTGCCGGCGCCACCGGCATCGGCAAAACCGCACGTGCCATCGAGCTGGCGCAAAAGGTGGGCGGTGAAATTGTCAATGCCGACTCCATGCAGATCTACCGGCACATGGACATCGGCACCGCCAAGCCGACCGCGGATGAACTGGGCCGGGTACCGCATCACTTAATCGATATCGTCGATCCGGACGACCATTTTGACGCCGCCCGCTATTATAAGGTAGCCCGAGCCGTCGTTGGCGACTTACTGAAACGCAATGTTGTCCCCTTTGTGGTGGGTGGGACCGGATTTTACATCAAGGCCCTGTTGTACGGGTTGTTTGAGGCCCGGCCATCCGATCCCGTTGTGCGGCAAAAACTGCGGGCTCAAGCCGCCGCCGAAGGCAACGCCGCCATGCATGCGCACCTGGCGGCCCAGGATCCCCAGACCGCCGGCCGGTTGCATCCCAACGACAGTTTCCGTGTGGTACGCGCGCTCGAAGTGATCGCGATCACCGGCGCGCCGCTCAGCGAGCTGCACCACCGGCACGGCTTCAGTGACGCCCCCTACAATGCCTGCATGATCGGGCTCGACATGCCGCGGGCGCAACTGTACGACCGCATCAACCGCCGGGTCGACCTGATGATTGCACAGGGCCTGCAGGCTGAAGTCACCCGTCTGCTGGACCAAGGCTACGATGCCGGTTTGAAGTCGATGCAATCCATCGGCTACCGTCATATGATTGCCTATTTAACCGGCCGGCTCGATTGGTCTGAAATGATGCGCACCCTCAAACGTGACACACGCCGATACGCCAAACGCCAGTACACCTGGATGCGCCGCATGGCCGGCCTGAACTGGCTGCGTGCCGATCAGCCGGACAAGCTGCTTGCTGCAACGGTGTCCTTTCTGGAGAAGCAGCGGTAGCAAAATCCTGCCGGGCGATTTTCACGGTTTGCAAATCGAAAAAACGGCACTAATTTTGATCAAGCGACTTCATGGACGGACACCGGCTTGGTAGGCACGGCCCACCCGGCGGCAGTAACCGGTAGGGTGGGCCGTGCCCACCAAATTTGATGACTTCCAGGTCCGGTTACCTTGGGCACGGGTTGAAGAATTGCTTGACCTTTGGTGTGCAGTTCGCTAGTGTCCATCCGGAAATAGCAGCTTTTGATTCCTGGCAAGGCCCGAGAATTTTAAAAATGCGGGAACGCCGCCAGGGGCCAAAAGCTGCTATTTCCGGATGGACACTCGTTAAGTCCGGTGGATACTGGCCTTTTTTCGTTTCGGGCGGTCTAAGGGCCGCGGAAAAAATAAAATATCCCAAATTCCGGTCCGCATTCAGGCCCCTTTCGTTCGATCTTCAGTCGAAACGTCCTCGAAATAGAACGACTATTCCTGCGGCTTTTCGATTTCAGATCGAACGAAAGAGACCCAAATGCAAACGTACTTTAGGACATTTTTTTCCGTGGCCCTAACCTAAGTTCCAATCTTACCGACCCGGTTTTTCCCCAAACTAATGTCTACCCATAAATTGTTACACAAGTGAATTGGTACTTGTTGGCGTCACTGTAATAAGTAAATCGTTCGGTGCTAAAACAGGCCCCCGGCGCATTTGGGATCAAGTGTTGAATCGTTCTGGCCGGCCGGTCCGGCAAAGACGCGTCAATATTGATTTTGGGGTAAACAGCCATCATCATCTTGCAATGAACTGCAGGTTGCATCAGGGAGGGACGGTTGATGAACACGATTTCAATCCTGACGGCGGCATTGGGTGAGTTACAAGAACAAAGGGTCAAAAAAATCTTACATCTCAAGGGGTATCAGGTTGTCAGCACGTCCTCCCACATGGAATTACCCCGTCAAATCCGAAAAATAAAACCGGCCCTGGTCATCATGGGACTGGAACAGACCGACAGCACCCTCGATCTTGCCGCGGTGCATGCCATCCGCTGCCGGGATCAGCAGACCCCCATCGTCGTTGTGGTCCCCGAAATCTCCACCGGCCACGTATTGGCGGCCATGCGGGCCGGAGTCAACGACTACCTGCAATATCAGTTCTGCCACGATGATCTGCGCGCGTCTTTGACACGCTGCCTGCCGACCGCGCGCTGTGATGAGTCCAACGCGCCGCAGCCGGTCGCGCCGCAGCCTGCCATCGTGGGGGACAGCCGGTGCATGCAAGACCTTAAAACCTACCTTGCCAAAGTCGCCACCACTGACAGCACCCTGTTGATCACCGGCGAAACCGGTACCGGCAAGGAACTGGCCGCCGCCTATGTGCACCGGCACAGCCCGCGTGCCGCCAAGCCGATAGTTTGTGTCAATTGCGCCGCCCTGCCCGACAGCCTGGTGGAGAGCGAACTGTTCGGGTTCGAAAAAGGGGCCTTTACCGGCGCCGTTGCCGCCAAGGGCGGCAAATTTGAGCAAGCTGCCGACGGCACGCTTTTTCTGGATGAAATCGGCGACATGAGCCTGTCGGCCCAGGCGAAAATACTGCGCATCATCGAAAACAAGGAATCCTACCGGCTGGGTGGTTTGCGGCGTATCCCCGTCAATGTGCGGGTGATCGCCGCCACCAACCAGAACCTGGAAGAACTGGTCAAGGCCGGGCGTTTTCGTGAAGATCTTTTCTATCGTCTGACCGTCGCACAAATCACCATCCCGCCGTTGCGCGAACGCAAGGAAGATCTGGCCCAACTTGGCGAATTCTTCATCGACCGGATGAATCGCCGCTTTGCCCGCGATGTACAAGGCTTTACCCCGCAAGCCCAAACCGCGTTGATCGCCTACCATTGGCCTGGCAATGTGCGCGAACTGAAGAATCTGGTCGAAGCGGCCTTCATTAATCTGCCTGTTCAGCCGATTGCGCAGATGGATCTGCCCTCGCCGTTCAAAAACCGCCTCAACGCCACCCGGACCCTGCCGCCCAGCGAACGGGACCGCCTTCTGGCGGCCCTTTACGCCACCCGCTGGAATAAAAGCAAAGCCGCGCGCAAACTGAACTGGTCCCGGATGACCCTGTACCGCAAGATGGCCAAATACGCCATTGCCAACGGTCAAAACGCTGGGTAATCGCGTTTGGAAATTTGGGAGCAGCTCGATCCGGTGGCCGGATCTGCCCAACGACAATGGCAGGTAGGGTGGGCCGTGCCCACCCGAACCATCTGAAAAGTGTAACATCTGTAACAACAGGCTATACAATGAGGCGTTACACCTTTCAGGCACCCACAACCGCAAATTTTCTTCCCGTAAACTCCCGCCATAAAAAGTCTTCAGAAAGATCGACCGTGACACGGGTTTTCGCTGTCACGTTTGTTACACTTTTGACGCACCCCAAAACTGTAACAGTCAATGTTACACTTTGCGAATCACGTTACCTTTGAGAGAGACTTCGAATTGTATTTGCACTTGAAATCATTGGTAAAAACAGATGTTAAAGTCTCAGGCAAAGAGCGGCATCCTAATTGCTTTGCGCCTGTGGTAAAGACCGCTTCGCGCAGGTCGGCCAGGACGAGGATTATTTATCCAATGACGCATGACAAGTCCGGTAAGCTACCTTGTCGCAAACTCGTCACGCACTACGCCAATTACTTCGAATCGGGCTACAACGCCTTCGAGTTTGTGATCGACTTCAGCCGGCAGTACGCCGAAAATGAAGAAGCGGAGCTATGCACGCGCATCGTCACCAGCCCCTCTTATGTCAAACACTTTCTCAAGTTGTTGCAACACAGTGTTGAAGAATACGAGCAACATTTCGGCGAGATCGAGGACGAATAATCGATGGCGGTAATCGGTTCACCCGACATCACGGAACACGAATTTGCTTCCCGCAGAGGCGCGCAAACTTCCGCTGCAGCCCAAATCAAGGCCGCCTTGAAGCGGTTGGATCTGCTGCTCGCCAAAGGTGTCGCCGCCGCCCAGGCCGCTTATGGCCCGCATGCCGGCAAAGACGGTTACCGGGGACTATACATCGGCCCGGATGATGTGGCCCATATTCTGAGCCGCGAACCGGGCGCCTCACTTACAGGCAACAAACCGGATGAACGCGCGACCAGGCCGGATCTAATGCCGCCCCCCGGTCCGGCCGGACCGTTTGCCGCGCTCAAAAAACGTTTTGCGTTGCGTCGTTTTGATTTGAATCTGATCCTGCTCGCCCTGGCGCCGGAGTTGGACACCCGCTATGAGCGTCTATACGCGTTTTTGCAGGACGATGTCACTCGTAAACGCCCCAGCGTCGATCTCGCCTTTGCATTGCTGTGTCCTTCCCTGGCCGCGAAAATCGACGCCCGGCGGCACTTGAACCCCGCCGCGCCGCTGTTGCGGCATCATTTGATCGAACTGATCGAGGACCCGGCCCAGCCCCGGTCACCGCTGATCAAGAAGTACTTGAAGGTGGACGACCGGATCGTGGCGTTTCTTTGCGCTGAACCGGCGATCGATGCACGCCTGTTGCCCGGCGTGCGCCATAGGGTGCCCCAGACCGCCCTGCAGTCCCTGGTGCTGCCGGGGTTGCAGGCCAAACGGGTGGCGCAACTGGCGCGTGAAGCGCACGCCAATCGGCGCCGCACGGTTTTTTACTTCCAGGGATCCTATGGCGTAGGCAAACAAACCTGCGCCGAGGCCCTGTGCCGCGAATTGGGTTTGGGACTGTTGAAAGTCGACCTCGGCGTTTTGCTGGCCGATGAAGCCACCTCGCCTGATTTGATCACCGCCCTGATCGAACGGGAAGCCTGCCTGCAAAACAGTGCGGTTTACTGGACCGGCTTCGACCACCTCCTGGAAGAAAAACATCACCTCTGGCTGGCAACGTTTTTGCGGGCCCTTGAAACCGGTCCCCGGCTGACATTTTTATCCGGCAACAAAACCTGGGAGCCGGCCGGTGTCCTGCATGCCGTGCCCTTTACGCGGGTACGCTTTGACGTCCCCGCCTACCGCCATCGCCTGAAACTATGGCGCACCCTGCTCAACGGCAGCCGGCCGGAGGGGCAATCCCTGGCGCTGGAGACCATTGCCAACAAATTCCGGTTGAGCGGCGGCCAGATCAAGGACGCCGTGGCCACGGCCCAAAATCTGGCCCGCTGGCGCAAGCCGGAACAGGCCCTGCCGGACATGCAGGATATCCATGCCGCCTGCCGTCTGCAGTCGAACCGCAACCTCGCCACGCTGGCGCAAAACGTGCGCCCCCGTTTCGGCTGGGACGACATAGTCCTGCCCGCCGATCCCTTGGCCCAACTCAAAACCATAAGCATCCATGTGCGGCAGCGGGCCCAGGTGCTCGAAAACTGGGGCTTTGATCGCAAGCTGGCTCTGGGCAAGGGCGTCAACGCCCTCTTCGCCGGCCCGTCGGGCACCGGCAAAACCATGGCCGCCGACATCATCGCCAACGAACTGGCCCTGGAGCTATATAAAATCGACCTGTCCACCGTGATCAGCAAATACATCGGCGAAACCGAGAAGAACCTGGCGAAGATCTTCGACGAAGCCGAGACCTCCAACGCTGTGCTCTTTTTCGACGAAGCCGACGCCCTGTTCGGCAAGCGCAGCGAAGTCAAGGACTCCCACGACCGCTACGCCAACATCGAAACCAGCTATCTGCTCCAGCGAATGGAAGAATACCAGGGGGTCAGCATCCTGGCCACCAATCTGCGCCAGAACATGGACGACGCCTTTGTGCGCCGCATCGCCTTTACCATCCATTTCCCCATGCCCGAAGCCCCGAGCCGTCTGGCCATCTGGCAGAAAATCTGGCCCCCGGAAACCCCCCGCGATGCAACCGTCGACCTGGAATACCTGGCCGAGAACTTTCGCTTTGCCGGCGGCAACATCAAGAACATCGCCCTGGCCGCCGCCTATCTGGCCGCCGAAGACGGCCAACCGGTCGCCATGCGTCACCTGGTGCGCACCACCAGGGAAGAACTACTCAAGATGGGCAAAGCCTGCGTGAAAGGCGATTTTGGAAAATATTACGAAATGCTGGGAATCTGAAATCTGGATGAAAGATTGCATAGTCGTCATCCAGGGACAATGGTCAAAGGAGGGAGATATCATGTCGATTATACAACGAGTAGTATTTCTGATTGCGTTGTTTTTTTTCGGGAGTCCGGTTGGCGCCGCAATCGTAGCCAGCAGCGATTTTGATTTCGACACCGATGGGTGGTACTGGGACACCGTCCAGAATCCGGCATTCAGTTGGCAACCAGCCGGTGGAAATCCACTCGGGTACATTCGGTATGACGACAACCAGGATCAAGGCGGAACTTCATGGATCTACGCCCCCGATAAATTTCTGGGGAATTGGTCGGATCTGGACGTTACCCATATAGCCTATCAGCAGAATGTGTTTAATACCGGAAGTATTTGGCGAGTCGGTGCCTACACTGTAAGTATTTCCGGTCCTGGTGGTGAGGCTAACTGGACAGGGCCGCTCGCAGATTCAGCAACACCATGGAAATCACTAAATGTTCCCCTTCGGGAAGAAGGCGGGACGTTAGACGGCTGGACGATAGATGTGGGCTCATGGTCGGACATACTGGAAAACGTGACTGAACTGAAAATTTCGAATGAATTATATGGCAACTATACCCCTTTTGATATTACCGGTATTGACAACATTGAACTGCATGCTACTCCCATTCCCTCTACTTTTCCGTTGTTGGTTTCCGCTATTGCGCTCACGGGATTCGTTCGCCGCAGCAAAAAAAATACGAAAGCTAAAATTTAAGGCGCACCATGATCCGCGATCTTGACGATACCATCGAACAATTGCTGACCACTCAAGCCGAGGAGGGGTCCGAACTGGCCACGGCGAGCATCAGCTTTGAACTGCCCAACGCCGATTGGCGGGCGGCGCTGGAAGGCTTGACGGTCAATTGCTACCTGTACGATATCCGCGAAAACCGCGAGTTGCGTACCGTGGAGCCACCGATCCAGTGGTCCGCCGACGGGTCGCGGGCCATCCGGCGTCAGGCCCCGGCGCGTATCGATTGCGCTTACTGCATCACCGCCTGGAGCACGGCCAATGACGATGCCGTCCGGGAAGAACACCGGGTGTTGAGCCAGGTGCTGCGCATCCTGCTGCAAAACCCGACCGTGCCGACAGAAGCGTTGCGCGGCAGCCTGATCACCCAGATCCCGCCTTACCCCACAGTGGTCGCCTCGGACGACGTGACCAACAACCTGCCCGAGTTCTGGGGCGCGCTGGATCAGCAGCTCAAACCCTCCCTGAACTACATCATCACCTTGGCCATGAGCCTGGACGAGTCGCCTGAAGAAGGCGACATGGCTCCGCGGCCCGGCGAAGTAAGGATCACAGTGGATGATCCAAGTGAAGCCGAAGACTAGCATTTTTTCGAGTTTCAAATTTCAAATTTCCAGTTTCAAATAAGAAGAATGTTCATCGATTCCATATCTTTTAACCGGATGTGCCCTCCGGTACATCAAAACATGTAACCGGTCGGCAGCAGGTTGCAATATCAATGGAGGTGAAAGATGGCCTATAATCTTGGCTTAAACGTGGTAGAAGTTGACGGCCGTGTGGCGCCCAGCATTCAGGCCGCGCCCACATCAGTGGCGGCGCTGATCATTCGGTCACCCCGCGGGCTCCCCGGCGTGGTCAGACGCATTACCAACTGGACCGAATACACCGAACACTTCGGCAGTTATCAGGCCGATGCCTACGGTGCTTACACCATGCGCGGTTTTCTGGATAACGGCGGCGCCGTGGCCTATGTGACCCGGATTGTCAACACAACGCCGGGCGACGCCACCGCCGCATCCGTCGAATCGAATCCCGGACCGTTTGCCCTGGTGCCCGGCGGCATCCTGCAATTTACAACCAACCTGTCCGTGGGACCGCTGGATGTGCAGTTCAACGCCACCGCGGCACAGTTGTCCGGCGGCGCCGGCCCCTTCAACCTGGACAGCGGCGACGGCACCGGCCTGCAGTTGACCCTCACGGTCAACACCGTGGCCTCGGCCCCCTACCAGTTCGACGGCGCCGATTTCGGCGACCTGACCAACGCTTCGGCCGCTGAAGTGGCGGCTGTGCTGAACCGTGAGTTCGCGGGTGTTCAGGCGTTTGTGGATGTCGGTGACGGCACGCTGCGGGTGCGCACCGACCGCAACGGTTCCGGTGCTTCCCTGGAAGCGAGCGGCACGGCAGCCGCTGTTTTGGGCCTGGACGGCGGTCCGGCCAACGGCGGCGGCAATGTCAACGACATCCAGGCCGTGACCGCAGCCGAAGCCGTGGCATTGATCGATGCCGTCCTCGATCCGGTGGGACTGGTCGTGGCCCAACAAGGCGAACAGGTCACCGTCACCCACCCGAACACCGGCGTGGCCGCCACGCTCCAGGTGGTCGATGCCGCCGGTTCGGTGCACGCCGCCTTCGGGTTCGACACCGATGCGCACGCCGGTACCGACGGCGATCCCCTGGAAGCCGCCACCGCCGCTTCCTACCCCTTTGATGACGGCGCCGCCGATGCGCTGACAGTTGCCGCCGGCTATCGCGGCACCGAAGACCCGGGCACCTGGGGCGACGATCTGTCGATCCGCATTGCCGCCAACGCCGATACCGTCGGCACCTACGACATCACGGTACGCTACGACGGCACCACGGTGGAAACCTGGGAAGCGCTGACCAACAGCACCGCCGACGATGCCGCCGGCAGCCGGGCCGCAGCCACCATCAACAATGAAATTACCGGCTCCAAGTACATCCGGGTCACGGAAGTCGCCACCAACAATCCGGCCGCCACCGACGGCATTGCCGACGCCGACGCCGATGGTTACGTGTCCCTGGAAAACGGCAGCAACGACACCCTGTCCGGCGCGGCCCTGGAAAACGCCTATGCTGCGGCCCTGGATCTGTTTGACACCGAACAGGTCCAACTGGTCTGCTGCCCGGAGACCAGCAGTGACACCTGGGTCAGCGCAGCGCTGACCAAGTGCTCGCTGCGTGGCGACTGCATGCTCGTGGGCCATTCGCCCTACAACTATGACGCCGGCGCCTCCCGGGACTACGGCAAGAATTTCCAGGGTGAAAAAGTCTACGGCGCGCTTTACTTCCCATGGGTCCGCGTGGCCGATCCTATCGGCGACACCCCCAAGTGGATTCCGCCCACCGGTCACATCATGGGCGTCTATGCCCGCACCGAACGTGAGCGCGGCATCTGGAAAGCCCCGGCCGGCAACGCCGCCAAACTGAACAACGTGCTCGATGTCCAGCACCACATTACCGACGCGGTGCACACCGACATGGTCAAAAACGGCAGCGTCAACGCCGTTCGGTTCCTGCCCGGCCTGGGTCATGTCATCGACAGCTCCCGCACCCTGAGCACCAACCCGATCTGGTTCTACGTCAACATCCGCCTGCTGTTCAATTTCGTGAAGAGCTCGCTGATGGGCGGCTTGCGCTGGGTGGTGCAGGAGCCCAACGACGAAACCCTCTGGAACAAAGTGAAGTTCAATTCCATCACGCCGTTCTTGATGGGGCTGTGGCGGCGCGGGGCCTTCGGCTCCGGCTCTCCGGACCAGGTCTTCACCATCAAAATCGATACCGAAAACAACCCGGCCGACCAGATCCAGCAAGGCTTCTTGAACATCGAAGTCTACTTCTATCCGGTACGCCCGGCCGAGACCATCATCATCACCATCGGCCAGCAGGAAAGCGGGGCCACATCTTCAGAGAGTTAACGTAGATTTAAACAGAAATTAAAGGAGAAAACCCATGGCGGATTTTGGTTTTAACGAAGCATACCGCACCGATGAATTCGTAGTGGAAATTGAAGGGATCGAGAGCCCGAACATCACCAAGGTGGACGGCCTGAGCGAGGGCGACATCGATCCCATCGATCAACCCGACGGTGGGGCCAATATCACGCACAAGATCAGTTCGGGCCTCATCAAGTACGACGACCTGACCTTGGAGCGCAACATGGACGGCAGCCAGACCGATCAGGATTTCAAGGACTGGTTCGACGAAATGTTCACCATCGACGGCACCGGCACCGGCTCGGCCATGCGGCGCAACGGGTCCATCGTCAAGAAGCAGTTCGGCACCGAAGTGATCCGGTTTGCCTTCGAAGGCGCCTGGATCAAGTCGTCCAAGTTCTCCGCGTTCGATGCGGCCAGCAGCGATCTGATGAAGCAAACCATCGTGCTGGCGGTGGAGCGTCTGTATCGCGTGTAGCAGGAGTTAAGCAATGTCTGCGTATCAAAGCGAATTTGATGTTCAACTGCCCATCGGTATCACGCCGCCCGACGGCGGCGTGCAACGTCATGCCGTGCTGCGCAAGATGCGCGGGCATGAAGAGGCGTTGCTCTACGACGCTGATCTGGTGGCCGGCCGGCTGGTGACCGAACTGCTCAAAAACTGCCTCGTGCGTCTGGGGGACCAGTCTCCCGTGACCGCCGAGGCCGTGCGCGGGCTCTATTCGGCCGACCGCAACTACCTGCTGCTGGAACTGCGCCGGATCACCCTGGGCGACCGGATGCCGGCCGCCTACACCTGCCCGCGCTGCAACCGCGCGGTGCAGGTGCAGGAGAATTTGAGCGACCTGGAAGTTCGCTGGCTGGAACCGGACCAATCCCTGCAAGACATCCAACTCGACCTGGAAGACGGCTACACCGACCGGCAGGGCACCCGGCACACCGCCATGACCCTGACCCTGCCCACCGGTGTTGATGAAGAGTTTGTCACCCCCATGGTGGTCAAGGACCCGCTCAAGGCCCAGGACGCGCTGACCCTAAGGTGCATCAAACAGTTCGGCACCTTGTCGCGCCAAGCCCTGGAAGCTTACGGCGTGAAGATTCTGCGGGACCTGACTCTGGGCGACCGCTTGCGACTGCAGGCCTGTTTCAACGGCAGCACGCCGGGCGTCAACTTCATGCGCCAGGTGGTCTGCGCCGGCTGCGGGGCGGTGTTTGACGGGGTCTTGGACATATCCTCTTTTTTCGTCATCGGCTAGGCGGACACCGGTTGCGCCAAGAGGTGTTCTACCTGGCCTATCACTTACACTGGTCCTGGTCTGAAATCATGAATCTCGACGCCCACGAAAGGCGCTACTTCGTGGGCATGCTGGCCGAACGCATCGAAAGCGAGAATCAAGCCGTCGATGCCTGGCAGGCAACCCTGAAACGCGGCGGACGTTAACCCATGGCCGAATCGTTTCCACCCGAACACAAATCCTTCCCGGTGCCGATCGGCGGTGCCCTGGGCATCGACATTCAGGCCCACCGCTCCAGTTGGCGGCAACGCCGGATCGCCATGCCCCACCTGCCGTTTTTGAAGCTGCGCGGTCCCCGGCGCATCACCGGCAGTGATGACGGGACCCATGACGCCCCGGCCGCGTCGATGCCGTGGATGCTGGGCATGCCGCTGCCGCCGGCAGCACAGCGCCCGGCCGAACCGGCACCGGTCCCACGTCCACGCCGGGAGCAAGGGCAAGCGCCGGCGCCTCCCATGCCGCCGATATTTCAAACCCTGTCGGTCCCGGCAAAACCGGTCCACGCGCTGCAGGCCCAAGGCGCGGGACCGTTCGCCCTGCCGCAGCCGCCCGGCCACGGCCGCCTGCCGGTCGATGCAGCCGCGAGCCGTCACGGTGAGTTACCGAAGGACGGCACCGCGCAGGCGTTTGGCGCAAAGGCGGTGCCACCGGTTTTCAGAAATACCGTATCCTCGCCGGAGATGTCGTCGACGTTACCGGTGCGTCCCCGTGCAGACCGTTCGCGGGCCGATGCAAGCGAGCCGCCCGGCCTGCCGTACAGGGCGCCGGAGCAATCGGCGAAGATCAGTGATCCGAATGGATTCACCAATGCTCCCCCGGCCGGTCACAACCGGTTGGGCAACGATCATGCGGATCAGACCATGGTCACGCGTCCGGTGTTAACGGAAGATAATGCGGCATTGCCCCGGCCCGCCGCGTATCCGGCGCGCCCTCCAGCGGCGGTCCCGTTGCCGGGAACAGAAGCAACGCTTATCCGGCCCGAGGTCGCACCGGCCCTGCATCCATCGCCGGAACCAACACGGCCGGTTGCTGCCGGAGAAAAACCGGCGCGTCGAATGCTGCCTCTTTCGGAAGTAAACCCATTGGCAGGCGACCACGGGGCCACACCGATGGATCCCCCGCTGCCGGAACCGGTCAATTTTTCGATGGAACCGCTTCCCGGCGCGCCCACCCTGTCGCCGGAAGCCGCCCCTGCTTCTTCACCGCGACGGCCCAACACCGCCTTGAACACGCTTGTGATCGACCGGCCGCCGGCCGCACAAATATCCAATCTGGCCGTAACCGACCGGATGCTCGGCCGTCAGTCGCCGGGCCGTCCCATCGAAGCGACCCGCGCGAACATGCAGGTCGTGACCGAAGTGATTGAAAAAGTAGTCGAGCGAAAACTCACCCGCAAACTGGCCGCGGTGACGCCCCCAGCCCCGAAACGGCCGGCAAGCCCCCAGCCCGAGGCGCGCGCCGCCAATGGCCCGGCGCCGGACCCGGACGCCATGGCGCGCCGGATGGTCCGGAAAATCGACACCCTTTACCGTGACGAGCGCTTTCGCAGCGGGTACATCCGATGACCAAAGGTAGCCTGTCGTTTTGATTCTGGACCCCGGCGTTCGCCGGGGTGACGGGGTGTTTTCCTTAATGATCGTGCCATTTCCCTGTGACCGGCCCGTTGGCAAAATTAAAGGTGTAACATGACCGAACGACAAGTCCTGCGCGGCTTTATCGCCAATATCGACGTCCTGCCGCCGTTGATCGTCACCTTCCAGTTCAATCCGGAGTCGATCAGCGACAACAAAACCGTCACCTACGAAGACCGCAACGGCAACCTGTGCGGCAACTGGCCCGGCAAGGTCTACACCGGCGGCGGCCACCGCACCATCTCCTTCGACATCAAGCTGCACGGGCTCGAAGAAGGGACTAACGCGCTCAATCCGACAGCCCTGGACAACGGCATCTCCACCGAACTGGCCAAACTGCGCTCGTTCATGTACCCCATGGATGACGCCTGGGGCACCCTGAGCGGCCTGCTCGGCGGCGAGGAAGACGGTCGCCGGCTGGCATCGCCGCCCGATTGCATCTTCGGTTTCGGCACCAAAATTTTGCAGTGCATCGTCACGGAAGTAACCATCAGTGAAACCCAGTTCAACAGTCTGCTGGCGCCGGTCCGCGCCGATGTGGGCATCACGCTGATCGTCAACGAAAACAGCGATAACGCCCTGTACGAGCTGGACAAACAGCACCGCAACCTGCTGGCCCTGTTGGGCCTGCAGAATGTGCGCGTATTTTAGGGCTCGCGCAAAAAAAAATTCACAGAAATTATTTTTGCGCGAGCCCTTAACAGGTGCCCGTCCGGAAATAGTAGATTTTGGTTCAGGCCAAGGCCGCAGCGAATTTGAAACCGCAGGCGTAGCCTTGCTACGTCGCAAGAACATGAATGGCTACGCCATTATTTTAAAT
>JANQIE010000196.1 GCA_028282295.1 Desulfobacterales bacterium | reverse complement strand
CTGATATGTGATACTCTATCAGAAAACGAAACCCTATCGACAGATCAAACCCCAGGTGCATTCAAAGGATGGGGTCGATTTTGCCATATTTTTTACCCTTCGGAAAAGCCGGAGGCCTCCAGAGCCCGCGTTGCCAAGGGCTCGCGGTAGTTTGACTACAGCTTCACTCTTGGCGCCCTGGCTCTGGAGTCCTCCGACTTTTGCAACATTGGGGTCGACCGAAGAATGGCGAATTGATTTCAGGCGTGGGTAAACGTAGCGAGTATGGCCGTGACTTCGTCAAGTCCATCAATATGAAAATGGGCCTGCAGTTTGCGGTTCCCATAGGCGATGAGCGGGATACCGGCGGCATCGGCGGCCATCTGATCGAGTTCGGAATCACCGATATAGACCACCTGCCGGGCGGTGACACCGAAGTGATCCATTATTTTTACGAGCTGCTCGGGGTCGGGTTTCGGCTTTGCAACGTCCATTGCGGTCACCACCAGATCGAACGCATCGGTCAACCCGTTTTCTGCCAGAACCCGCGGCATGGTATCGGTGCGGTTGGTGGCAATGGCGGTTTTGCAGGCCGGCCGCAAATGGCTTAGCAGTTGTTTCAAATGGGGTTCAATTTGCATGTACTGGATAAATTCAAGATACCCCATCTGCCGGCGAAACGCCTGAGCCGCCTGAAACTGCGCGTCATCGGGGAACAGATAACGTATCACACCGTCCCCTGTGTGCATGTGCGCATAAGCGAACTGCTCGGCGGTCATCGGCGGACGGCCGAAGTGGGCCAAAACCGCGTTGTAGTAAGCCATGTTGGCCCGGGCTGAATCGAACATGACGCCGTCGCAGTCGAACGCCACAACTTGAATGGATTGGGTCGAGGATTGAAGCATGGTTGAATGATAATCGTTTATTACTGCCGTTGGCTGATATCGCCCCGGACAAAGATTTTTATTTCAGGTCGCAATTTACTGTCGGTTTTAAGTTCAACGGTATCGACATAGCGCCCTTTTTCTTTTTTCAGATTGGCAACGGTTATTTCATAGGCTTGGGCGCCTTGGCCCGCTTTGATCTCGGCCAGGGCGACCTTGATGTTGTCGCCCCGCTGGGCCTTGGCCTCCAAAATCTTGAAAGCATATTTTTGAACCGGTTTGATCGAGATTTTCTCCGCGATGGTCTCGTCCGTGTAGCCTTTGAGCAACAGACGCTGGGGTGACAGCGTGTACACACGTTCCACAAAACCGGTAACAACGAGCCCCAACTGGCGCCGGCGGGTGTCATTGGTGTAAATCGTGGCATGTTTACTCATCCGTTGACCGCCCCGATTGCTGGTATCGACTTTAATTTTGATGATTCCCTCGCCACCGGCGGGGATTTCTCTTGGGTAAGAGACGGCGGTGCACCCTCAGCCGGTGCGGACTTTTTCGATTTTTAAAACCGCCTTGCCTTTGTTT
Source organism: Desulfobacterales bacterium (assembly GCA_028282295.1). Taxonomy (GTDB): domain Bacteria; phylum Desulfobacterota; class Desulfobacteria; order Desulfobacterales; family JANQIE01; genus JANQIE01. The sequence goes on along the minus strand of JANQIE010000196.1, from coordinate 10,269 downwards.
TTAATCACAAAATCATGGACGACCCGGGTACCATCGGCAACCGGCTCGAATTCATAACGCGATTCGGGTAAAACCGCCAACGGGGCATCGAGCAGTTCGGTTGCCGCCTTTTCGCTTTTGGCGTCGGCGGCCCACCCTGCTGCGGCCGGCAGCCAAACACTTATAATCAGGGCGATAATAAATTTTGATTTCAACATCTTCAACTCTCCATGATTTTTTTGAACGGTCCAAACAGACAGAAGCGGCGCCTGGTGGCGCCGATTGAAACCGTGTCGTGCTGTTCAACGAGTCATAGATTAATGCCCATCTCAGCCGAATGTCAAGATGCAACTTTGAGGGACACGACTCACAGCATTCCCATCGGATCCACATCAATGACAACACTGATTTTTTTCTGCGTAAAAACCTTATGATGGTCCTGCTGCAGACAATTTAAAAACTGATGCAGATCGTCGGCGCGACCGCTTTTGAGCATCATGTGCCAGCGATAGCGGTTGGCCAGTTTGGCCAGCGGTGCTTCGATCGGCCCCATGACAGTGACGCCGGACAGCCGGCCGTCGCCGGCGGCGATTTGCCGGCATTTCTCCCCTAAAGATTGCGCCAATTGCATGGTGCGGGCTTTATCCGTGCCGGAAATCCGCAACTGCGCCAGACGGGTAAACGGCGGAAAGCCGAGGGTTTGACGAAATTGAATCTCCTTTTCGAAAAAGCGCTCAAAATCCTGGGCCTGGGCCGACCGGATGGCAAAGTGCTGCGGGTTGTAAGTTTGCAGCACAACCCGGCCAGGGTTTTCGCCCCGACCGGCCCGGCCGGCCACCTGGGCCAGAAGTTGAAACGTGCGCTCGCCGGCTCTAAAATCCGGAAGCCCCAGCGCCAGATCGGCGCAGACGATGCCGACCAGGGTGATAAAGGGAAAATCGTGCCCCTTGGCCACCATTTGGGTACCGATCAGAATGTCGATGGTCTGCTCACGCACCCCTTTCAACAGCTTCACAATATCGTTTTTTCCAGTGGTGGTATCGCGGTCCATCCTTGCCACGCGGGCGTCGGGAAACAGTTTACGGACCGCGGCCTCGACTTTTTCAGTGCCCAACCCCAACATTTTGATATTGGACGAACCGCAAAGACGACAGGTTGTCACGGCTGCTTGTGAGTAGCCGCAAAAATGACAGCGCAGGGCATTGGCCTTCTGATGCAGGGTCAACGTGATGTCGCAGCGCCTGCATTTCAGGGCTTCGCCGCAAGCGGCGCAAACCGGGAAATGGGCGTATCCGCGACGGTTTAAAAACAGCAACACCTGTTCCCCGCGCCCCAACGTCGCCTGCATCTGCGCGCGCAGATCGGGGGTGATAAAACGCTGCATTCCACGCATTGCCTGCATGGCGGTCAAATCGACAACCTGAATGTCGGGCAGCGGGCGTTGCATGACCCGTTCGGTCATCCGGATCAGGTTGAATTTATCGATCTTGGTGTTGTAGTACGACTGCACCGACGGCGTGGCCGAACCGAGCAGCACCAGCCCATTGTCCAACTTGGCCCGCACCACGGCCAGATCCCTGGCATTGTAGCGCAATTGCGATTCCTGTTTATACGACGTGTCATGTTCTTCATCCACAATGATCAGGCCGGTTTTCGCAAACGGCGCAAAGATCGCCGACCGGGCGCCGATGGCGATCACCGCCTCACCGCTGGTGATGCGCAGCCATTGATCATACCGCTCGCCGTCGGACAGCCCGCTGTGCAGCAAGGCCACCTGGTCGCCGAAGCGGGCCCGGAAACGCCGCTCCATCTGCGAAATCAGGGCAATCTCGGGGACCAGCACCAACACGCGCAAATCCCCGGCGATGGCGACGGCAGCCAGTTGCAGATAGACCTCGGTTTTACCGCTGCCGGTCACACCGGCCAGCAAAAACGCGGCAAACCCCTGCCCCATGGCGTCGTGCACCCGGTCGAACACCTGTTGCTGGGGTTTGGTCAGCGTCAAGGGACGGCTCGGTGTAATCGGCTGCCCAAACGGATCACGATAAACCGGCACTTCACGGCAGGTGACCAATTGCCGTTTTTCCAAGGCCCGCAACGCCGGCCCGGCCGACGGCACCTGCTTTTGAAGCTGACGCAATGCCAACGGCGGATTTTCGGTTTTGTCCAGGATTTGCAAAATCTTTTGCTGCGTTTTGGCTCGTGACGTCACCTGGGTCAGCGCCTCGGACAATGGTGCGGCCAAAACGACCATCCGCTCGAATTGCGGACGGGTGCGTCCGGCCTTCAATTGACGCTCGCGAACCAACCACCCGTTTTGTTCCAGCGACCGAATCAGCCCCGGCGAAGCCTTGGCCGCCACCTGTTGCAGCGATCGCCCCCTACCCTGCAAGGACACCAGCACGTCGCGTTCATCTGCTTTCAAAGCCCGGTCTGCCAGCGCGTCTGCACCGGCGGCGGTGAGGACCAACACCACGGTTTCGTGCCAATTCAACCCACCGGGCAGGGCGTTGCGGACGACCTCGCCGATGGGACAATGATAGTAGTCGGCAATCCACCGTAAAAAGGGGACCATGGACGGACCGAACAAAGGACGTTCGTCGGGGATCTTTTCAACCGGCTTGATTTTTTCCAACGGCCCCGGCTCGTCGGCGGGACCTAACGCAAGAATGTAGCCGGTGGCGCGACGGGCGCCGAAGGGAACCAGGATGCGTTTGCCGACGGCGGCGCGCTCCTGCAGGTCGACCGTAACCCGATAAGTAAAGATCCGGTGGACCGGCACAACAACAGCAACTTGGATTAAATCGGATTTCGGGGTGTTGGTCATAGTGGATTTAATGATTTATTCCATGGGGCCGATAAGGGATTTAAATGGTCTTTTGACATAAATGCAGCCGTTTAGCAACCAAAGGCCGCAGACAGACAGGGCAATTGTGTTTGAAACGCCGAAGCATAAAAGCTGAATAATACCAACTAGTTTTTGCTTGACACGTTGGTGCCCGGTTTTCTACCCTTGAGGTTGAATTAAAATAACTTACAAGTTTAACAGTTGCACCGATCGAACCGGTGGCGTCACGCCACCCAAAGAAAGGAGTTGATCATGATCAAATCGATTCGTCGCCTAACCATCTGGATTGTGGCCCTCGCCATCCTGGCGTCACCCATGGGCGCTGTTGCCGCTGAAGTGAAAGACCCCTTTGAAGATCAACGCCAGAGCGGCGGTGAAATGCTGGCTGATTTTGTGTTGGTTCGACCGGTGGGTATCGCCGCCACCGTGCTGGGCAGCGCCGCCTTTATCGTTAGCTGGCCCTTTTCCGCCGCGGGCGGCAATTCCGACAAAGCCTTCGATGAAATGGTCCGCAAACCGGCCAGGTTTACGTTTAAGCGGCCTTTAGGCGATTTCTGAAGACCGCATCGTTTTCATACTCGTACCCAATCCGGATGAATTCAAAAAAGGAGCCGCATCGTGCCGGTAACAGTGGTTCAACACCCGCTGATTAAACACAAGCTCGGGCTCATGCGCCAACATGATATCAGCACCAAAGATTTTCGTGATCTGGCGTCGGAGGTCGGCAGTCTGCTCACCTACGAAGCCACCAAGGACCTGGTCACCGAGCCGCGCACCATCAGAGGCTGGTCCGGAGACGTCGATGTGGAGCGAATCAAAGGCAAAAAGATCACCGTGGTTCCTATTTTACGGGCCGGCCTGGGGATGATGGACGGTGTGTTGCACCTTATCCCTTCGGCCAAGGTGAGTGTGGTGGGGCTGTATCGCAACGAGCAAACGCTTCAACCGGTGAGCTACTATGTCAAAATGACCGGCAACATGCACGAACGGATCGCCCTGATCCTCGACCCGATGCTGGCTACGGGCGGTACGCTGGTTGCCACCATCGATCAGATCAAGGCGTCGGGATGCAAACAGATCAAAGGGATCTTCCTGGTAGCTGCCCCGGAGGGGATTGAACGGGTCGAAAAGGCACATCCCGAAGTAGCGGTCTATGTCGCTTCAATTGATGAAAAACTTAATGACATCGGATATATTCTACCGGGCCTCGGTGATGCCGGAGATAAAATTTTCGGCACCAAGTAGACCGCTTGACAAATAAACCAAAGGCCCGGCCTCTATCGGGCCTTTTTTTGTCAAGTATGGTCATTTTTTGTCACGCCCCGTTTCGCGTTGCTTCTACCCCCAAGAAATTTATCCCCCTGAAATTATTGATAATATGACGGCTCAGAGTGTCGCCTTGCTTGGCACGGGACATGCAAATTGATTTGCGAGTGTCCATCCGCAAATAGTAAATTCTGGTTCCTGGCAAGGCCCGAGCATTTTTTAAACCGCAGGCATAGCAGGCTATGTCGAGGATTTTAAAAATGCGAGAACGCCGCCAGGGGCCAAAAGATGCTATTTGCGGATGGACACTTGCGAACAAATCCCAAATTCAATCGAAATCATAAGGTATCGACGTGAAAACGAACTGTGCGCATCATCCCATGAAAACGGCTCACTGGAGCTGCCCGCGCTGCCGCATCGACTACTGCCCCGATTGTGTGGACAAACGTCCCAAAAACAGCGCGCACGGCGGCGAAATGCTTTATATGTGCCCCAAATGCATTCGTCCGGCGCAATTCAAGGGCATCGCCAATCTCATCCAACCGTTCTGGCAGCGGCTGCACAACTTTTTCACCTATGCGTTGTACCCGCGCCCTCTCCTGCTCAGCTCGGTGTTATGCGTAATCGCGTGGATTCTTTCCTCCCTGCCGCTTATCGGATGGCTGGCGGGACTTTTCACCGGTGCGGTTTTTCTCAACTATGCGTTTGCCGCCTTAAAAGCAACCGCCCAGGGACGCCTGACGCCGCCCAGAATCAACCTGGATGAGATCCAAAACAACTTCGGTCAGGTTATCAAACAGGGCCTCATGTATACGGTCCTGTTTATTGTTATGATCGCGATTGCCGCCAAGGGCGGACGTGTTCCGACACTAATCTACCTTGTGGTTGTTCTGTTCTGTTTGCCGGCGATGATCATGATCGTGGTCGTGACGGACGAACTGGGCAAAGCGCTCAATCCGTTTGCGGTTATTCAGGTGGTCTTTCAGATTGGCTGGAGCTACCTGTTAATGTATCTTTTTCTGATGCTGCTGCTCGGTGCGCCGGCGGCCCTGGGCTATACCGTGATCCAGCATCTGCCCCCCATCCTGCAACCCCTTTTGAGGGCCATTGCCCAAAACACCTACATGCTGATTTCCTACCATTTGATGGGCTACGTCATCCTGCAATATCATGACAATCTCGGGTTTCCGGTCGATCTGGACACCTTTGAAGAATCGTTCATCACCTCCGCGCAAGGCGCGGCGGGCAAAGCGGCCCAACCGGCCGACCCAATCCTGGAAGAAGTCAATCGCCTGGCGCGTGAAGGCCGGATGGATGAAGCTATTCAACTGGTTCAGGAAGAAACCGCCAAGGACGGTATCACCGATCTGACGCTTTCCGAAAAGTACTTCAATCTGCTTAAAATCCGCAAACAGATTCCGGCGTTGTTGAAGCACGCCCCGGTACATCTGCGCTTGCTGGCCCAACAAAACCAGCGAACCAAAGCCTGTGAAATATATACGGCCTGCCTGGCCCGGGATCCCCAATTCAAACCGACCGCCACCACCATGTTCAAGCTTGGCGGCTGGCTGCTGGAAATGGGCAAAGCCAAACAGGCAGTGGCTACCTACAACCGCATGGTCACAGCCTACCCGGACAGCCCCCTGGTGCCCAAGGCGTATTTCAGGGCGGCACAGATTTTCAACGACCGCTTAATGGACAGCAACCGGGCAAGGAAGATTTTAGGCGGTGTGCTGAAAAAATATCCCGATCACGAAATCGCCCCCCAGATCAAAAACTACATGGCTCACATGGGTGCGTAACCGCGGACACAACGATTAACGGTTCAACTGCTGCGCTGCGATTTGCGATTCGGTCGACTGCGGGTACCGGGAACAAATCAATTCCAAATAGTAGATCTGTTTATCGGCCAAATGCTTGCGGTTACAGGCATCCGCCAGCCTCAACAAGGCTTCGGGCAGGCCCGGCAGGTCTGGACGTTTTTTCAGAAAAAAACGCATTATTTTTTCCGGGATCTCGACTTGCCCCAACGTGGCGAAAACGGCGCACAGGCGAACGTATAACTCCGGCGTTAACCGGGGTCGCGCCACATGGCGGGTATAATCCTGGTAGATTTCAAATGCCTTTGCATGCAACTGCTTCCGGCGGATCAACCCCATCAGCAGTCTGCTGGCCACCTGGTGGCAACGCGGCGATTCAGGTTCGAGTTTTTCAATGTTATAGAGATGTTGTAAGGCATCGATATGATTCGGGTCCTGGTCCAGAACCGCATGCAGGTACCTGCGGGCGCCGGTCATGTCCAATTCATCAATGCAGTCCAGCGCCTTTGCCAGCGTTTCGGCGCTGTTGTCTTCGCTCTGGACTTCAAACACTTCGGCCTGGGACAACCAGCCGAGCCGTTTTATCACAAAGGCCAGTCCGGCCCCGCAAATCAATCCTCCCAGGTGCGCGGTATACGCGACTTGCGACGTGCCGCCCCAAAACAACTGGTAGAGTTCCTTGCCCAGCCAGACCGGCAGAAGAACAATCGCCGGTACCCGCAGGTTGTTGAAATAAAAGCCCAGGGAGAAGAAAATTTTTATTTTTTTACGACCGTACATGGCCGTAAAAGCGCCCATGAAACCTGCAATGGCTCCTGACGCGCCCACCAGGGGTGCGGCACTGTTTAAGGAACAGACCCAGAACATCGCCCCGGCGGCCAGACCGCTGACCAGGTAAATGCCCAGATGGATCAACCGGCCACAGCCCATTTCCAGCATACAGCCGACCAACCACAACATGACCATGTTGCCGATGAGATGGCCGACAGAGCCGTGTAAAAACATATATGTAAAAATACCGGTCGCGGAAGGATAAGCCGGCCGGAAGCCGTAGCTGAAGGTCACGGATTCGGCCCGCCGGTCTTCATAGGTATGCCTTAAATCGCTCCAATGGTCATAATCGAAATCTTCGCCGACCTCTAGCTGGGCGCCATGCAACTTGCGCAAAAAGACGGCGTCGGACTCAAGCGCCTGCTGCAGGCGGAGCATCACCAGCTGAGACTCGATTTTACTCTCGGGAATTGCGGGGACCTCTTCACCGTTGGCCTCAAGGTAGTCAACGTAAACCGGAAGCTCCATCTGGGCCAGCCCGGATTCGAAATAGTAGTCCACGGCGTCAAGATAGACGCGACCGTCATTTCGCTGAAAACCGAAATAGATAAAAATATTGACCAGGATCAGCAAAACCGTCAGCCAGGGCGGGTTGCGCCAATTCATTTTTTCGGACAGTGGAACGATCAACATGTGCGGCCCCCTTGGGTGCAAAAAAACCCGGATTGAACACATATAGACTTATGAAGTTTGATACGAACAAGTGTCCATCCGGCTATCAATTTATCGGCATAATTTTACGACGGCTTGATATCCCTGCCGCCTAAAAAAAGCCCGCCGCCGGTGGCGACAGGCTTTTTGGCCGACAAATCGACGGGACTAGTTTTTTCTGGCGTCCCGCTTCTTGATCGGAACATAATCGGTTTGCTTGGGCCCGGTATAGATTTGGCGGGGGCGGCTGAGTTTCCAGCGCGGATCGTCGATGCTTTCCTTCCATTGGGCAATCCACCCCGGCAACCGGCCGATGGCAAACATTACGGTAAACATGTTGGTCGGAATACCAATGGCGCGCAGGACAATGCCGCTATAAAAATCGATGTTGGGATATAAATTGCGGTCCACAAAATACGCATCGCTCAACGCGATCTCCTCGAGCCGTTTGGCCAGATCGAGCAACGGATCAACAATTTTAAGTTTTTTCAGAATTTTGTCGCACATGGCCTTCATGATTTTGGCGCGCGGATCATAGGTTTTATAGACCCGGTGGCCGAAACCCATCAGACGGAACGGGTCGTTGGGATCCTTGGCCCGCTTGACCATGGTCTTCAAATCCCCGCCACTGGCGTGAATATCCATCAGCATTTCGATAACAGCCTGATTGGCCCCGCCGTGCAACGGGCCCCACAGAGCGGCGATACCGGCGGAAATGGCGGCATACAGATTCACGCGACCGCTGCCGACAATACGCACGGCACTGGTGGAACAGTTTTGCTCGTGATCGGCATGCAGGATCCAGAACACATTCAGGGCCTGCACCACGTCCTCATCGATCTCATACGGTTTCACCGGTGTATCGAACATCATGTTAAGAAAATTGGCACAGTAGGATAGGTCCGGGCGTGGATAAACCACCTTGTGGCCTCGCGAAAACTTGTACGACATGGCCGCCATGGTCCGGATCTTGGACAGCAGCCGGGTGACGGTCATATTGATTTCTTCCTCGGTGATCTGCAACGCCGGATAAAAACTGCGCAAGGCATTCACCATGGAGGACAAAATACCCATGGGATGAGATTGGCGGGGATAATTGGCATAAAAAATCTGCATGTCCTCATGCACCAGCGAGTGATCGTTGAGCAGCACGGAAAACTCGGTCAGCTCTTCCTGTGAAGGCAGGCATCCGTTGATCAGCAGATAGGAGGTTTCCTTGAAGGTCGAGTGTTCGGCCAATTGCTCCACCGGAATGCCGCGATAGCGCAAGATGCCCTTTTCGCCGTCCATGAACGTGATTTCACTCAAACAGCTCCCGGTGTTGGCGAACCCGTAGTCCAGCGTGACCAGGCCGGTCTCCGACCGCAGTTTGGTGATATCGATTGCCATTTCACCTTCTGAACCCTCAACCAGCGGCAAATCGATCGAATTGCCGTTATAAACCAGTTTGGCATGCTCCGTCATAATGCAAATCCTTTTCTAAAAATTCCAATCTATCAGAAAATACGCCGGGGTTTTGAATTGAAACGTAATGTACCGAATCGTAACATTTGCGCGGCGACAAAAAAAACTGCCTTTAAAAAGCGGCAGGTGGTTAGAACAGCACTTATACTTAAGTTTAACGCTTCATTACGTTACGACTTGCGATTTGTCCGGCAACCAAGGCGTTGATCGTCAGAGTAGCCCGAATATATAACTAAAAAATCGAAGTGGGTCAAGACGCGGTTTTGTTGCAGGCAGGGTAACCGCATTTGGAAATTCGGAGCGTAATAAAGGTTGATGACGTTTTGACTCTGGACCCCGGCTTTCGCCGGGGTGACGCGAATAAGGCCCCCTTTACCCGACAGGCCCGAATCGCGCGCACGGCAGATCCGGGAGTCCGAAATAAAAACAAAAAAACATTTTCAGGACAGTGACCATGTCATTTAAAGAAAACCTGTTGAAAAAGGTGGCGATCAATCGTCTGGCGCAAAAGGTGACGGCCTCCTGGGGACCACCGGCGAGCGGCGGCCGCATGGACCGCGCCCTGATGGAACAGCTCCTGACCATGGGGCCGTACCAACCTGAAAAAAAACGGGATCTGACCCTCTACCGGACAACCGATCCCGATTTTGTCGACACTCTGCTTGTGCTGGATAACGAACTGGGCATCTACCGGGCTGCGGCCGAGGACATCGCCCTGCGCAAAAGCCCAACCGTCAAGGAGATGGTCAGTATTCGCAATATCAGAAAAATTTTGAACGACACCGACATCCTGGTCAGTAAAAAAGAGACCTCGCTGGAAACGGTCCGCCGGGTCTGCATCAACCAGTTGGATTTAAATTTCACCAGGGACGATCTAAACGCCCTGGCCGCGGACGGCAAGGCGGCCCTGCAAAACGCCTACACGCAGGGTGTTGTCGAGAGCCTGCACCTGTTTGCCGAAATAGCCGGTTTCAAGGCCCCTCCCAAAGCGTTTCGCCACCCCCACCATGAGATGATCGGCGCCCTGGCCGCCAAAACCGCCGGCGAAACCATCTACGGCCCCATCGCCATGTACAGTAAGATGCATAACCGGCTGCAATTCATCGGCGAGGCGATCAGCAGCTACGATAAACAGCAAATGAAAATGTTCCAAGCCATTGCCAACGGGCAAAAGGAGGTGAACGTTGAAGGTGAGGCGGTCTTCGACCATCTGGCCGGGCACTGTTATTCGCGTCACCCCGGCGAACGCCGGGGTCCAGGATCAAAATGATATCAACCTTATTTTTGCCCGCGTAATTTGCAAATCATCCCGTTGGTGGGCACGGCCCACCCTTCTATGGGGCGAACCGTCAAGTCTCAATTTCCAATTTGGACGATATTTTTATAAACGATTAGAAGTATCTAATAATT
>JANQIE010000163.1 GCA_028282295.1 Desulfobacterales bacterium | reverse complement strand
GAATAGGTTCGTTTGAAAGTGCCGTAATTATAGTTGGTTATGACTTGTCGGGCTTTCCGGCACCCTGGGGTCGATTTACTTTTGGTTATTTGGCAAAGGGGCGTTTGGTTATTTGGCAAACGTGGTATACAAATGGAATCAAATCTCTTCACGATGCATACCGCGCCGGTCTTTCGGCAGTTTGATGACAAACGTGGCGCCGTTTTTCTGGCCGGGTAAAACATTGATACTGCCGCCGTGGTCGGTAACGATGCGGCGGCATATACTCAGCCCGATGCCGGACCCTTCGGCCTTGGTTGTAAAGAACGCATCGAAAATTTTAGGTCCGATTTCCCGGCGGACGCCCGGTCCGGTATCGGTCACGTGAATTAACACCCACTGGTCGTTGGGCCTGGCATTCACGGATAAGATTTTTTTGTTGGTCGTCTCCCTCATCGCTTCAATGGCGTTGTTGATCAGGTTCAACAGCACCTGGGCTAAAAGTTGGCTGTCCATATAAATCTTCGGCAGATGATCGTCGATATCGGTTTGGAGCTCAATGCCTTGCCGGCGCAGAATGGTTGCCGTGAGATCCAGGGCATCACGAATCGGTGTCGCCGCCGAGGCCAGCATGAATTTGGGATCGCCGGGCCGTGAAAAATCGAGCACCCGCTTGATAACCAGCTCGATTTTCTGGGCCGCCAATTCACACTGATTCAAAAACAGGTTGATGTTCTTTGCCTGCTCCGGGTTTTCAAAATTCTCACGAATGTTCGCCAGCAACACCAGGATACTCGACAAGGGATTGCGCACCTCATGGGCGATACCGGCCGATACACGCCCCAGCGAGCACATTTTGTCTTTGGCCAGCACCATTTCTTCGAGTTCCTTGGTGCGGGTAACATTGGTGGCAATGCCCTGAACACCGACAAACCGGCCGTTTTGAAACAGCGGATACCCGTTGAATTGAAGGTAGCAGGTGCCGCCGGCCTTGGTTGCGGCCCGAAATTCGAAATTGCCCCGTTGCCCCTTGAAAATGCGACGGCTGCGTGACGCGACCTTGTCGCGGTCATCCTGGTGAATGAAGTTATGGTAGGAACAGCCCACAAGCTCGACCGGGTCATACCCCAGAACCGATTTGCTGGCCGTGTTCATGAAGGTGATGTGCCCTTGGGCGTCCGTGGTGAAAATCAAATGCGCCATGTTTTCCACCAGGTTCCGGTATTTAGTTTCACTTTTGTCGAGCGCCGCCACCGATTCCTGGTGGCCGACGATCTCCAGGACCAACCGGGCGTTTTTATCCTCCAGGGCAACGATTTTTTCATTGATTGTTTTGCGCATCGAGTCGATGCCGTTTGAAAGGCGCGCCAGTTCCATACTGCTTTGTGAGTAGCGGGTCCGGCCCAGATTGCCTTGGGCAATCCGGCCGGCAGCGACGGCGATGCGGCTGATCGGTGCCGCCAGCACATGCGCCAAACACAGACTGGCCAAAATACTGATTCCGAAAATAACCGCAAAGGCGGTAACAAGTGTTGCCAACGATTCGTGCAACAGTTTGTCAAGAGGCTCACTTTCTCGACTCGCCGCCAATACTGTCCGGTGTTCATTGCGATGCGCCGTGGGACCCCGGACGACTCGGCCATCCCCCCGGGCGGTGCGCAGGTCGACGGCGCGGGTGAGCGCCGCTTTGTGGATTTTATATCCAACCAGCACCACCGCCGCGCCGGTGATAAAAATAACACCCGCCATCACCGCAACAAGAATGGTTTTATATCTGAATCTTGTAAGAATCATAAATACCTGCGACAGACGCACGGGTGTAAAAGAGCGGACAAACGACCTTTGCGAAAAGAAGCACTCAGTGTATTGCGGAAAGGTGTTGTAATCTGGTGCCTGGTGAATTCGAGATCATCACCCTGCTGGTACTCCTTAAATCTTTAATGCCCCCCTACGGCATTTTTTTTCAACGCCTGATTTTTCTTATACCGGTAGCGAAACGAATAATAACTCATCCTTAAGAATTTGGCCGCTTGCGTGTAATTGCCATCGGCGATTTTCAAGGCGGTTTCCAGGCAATGCTGCTCAAACGCTTCCAGGTCAAAACCGCCCTCGGGAATCGGTGGGTAGCCATTGTGTGTCTGGATGACTTTGGATAACTGCCTGCCCAGCCCCTGGGGCAAATTCGGTTCAATCTCTTTCAGGCGTATCTTGGGGTGCTCACCGACAATAACCGCCGTTTCAATAATATTTTTCAACTCGCGCACGTTGCCGCGCCAATGGTGCGTAACCAGCCAGCGTTTGACGCGCGCGGTGAAGCCGGTAAAAGTTTTGCCGTATTTGCGGCTGTATCTATCGAGAAAGTAGCGCGCCAGCATCATAATATCGCCATGGCGTTCGTTCAGGGACGGCAGTTTAACCCTGGCAACCGCCAGCCGGTAAAACAGGTCGAGCCGGAAACGCTTTTCGTTGACCAGGGCTTCCAGATCCTGGTTTGTTGCGGAAACGATTCGCGTGTGTACGGTTTTTTTCCGGGTGCCGCCGACCCGGTAAAACTCGCCGGTTTCCAGAAAACGCAGCAGTTTGGCCTGGGCTTCGGTACTCAGATCACCGACTTCGTCCAGAAAAAGGGTACCGTCGGCCGCCTGCTCGATCAGCCCTTGTTTGCCGCCGGGCGCCGCGCCGCTGAAGGCCCCCTTGGCATACCCGAAAAGCTCGCTTTCGATAATCGTTGGCGCAATCGCCGCGCAGTTGATGGTCGTGAACGGCCCCTTGAAATTAGGGCTTTTGTAGTGAATGGCGCTGGCGATCAATTCCTTGCCGGTGCCGGACTCACCCATAATGAGAATCGGCATGTCCGGGCTGCGGGCGACTTTGGTGATGAACTGCCAGATATCGGCGATCGCGTTACTCTCACCGATAAAGCAAGGCGTGTTTTCCGCGATATGTTTTTTCTGCAGGGATTGAATTTCCTTACGCAGGCGGATGGTTTCCAGCGCATTGTTGATCGAGTTTTTCAACGTGTCGGTGTGCAACGGTTTGTTCAGGTAGTCGTGCGCCCCCAGCTTCATGGCCTGCACCACATTGCAAATATCGCCATAGGCGGTAACCATGATCACCAGCACATCCGGTGTGATGCGCTTAATCTCCTTCAACGCCTGCAAACCGCTCATGCCCGGCAAGCCAATGTCAAGCAGTATCAGGTCCGGTTGCTGTTGCGCCAGTTGAGCGATGGTCGACTCGGCGTCGCCGAACGTGGTCACTTCATAAGTATTGCGCAGATTGAACGCCAAGCTATTGGAAAGTTCTTTTTCATCGTCCACGATGAAAATGGAATAAGGTGTCATGTACAAATGCCTGTATTCTTCGGTGGTTGTCGCACTACTCGCACAACAATTTGCAGGGCGAATAAAAGGGCCCTTTCTCCATTCGAAAGTGGTGGAAAGGCGGGCGAATGAAGACATGGGTATTCTTCATTTACCCGAAAGTTGCCACCACGACTGGTTTTGCGGAATCGATTGTTGCCGTTTTGGTAACGAGTGTTACTGATTACAAGTGTCGAGGGGGTAAAGCTCTTCGCTGAAAGACAATTGGACACTGAACAAGTGAGGGGTAAGAAGATTTACTGTTCAATACAAATACAACACTGCAAATTTAACTTCCTCGCGTAAGGATGTCAAATAAAATTTATTCTTTTTCCTATTCCATGCAATGAAGTGAACGGCAGGGTGCGCCTGCTCGCAAAAGCATACTTCAGAGTTGCATTTTACGAAGATGAAATTGAAAATGCGATTCGCCCTCAATTGCCGGTGAATCGGCGACAACGCTAGCCGGAATTTCCCCGGTTTGCTTGTGTCCGGGGCCGCGACCGCTGTTGTTGTGGGGGGGGGAAGCAAATGGGGGGTGTTTCGCCGGTCTCATATAAATCTTTTGACGGCAAACAGGCAATGGCAATACGCAATGCGTTGTGGGGGGATTGGTAGAAATTGGCCAAATGACCATTCCCGCAAAAGAACCGAAGAAGGCATATCCATAAAAGTGTGCACAAATCCCAGCCTCTGCTATCTTTGCCGGCAGGCGTTTTCTTCCGAAATTGAACAGTTAACATGGATTGCGCCGGGTAGAAAGCACATTGATATGTGCAGTGCACATTAAACGTTTCAGTGTGTCTTCTCCTGCTTTTTAGCCTCCGGCCCCAGAGTCAATCCCAACGTTAAAACGGAAGATTGCTCTGCGAATCCTTGTCGCGTACCGCAAAGGTATTGCGCAAATACCGGTCCAGTTCATCCAGTTGGTTGAGTTGTCCGGATGGGCGCGATTCGGTCTTGCGCAGCTCGCGGATGCGCTCCAGGGCATCGAGTGCAAGGCGACGTCCTGCGCCCTTGTAATCGACCAAAGCCCGTTCGCGTGTGGATGGATTGATGTCCTCAAGGAATGCGCGCCGGTGGGTATTGATACTGTCAGGGATGGCATCCGGGTAGTTGCGAAAAAGCAGACGCCGGGCGACCTGCCGGTTCAGGGGATCTTCAAAACGGTCCGTCAGCCGGATTTTGGTTTCCAGATCCGCGGCATGAAAACGCTCGCAAATACGCTCCTCCGCATCCGGCATAAATCCGCGCATGTACAACGCGGCATCCAGATCGGTTTCAGGAATTTCAGGATAGCGAAATTGGCGATGATGGTCGCCGATGGCCGCGAACAGCGCGGGATTGTCGCGCAACCATTTTTGGTTTGCTTCGACCTCGGCTTGAACCGCCGGATCCAGGCGTCCCCAGTACCGGTCGTGGGGCGGCAGAATAAAGCCGGGTTCACCCAGCCGCTTGCGCATGACCCAGGTGTTTGCGTCAATCGTATCCGGCGTGGTTTCGCGCAACTGGGGTTTATCCAGACACAGCCAGAGCGTTTGATTGGCATAGGGGACGGAATGACCCAAGCCGAGTACCGGCGCCTGAAACTGCTGCCGCAGGCCGAACTCACTGGCAATCATCAGCCCCAGGGCATGGTCGCCATGGTCGCTTGGCAGGACACCGGGCAATTTCTCAAGCCGCTGGCGATCGGTTGGTTTGGTAAAACCGTCGGTCAAATAATGCCACATGTCTGTTTCCCGGCTCAGATTGCGGGCCAGCGCCACGGTTGCCTCCACATCCACCAGGGCGTCATGGGCCGGGCCGTCCGCCAGGCCGTTGGCCTCACTAAGATATTCCAGTTTCAGCGAGGGCTTGCCGTGCGGCATGGGCCATTTCAAAATGCCGGGCCGGTACAGCCAGAAAAAAATGGTGATAGGCAGCATATCCATGCGGTAGCAGCCTTGGCTGTATTGATGGGTGTAAGGCCGCAGCAGGTTGCGGTAAAACGTGAAACGCAGAAATTCATCGTCAAATCTCAGGGTGTTGTACCCCAGGCTGATGGTGCCCGGCGTGTTGAACATCCGGTGAATGCGCACCGCGGCTTCATATTCCGGCTCGCCGGTCAGCAGGACATCCAAAGTGAGGCGATTGGTCAACAAGGCGTCGGGCGACGGGATAATATCGTCGCGCAGCTTGATGCGGATGTTGTGGCGCTCCAATTCGTTGAACTGCAAATCGGTGCGGATGGCCGCAAATTGCAGCACCTGGTCGAAAGCCTTGTTCAGGCCGCTGGTTTCAAGGTCGTAAAACAGATAAGTCGGCATATGAATTTTCACTCAGTCAAAGAATTGGAATCAGCCGGACGGCGCGCTGTACGATGCGCTTTTACGGCGTTTTCAATCCGGTCCAGCGCCACGGTCAGGCGGCTGCGCGGACAACCGAAATTCAGGCGGACATACCCCTGGCCGTCAAAGTCCTTTCCGTCGGCCAGGCCCACGCCGGCCTTTTCGAAAAAGTGTCCCGGTCGCTCAAGTTGCAGGCGGTGGACATCGATCCAGGCAAGGTACGTTGCTTCCACCCCGGTCATCTCAAGCCCCGGTATCCGGTCGATCCGTTCCCGGACCAGGTCGCGGTTGCCGCGCAAATAAGCGATCAGCGCCCGGTGCCAGGCCCCGCCCTGCCGGTAGGCGCTCAGGGCGGCCGTGAGCCCCATCAGGTTGACTTCCGGCACAATTCCTTGCATGGTCGACTTGAAGCAACGGCGCACCCCCTCGTCGGCAATGATTGCAAAGGCGCAACCGAGCCCCGGCAGGTTGAAGGTCTTGCTCGGGGCCATGAGAGTGATGGTGTGGCGAGCGATTTCAGGCGACAGCGATGCCGTTGGTATGTGGTGCCTGTCGGCATCCAAAACCAGGTCGCAATGGATTTCATCCGAACAGATGATCACGTTGTTTGCCACCAGCACTTCGGCCAGCGCTTCCAGCTCCCGGCGGGTAAACACCCGGCCGGTCGGATTGTGCGGATGGCAATGTAAAAACAGGCGGGTCCGGTCGGTCAAGGTGCGTTTGATTGATTCCAGGTCGATTGCCCAGCAATCCCCACGCCGTATGAGCGGGGTCTTGACCACCCGGCGCCTGGAAAACTTCGGCGCGGTTAAAAACGGCGGGTAGATCGGCACGGTCGTCATGACGGCGTCGCCGGCGCGCCCCACGGCCCGGCATGTCACGTTCAACCCGGTCACCACACTCGGCAGCCACACCAGCCATTCGGTCTCGATACGCCATTGATAGTGGTGGGCAAGCCAATCCGCGATGGCCGCCTTTAACGCCGTCGGCGCAGCCGTGTAACCAAAGATACCGTGCCCCACCCGTTGGTGGAGCGTGTCCACAACCGCCGGGGGGGATTGGAAATCCATATCCGCCAGCCACATCGGGATAACCGCAGGATCATCATATTTATCCCACTTGAAGCTTGCCGTGCCGCTTCGATCGACCAGCGTGTCGAAATCAAATAATTCGTTGGGGGGCGTATGCATTTTGATTAAGGTCTATCAGGTATTGTCAGGCAGCTTTTGCGTGCGACGCATCAGCTCGCAGCGTTCAAAGCCGTAGCGTTCATAGAGACCATGCGCATCCCGGGTCGCCAGGACCTGCGCCCGTACGCCGGCCGTGCATGGATGCGCCAACACACATTCCATCAACCACTTGCCCAGCCCCCGGCCCCTGTGGGCCGGGGCAATAATGACGTCGGCGATCCAGGCAAAGGTCGCCCGGTCGGAAATCACACGGGCAAAGCCCACCTGTTGGTTGTCGTGCAGCAATACAAAACAGGTTGAATTGCCAATGCCGGCGGCCATGACCGCGCGCGGCCGGTCTGCGGCCCAATAGGACGTGCGCAGCAAGGCTTCCACGACGTCCAGGTCGACCCGGTTGGTATCATCGGATATCAGGTAATTGTCTTTGCGCCATTGCATGCAACACCTCGTGTTCAGTGTGATCTCAACAAGGCGATATAGTCGAAGATCTTACAGTAATCAAATAAAAAAACCTTTGTGTGCTCTGCGAACTCTGCGCCGCTGCGCGAAACCTTCCGGTCATTGACGCCCGGCTTTTCAAATAATGCACAAACGCAAAGGGACACAGCAGGTGAGCGTGCCATTGCCTTGTAACAGTTACAAAAATAGCTTGACAGCCGCTCGGCGCCTTCTGTACAGTTTTTCAAAATAAACCAAGTGAGCAAGATTCATGATACTTCTTAAACCAATCCCGTCAAATCGTTATTGGTGGTGGCGAAACCGCAGACCGGCGTGTTCCGTCTCTTGGAAGTATTCATAAATCCAACCAGTACATTTCAAGGATCGCGGGCAAGCCGAAAGCCGCGGTCCTTTTTTTATGGGAACGCCCCTTTCGCATGCCTGCCGGTAAAACAAAGGAGGATTGCATGCTAATCGTAATGGATCATCAGGCCAGCGCCGCGCAGGTTGACGATGTTGTCGCGGCGGTCGAAAAACGGGGTTTCACCGCCAAGCCGATACAAGGCGGGGATCGCGTATCCATCGGAGTACTCTACAATCAGGGCGCGGTTGAAGCGGCCCCGTTTTTATGCATGCCGGGTGTCAAGGAGATCATTCCGGTCACCCGGCCCTACAAGCAGGTCAGCCGTGAGTTCAAGCCGGAGGATACGATCATTCGGATCGGCGGTGTTACCATCGGCGAAGGGCATTTGAACATCATGGCCGGCCCCTGCGCCATCGAAAGTGAAGCCCAGGCCCTGACCATCGCCGGGCATGTAAAAGAGGCCGGCGCCCACATTTTTCGCGGCGGGGCGTTCAAACCCCGCACCAGTCCCTATTCATTTCAGGGAATGGGGCTGGAGGGGTTGAAAATCCTGGCGCAGGTGCGCGACAAAACCGGCTTGCCGGTGATCACCGAAGTCATGGACGTTGAAACCTTTGCCGATGTGGAAGCCTACGCCGATATCATCCAGATCGGCACGCGCAACATGCAGAATTTCAGCTTGTTGAAAAAAGCCGGCCGTTCGCGCAAACCGGTTTTTCTCAAGCGCGGCATGTCGGCCACCCTGGACGAATGGCTCATGGCGGCCGAGTATATCCTCGAAGGCGGCAACCACCAGGTCATCTTGTGTGAGCGGGGTGTTCGCACCTTTGTTCGCCACAGCCGCAATACCCTTGATCTGTCGGCCGTACCGGTGGTGCGCAAGGAAAGCCATCTGCCGATCATCGTCGATCCCAGTCATGCCGCCGGCCGCCGGGAACAAGTACTGCCCCTGGCCCGGGCCGCCGTGGCCGCCGGTGCCCACGGCCTGATGGTGGAAGTTCACCATGAACCGGCCAATGCCGCCAGCGACGGCGCCCAGTCGCTTTACCCGGAGCAGTTCGCCGGACTGTGCCGTGAGGTAAGCAGTATTTACGGAATCTTGAACAATCAGGAGCTACAACCGGAAAGGAAAAACCGTGCAGACGCTGACCGTTGAGGGCTTGACCCATACATCCACAATTCTGGTCGGAGAACAACTGGCGAACCTGGCAAACTACCTGCCCGCAACCCAAACCATCCTCATCACCGATGAAAATGTGCGCGCCCACTACGGCGCCGGGTTTCCGGCGATGCCGGTCATTTGTATCGGCACCGGTGAGAAGCACAAGACCCTTACCACCGTTGATGAAATAATGGGTGCGCTGGTCAAACTCGAAGCTGATCGTAGCGCCTTTATCGTCGGCATCGGCGGCGGACTGGTGTGCGACGTCACCGGGTTTGTCGCTTCGATTTATCTGCGCGGCGTGCGCTTCGGCTTTGTCTCGACCACATTGCTCTCCCAGGTGGATGCCAGCGTGGGCGGCAAAAACGGGGTGAATTACGGGGGCTATAAAAACATGGTGGGCGTTTTCAATCAGCCCGAGTTCGTCATCTGCGATCCGGCCATGCTGCGCACCCTGCCGGAAAAAGAATACCTGTCCGGCATGGCCGAGGTCATCAAGCACGCGGCCATCGAGGACGCGGACCTGTTCGCCTTTCTGGAAGCCAACGTCGATCGGGCCCTGGCGCTGGCGCCCGATGTGGTGCAGCGGGCGGTTTATGATTCCGTGGTCATCAAATCGCAGATCGTGAACCGGGATGAAAGAGAAAAAGGTGAGCGGCGCAAGCTCAATTTCGGCCATACCTTTGGTCATGCCATCGAAAAGACCACCGGCATGGCCCACGGCGAAGCCGTCAGCATCGGCATGGCCATTGCGGCCAACCTGTCGGTGCGGCGTGGTCTGTTGGCCCCGGAACAGGCCCGGCGCCTGATCGCGCTGATTGAGGCGATGAAACTGCCGGTGCGTCTTGACGGCGATAACCAAGCGCTCATCGACGCCCTGGGCAAGGATAAAAAGCGGCAAGGGGACCAGGTGCACTTTGTGCTGCTGGAAGACATCGGGCGTTCGGTCATCACGCCCATCGCCTTGGAAGAATTAAAAGACATGGTGGCTGACATCTGAGGGAGTGTCCATCCGAAAATAGCATCTTTGGGCCCAGGTCGGCGTTTTCACGAATTTGACCTGGACCAAAATCTACTATTTCCGGATGGACACGAGGAAGCGCCCATGAATCTCGAAACCTGGATCGCCTTTATCGTGGCCGCCGAGATCATTTTGATCATACCGGGCCCAACCATTCTGCTGGTAGTCAGCCAGGCAGTGGTGCACGGGCGCAAATCGGTGGTACCGCTAGTGCTGGGTGTGTTGCTGGGCGACTTTACGGCCATGGTGTTGTCACTGCTAGGCCTTGGTGCTGTCCTGTCCACGTCAGCCGCGCTGTTCCCACTGCTCAAATGGATCGGGGTACTATACCTTTTCTACCTGGGGGGCAAACTGTGGCGCACCCCGCCGGTCGGCGGTGTTGCGGCCATCACCACCACCAACGTGTCCAATGCGGCGCTTTGCCGCAGCGCGTTTATCGTCACCGCCCTGAACCCCAAGAGCATTGCGTTTTTCGTTGCTTTTCTACCGCAGTTCGTCACGCCGCAAAGTCCGGCGGTCCCCCAACTGGTCACCCTCGGCGTTACCTTTCTGGTATTCGCCACCGTCAACGCCGCCCTGTATGCCGTTTTCGCCGGGCATCTGCGCGATACCATGCAAAAGCGCGCGGTGCGTAAATGGTTCAACCGTTGCGGCGGCGGTGCCCTGATCGGCGCCGGACTGTTTACGGCTGCAATGCGGCAATCATCCTAACAAATAAAACGTCACCGCAGCCTGCGCGAAAGAAACCACCAGCAGGGCGATCAGAATGAATAATGACACCGGATTGCGGAATTCCGGACGCCCCCGGTTGATAAAGAACATATGAATCGAAAACGCGAAGATCCCGCCTGCGGCCAGCACCAGGGACATGACCAGAGCGCCCGGACTTTGGGTATGCACCAGGATCAGGCCGTAGAGTACCAGAAACAGTAGCGGGAAGTGCAGCAGTAGAAAAAAGGACAGTCCGCCGGGCAGCTTGAACAGTTCCCATTCCTTCCAGTAGGCGGAGTCGATCTCATGATTGATCAATAGGATTGCGTTGATCATGTACAGCCAGAACAATGCCTGATGCATAGATTCCCCCGTTTTGTTTTTTTAAGATAGTGCCCATCCGGAAATAGCATCTTTTGGTCCAGGCCGGCGTTCTCACGAATTTGAAATCCTCGACGTAGCCTTGTTACGCCTGCGGTTTCAAATTCGCTGCGGCCTTGGCCTGAACCAAAATCTACTATTTTCGGATGGGCACAAGATAGCTTCCAACAATACCATACCATCATAAACCGTTTTGGCAATTTGAAAGAGAAACAGAGAAACACCGCACCTTCGTCATGCCGGCGAAGGCCGGCATCCAGGAAAGTCGTAATCGTAAGGTCCGGATTCCGTTGCCTGCCGCGGTTTTGCGGGCAAGGGCATGATAAAAAAGGTATTTGTCGATTTGATTCTGGACCCCGGCGTTCGCCGGGGTGACGTGTTGTAGCGTCTTGTGCCGTGCCGTAGTTCGCCGTGGTGACGTGTTGTTTTTTTTATGTCGTTCCAGCGTTCGCCGTGGTGACGAGTGTTTTTTGTCATTTGTGTTTCGGTTTGTTGGACGAGCGTTGGCGCGATCATTGGTAGCCGTATTTATTTTCGTCATGCCGGCGAAGG
>JANQIE010000114.1 GCA_028282295.1 Desulfobacterales bacterium | reverse complement strand
CACATTTTTAAAATCCTCGGAATAGCGCGCTATGCCTGCGGTTTTAAAAATGTTCGGGCCTTGCCAGGAACCAAAATCTACTATTTCCGGATGGACACTCGCTCGCAAATACCCTTGACGGAAATTTGCTGGCGCGGTAACAGTGGCGACCGATAACCGATTCAATTCTAATCCGAACCCGAAGGAACAAGGAGTCTTGCCGTGTCGAATGCTTTGGAAACTTTGAAGACAATGACCACCGTGGTTGCCGATACCGGTGACATCCAGGCCATCAAACAGTACACTCCGACGGACGCCACCACCAATCCGTCGTTGATTTATGCCGCTACCCGGATGCCCGAGTATCAATATCTGGTGGATGATGCATTGGCTTACGGCCGCAAGGCGGCGTCAGGTAAAGAAGCCCAGGTGGCCAAAGTCATCGACAAACTGTTCGTCAGTTTCGGGGTCGAGATTTTAAAAATCGTGCCGCGGTTTGTTTCCACCGAGGTTGACGCCCGCCTTTCTTTTGATACGGAGCAAACCGTCGCCAAGGCCAGGGAGTTGATCGCGTTGTATGCGGATGCCGACATCGGTAAAGACCGGGTTTTGTTGAAGATCGCATCGACCTGGGAAGGGGTTCGGGCCGCCAAGATTTTGGAGAAAGAGGGCATCCGGTGCAATATGACTCTGTTGTTCGGTTTTTGCCAGGCCGTGGCCTGCGCTCAGGAAGGGGCCTTTCTGATTTCCCCGTTTGTGGGGCGCATTCTGGATTGGTACAAGCGCAAGGAACCGGAGACGGTGTTTACTGCCGAAAACGATCCGGGCGTCAAGAGTGTGCGGCGGATTTACAACTACTATAAGAAATACGGCTACACCACGTTGGTCATGGGCGCCAGCTTCCGCAATGCCGGTGAAATCAAAGCCCTGGCCGGATGCGACCTTTTGACCATTGGGCCTAAATTTCTGGAGGAACTGCAAAACGACCGGCAAGCACTGGCCCAGGGGTTGTCGGTGCATACGGCCTCGGAAACCTGCACGGATGATGAGATCGAGATGGATGAAAAACTGTTTCGCTGGATGTTAAACGAAGATGCCATGGCCACCGAAAAGCTGGCCGAGGGGATTCGCTCGTTCACGGTCGATACGATTAAACTGGAAAAAGAGATCGCCGCCCGGTTGTAGGCCATTTGGAGATGTCGGCGTTGCAGTTGTTGCAATGAAAACCGCCTGATTGATGTTGGCGTCAATCAGGCGGTTTTATGTTTTTATGGGATGGCAGGTGTTTGGGCTAGAACGGAAGTTTTTCCGGCGATCGCCGTTCGGGGACGTACTCGTGGGCGATCTTTTTTTCATTCCATTCCTTGGATACATACAGGTTGCAGTAGCAACTGCCGAATTCCTCGATGTCCGGGACGCTGTATTCGCAGGGGCAAATGATGTCCCGGTCCTTTTGTTTGTCACCGCACAACAGGCGGCAGGGACACCCTAAATAACCGTAACGTTCTTTGTTGGTCAACAGCGCGTCCAAAAGGTCAAAGGTGCGCTCCCGGTCTGTATTGAAATAGTACCCCTTGGGTTCCTGTACTTTTTTCATGGCCTCATAAAGCTGTTTTGCATCCATCTATAAACCCAGTGCCTCCTTGATTTCATCTTCCTTGTGGCCGACAATCACTTTCTCGCCGATGATGATGGTGGGGAAAGAACAGCGTGGATTGAATTTTTTTACATCTTCCAGAATCGCGGTTCGTTCCTGTCCATCAAGCAGGTCCACATCAACAAAATCATATTTAATCGTGCAGTCACCCAGCAGCTTTTTGGTTGATTTGCAATGGCTGCATGTGCTCAGTGAATACACTTTCACAGGTGGTACCGACATATCCACAGTCCTTTCTTTAAGTTGTGTCCATCCGGAATCGACTGATTGCGAATGGACGCTATCAACGCAAAGTCTTCATGATCAATATTACAGAATTATTGGGGATTCAACCCCTTTTGACCGCCGGGCCGGGGGAGCCGTATCTGGAAATTTGGAGCGCATGCCTGATCGAAACAGCTCAATCTGGTGGGCATGGCACACCCTACAATCCTACCCAACGGCAATAGCAGGCAGGGTGGGCCGTGCCCACCAACCGGATGATTTTTAAATGCGGTTACCCTGATAACGGCCGTGCCGCCCGGCTCCTGAACTCAGGAGACAATTTCGCCGCCTCATGTGAAACCGGCTCCGGCGGTGCAAGTGTAGCAGTGGTCGCCGGTGGCGATTTTGTGTTCCGGTTTCAGGGGCAATTCGAGCTCGGTGATGTGCGTTTTGCGTTTGCCCATATGGATGCCGGCGGCCTGGTTGAAATCGCAGTCATACAGAAAGCCGTCCCAGGCCACCGATAAAATGGTGCGGCACATGAGACCCTCCACCGATGCCGGGTTGAAGGCATTGGCCAGTTTTTGCATGTAGTCCGTGTAGTTGCCGCTACGCCGCAGCCAGACCTGGAACCGCCCCAGGGGCACGTTGGCGAAACTGTAAAGATTGTTGAATTTGATACGCCATTTTTGCTGCAACCGCTTTTTGAAGCGTTGCTCCAGTTCACACTGGGACGGGGGTAAAAAGGCCCCGGCCGGATTGGCGACCAGATCGAGTTCCAGGTCCGATTCCGCTTGGCCGTATCCCATCCGGTTCAACTGCCGCAGGGTTTCGATGCTGTTGCTGAACACACCTTGGCCCCGCAGGGTGTCGGCTTGAGCTTCGTTCAGTGACGGCATAGAAGCGACGATGGTGATGCCCAGTTCCTTGAGCTGTGTCATCATCGGGGTGCCTTTTTCAGCCAGCACGGTCAGGTTGGACCTCAAAATTACCTTGGGGGCCAGGGGGCGCAGTTGCGCCAAAAACCACAACAGGTCCGGATGCAATTCAGGGGCGCCGCCGGTGACATCTATAGTGTCAAACTGGGGATGCGCGGCGATCGCAAAAACCTGTTCCATGGTTTCCCGGCCCATGAGTTCCTTGCGGTGCGGTCCGGCATCCAGGTGGCAGTGGCGGCACACTTGGTTGCAAAGAAAACCGGTGTTGACCTGGAGGATCGTGGGGCGGCTCTTGGTCAGGATTAAGCCCTGTTTTTTCAGGGTCTGGTAAAACGGTTCCACCGCGGGCAGGGAATCTGACTGACCGACGTCATTCAGATCGTTTTCATGCGGGTGCATGGGATGTTCCCTTCGCTCGATTACATGGAAAGTTTGGCGGCGATGTCACGCATCTGCATGCCGTGTACAAGTGCAGAGCCGCCTTTGATGGCTGTGGCAACGTGAACCGCTTCGGTCATTTCGGCCGTGTTGCTTCCTTTTTCCAGGCACGCGCGGGTATAGGCGTCGATGCAGTACGGGCATTGTACGGTGTGGGCAACGGCCAAAGCAATGAGCGCTTTTTCCCGTTCGCTCAATTCACCTTCGGCGAAGACATTCTGGTAGTAGTCGAAAAATTTTTGGGCCAGTTCAGGGGCTTCCTTGCCGATTTCTGCAAATTTCGCCAAATGATCTTCTTTGAAATATGACATGTGGTTTCTGACTCCTCTGTTTAGGCTTGGGTTGTGGATTCAGTTTTGCGATTTCCGAATGGACACTTGCTAATCGGTCTGATCAAAATAGCTTTCCTTACAGTCGGGTGTGACGTTTAATGGATGAACACTGGCTATGGTCCTTAAAACGAAACCAGTTTTTGAGTCAATGCCGTATTTTGTCGAATGTAGTTTATCGTCCTCGGAGCCTGTTGCGGATGGTCGCGGTTTTTGCGCCAGAATTCGCGCAAGTCGTCGATTTCATCAATGTCCGGCCACTGCGGCAGTCGATAGACCGATTTGTGGTCTTGGGTAATTTTTTTAATTTGGGTTTGTAGAACATTGACGCTTCCCCAATCGATTTGGGTGAACCAACCAGGGTGAAACGCCTGACGTTGAAATCCTATTAAAAAGTAACCACCGTCGGCAGCCGGACCGATGACGGCATCATTGCGGTGCAACTGCTCAAAGCCTTCGAGGATGAAACGGGCCGGTAGATCGGGAATATCAGTGCCGAGCAGAAGGGCTTGCTGTGCGCCCTCGGCAAAAGCCTGCCGAAACGCGTTGGCCATGCGTTCGCCCAGGTCCTGCCCCTTTTGGGCGTAAAGGCGGTTGGCGTCACCCAACCAGTCTTTCACCATCTTTTGACCTTTGGCGGGATGAAAAAAAATGGACAGATCGAAGGGCAGGGGCGTTAGCATGGCCACCAGGTCGGCGGTAAAACGGCGGTACAGCGCAAGGGCGTCGTCATTGCCGATGGCGCGGGCCAAACGGGTTTTGACTTTGCCATGTTCCGGGGCACGTGCGAACAACAAGATGCGGGAATCTGAATGCGCTGCTGGTTTCAATTCAAAAGATCCTTGGCCGTTGGGCGCTTTCGCGGTTATCGATAGAGACTGACCAGATCGACACTTTAGCCAATGATGTGCCGGTCGGCAACCTTTTATCGGTTCGAGCGCAAAAAGCGATTCTATGCTTGACACGACAGGTTAAAAATTTTAGAGTTTTTAGTAATAATTCCTAATAAAATGTAAGAGATTGAAAATACATCCATTATTTATCTTGCTGCGTTTGATAAGCCTGCCGTTGTTTTCGAAAATCAGGATCCGCAATGTCATTGGACATTACCGTATAATCGAATAACCATTCTTTGCCGAAAGGGAGGACCATATGCCGGATGAGAAAAAGAAAATTGTCGCTAAAAAGCAAGTCAACCCCAAAGATGTAACCATTTGTGACGCCACCGCACAGATGATTGCCAAAGCCCAACGCGATGGTGTTGAACTGGCTTTTGACCGGGCCATCAGCATGAAAGCCTGTCCCATCGGGGCTGATTCGGCCTGCTGCAAGCATTGCACTATGGGGCCCTGCCGGCTCAATGCCAAGGATCCCTACGGCAAGGTGGGGGTCTGCGGGGCGGACATCGACACCATTCAGGCCCGTAATTTCGGCCGGATGGTGGCGGCCGGCACGGCGGCCCATACGGACCACGGCATGGGCATGCTCGATCTGTTCCGTGAGGTCGTCACCGGTCACAACAAGGATTACCGCATCAAAGATCCATTTAAATTGGAAGCCGTGGCCAAGTCGATCGGCATCGAAACCGAAGGCCGTGAGATGATGGATATTGCCAAGGACCTTTACGAAGAACTCGAACGGACCTATACCCAGGTCGACGGTGAGATCCCCTTTGCCAAACGGGTGCCGGCCAAGACGCTTGAATTGTGGCGCAAACACAACCTGGTGCCGCGCGGCGCCATGCGTGAAATTATGGAGATGATGCATCGCAGTGCCATGGGGGTCGATCAGCAGTATGAAAACATTGTGCAGCAGTGCAGCCGCACGGCCCTGGCCGACGGCTGGGGTGGCAGCATGGTGGCCACCGAGATTTCGGACATTCTGTTCGGCACGCCGTCACCGGTGGCCATCGAAACCAACATGGGGGTCCTGAAGGAAGACCAGGTCAACATCATTGTCCATGGGCATGAGCCGAACCTGTTCGAATCGATGCTCGAATCGGTCAATGAACCGAGCCTGATCCAGGCCGCCAAGGATGCCGGCGCCAAGGGCCTCAACCTGGTCGGCATGTGCTGCAGCGGGCTGGAGATGTTCGTCCGCCACGGTGTTCCCCATGCCGGTAACTTCATGTCCACTGAAGCGATCCTGGTAACCGGCGCCGTGGATGCCTTTGCCGTGGATGTCCAGTGCATCAAGCAAGGGCTTGCCAAGGTTGCCGATTGTTACGACACACCGCTCATCACCACGAACTACCGGGCCAAGATCGAAGGGGCGCAGCACGTGCAGTTCGATGAAAACGAGCCCAAAGCCTGCACCGATGAAGTGGTCGTGAAAGCGATCACCCGCTTCAAGAACCGCACGGCGGCGGTGGAGATCCCGCCCATTGTCAATACCGGCGTGCACGGCTTTTCCCATGAATACATCAGCTACATGCTCGGCGGCACGTTCCGCGGTTCCTACACCCCCTTGAACGACAATGTTATCAACGGCCGCATCCGCGGCGTGGCCGGTGTTGTGGGTTGTACCAATCCACGCGTGAAACAGGATTGGGTCCATGTTGAACTGGTCAAGGAATTGATTAAAAACGACGTGCTTGTGCTACAAACCGGTTGTTCTCAAATCGCCCTGGCCAAGGCCGGCTTAACGACACCGGAGGCCGCCCATCTGGCCGGACCGGGTTTAAAGGAAGTCTGCGAAACTGTGGGCATGCCGCCGGTACTCGGCATGGGCGCCTGTGTCGATAACAGCCGTATTTTGATCGCCGCCTCCGAGATGGTCCGCACCGGCGGACTGGGTGACAGTATCGCCGATTTGCCGGCGGTTGGTTGCGCGCCGGAGTACATGAGTGAAAAGGCCATTGCCATCGGACAGTATTTCGTGGCTTCGGGGGTCTACACCATTTTCGGTTCGACCTATCCGGTGGTGGAAGGGACCAAGTTCCACAAACTGCTTTTCGAGGGACTGGAGGAACTCGGCTTCGGCAAGTGGGGCTTTGCCGTCGATCCATACGAAATGGCCAAGATGATGATTGCCCACATCGACAAAAAACGCAAAGCACTCGGCATCGACAAGGCCCGCGAACGCGTCCTCATGGATATGGCGGACCGGCAGCAGTTGTCGGCGTGATGTTGCAGTAAATTAATCAGGTACCAAAATAAAAAGGGGCTCCCAAGGAGCCCCTTTTTTGTTTACTTTTCATATAACTTCGGGTGATCGCTCAAAAAACGGTACAAGGTGGCCCGTCCCACGCCTAACGCTTTGGCGGCGCGGGCTTTGTTGCCGCCGGTTTTGATCAGGGCGGCTTGCACCCGTTCAAGATCGAGTTTGCGCGCCGGTCCAGGACTGCGCGGGATGCAAACATACTGGTTGCCCTTGATCTCCATGGGCAGGTCGGCCGGTGTGATGACCCGGCCGTTGCATTTTACAATGGCGAACTGGATGGCGTTTTGCAGTTCGCGTACATTGCCGGGCCAGTGATAGTCCATTAAGAGGGCTTGGGCGTCCTTGGCAAGCCGTAACGGTTTTTTTTCGAATCGTCGGGCGGCCTCTTGCAGGAAATGATCGGCTAGCAGGGGAATGTCGGTTTTGCGGTCACGCAACGGCGGAATTTGAATCGGAATGACGTTCAACCGGTAATACAGATCTTCCCTGAAATTGTTGTTGTGAACTTCCCTTTTGAGGTCCTTGTTGGTCGCGCTGACCACACGGACATTGACGCGGATTGTTTTTTCGCCACCGACCCGTTCAAAGGTACCCTCCTGGAGGAAACGAAGCAGTTTAACCTGCATCGGTTTGGACAGTTCCGCCACTTCATCCAAAAATATGGTGCCCCCGTCGGATAATTCAAAGCGTCCTTTCTTGTCCCGGATGGCACTGGAAAATGCGCCTTTGACATGGCCGAACAGCTCACTTTCAATGAGCCCTTCGGGCAGTGCGCCGCAATTAATCGGCACAAAGGGGCCGCCGCCGCGGCGGCTTTCGTTATGGATGGCATTGGCGACCAGTTCCTTGCCGGTGCCGGTTTCGCCGAATATATGGGCCGGGTAGTCGTAGGCCGCGACATCCCGGATTTGCTGAAAGACCTGCCGCATTTTGCTGTCGCGGCCGATGATGTTGGCAAAGCGATTGAGTTCACCGGCTTGCATTTTCAAGCGTATCAGGTCGGTGATGTCGCGAAACGCGGCCAATACCCCATAGGGGCGTCCGCTGTCGTCCTGCATGCTGGTCACGGACATCTCAACCCGGCGGCTCTCTCCGGATTTGGTGGTGATGTTCAATACGTACTCGCTGTGTTCCGGCACGGGGCCGTCTTGCTCGCAAAATGAGCACCGTTCACCGCAAAAAGGCCCGCCCAGGGCATCGTGACAATCCTGGCCCAGCAGTTCCTGTCGTTTAAAACCGGTGATTTTTTCCGCGGCGCGGTTGAAGAAAAAGATCCGGCGCTCCAGATCATGGGCGATAATACCTTCATTCAGGTTGTCTAAAATGCGTTCCAGATTTTGTTGGTTGGACGCGATTTTTTCGAGGGTCAAAGGGGCCATTTCCAAATTGATTTCAAATCCGGGGCTGCCGGGTTAAGTGTAACGATTTGTCATATTGATTATAGGAGCCGGTCGCTAAAGTCAATTGTAGCCGCTTATCCCTGCAGGGTAACCGCAT
The DNA here is from genome assembly GCA_028282295.1 of Desulfobacterales bacterium. Classification (GTDB taxonomy): domain Bacteria; phylum Desulfobacterota; class Desulfobacteria; order Desulfobacterales; family JANQIE01; genus JANQIE01. The sequence continues at coordinate 1,966 of JANQIE010000114.1, read as the reverse complement.
TTGGAGATCATTCAGCTGGTGTCCATCCGGAAATGGCATCTTTTGGCCCAGGCCGGCGTTCTCACGAATTTGAAATCCTCGACGTAGCAGGGCTACGCCTGCGGTTTCAAATTCGCTGCGGCCTTGGCCTGAACCAAAATCTACCATTTCCGGATGGACACCAACTAGTGCTGTCTGCTGTTTCCGGATGGGTGCGAGCCGGCCTATAATTCCAGCGGGACCGGCCGGTTGATGCGGATGTGCTCCAAATCAATGTGGACATCATACGCCAGTATTTCAACACCCTTTACCTTTACCTGCCTTAGTTTGTGGCCGTATGCCGGATCGATGTCATCGGCGGGCCGGAAGTGCCGGGCGTCCATGCGTTGAATCAGAAAAAACATGGCACAACGGTTGCCGGCTTCGACCAAGGTCTGCAATTCCGCCAAATGCTTCAAACCGCGACTGGTGACGGCATCCGGAAAGGCGGCGATCCCATCCCGGACCAGGGTGCAATTCTTGATTTCCACATAACATGGTCGTCTGTCATCATGCGTAAGCATTAAATCGAGCCGTGACCGGTCTGTGACTTTTACTTCCGGCTTTATCCGTGAATATCCGGCCAGGGCGTCGATTTTGCCGCCTTCGATCGCTTTTGCAACCAGGCGGTTTGGAACGAGGGTGTTGACGCCCACCAGCGATTCCGGCATTTCAATCAATTCCCAGGTGTACTTTAGTTTTCGTTTCGGATTGTCGTGGCGGGACAGGTAGACAGGCCGGCCCGGCGTTTTACAGGCTTGCATACTGCCGGAGTTGGGGCAGTGGGCTGTAATCCGGGTGCCGTCGGCCAATCGGACATCGGCCAGAAAGCGTTTATATCTTTTGAGCAACACACCGGAAACCAACGGCGGCCATTTGATACTATCCGCCGGGAAAGGCTGGGGCGTTTTATCAGGCATTGTCTTGGTAGCTTGCAGTATTTGTGTTGTCGGTGTTGTTCGTTTGTGACGGCACCCCATGCCATAGCCGAGTCGCCGGTTTTCCGTCAAGCAAATAAGTTAAGCATTTTGCGGTACTTAGGCAGGTGGCTTTGCGCTTGACAAATTGTGTTCAGTTAATATGCTAGTGCCCATCTGGAAATAGTAGATTTTGGTTCCTGGCAAGGCCCGAGCATTTTTAAAACCGCAGGCATAGCGGGCTATGTCGAGGATTTTAAAAATGCGAGAACGCCGCCAGAGGCCAAAAGATGCTATTTCCAGATGGACACTAGCAAATAATCAGGTGGTTATATATAGTTATTTATAGAAAGTTTCCACAAAAAGAGGACGCAATATAATTGATTGACCATTCTAATAGTTGCCTCCTGTCTGTTGTTCATTTTTTGTGAATTAGTGTTCACTTAAAATGAACGAATGTTCACTTATAGCGGAATACAGTCCATTTTAAGTGAACATTTTTTTGTGCGCCATATTTTATGCGGCTGATCAAGTTCGTATAAAGCATTGTAAATTTTGCGAATAATATGGCTCAGGCGTCTTTGGCATGCTTGGTGTAAACAGGAACCATTACCAATTAAAACGTATTCACCATGCTCGGCATTCGTCGCCGACATCTGAACGTACAAATTTATATAACCGGGCCGCTGTTGCCGAACGCATGTAACACGATTCGTGGCGCCAGAAAACAGCGCCAATAAGTGTGGTAATAACCTGATTGCTCGATATCGGTTTTGTGGTGCAAACCGATTGCTGCTTCTTTTTGGCAAGTGGCATGATGGCACCTTGGCAATTGCACTCATCGTCAACTTGAACTGGAGGTAATCCAATGGGTCACTGGCAGGAAGTCCCCGTCGGAAAAAAAATGGTCTAGCGTTTGGAATCGTTTTAATTCTTGTAGTAACCGTCGGCTTGTTTAGGGCTCGCGCAAAAATAATTTCACATTTCAGGCGCCCGGATTCAGGTCAGATTAGCCCGATCTGACCTGAATC
>JANQIE010000092.1 GCA_028282295.1 Desulfobacterales bacterium | reverse complement strand
AAATATATAAGCCTTCGTCAGGCCGGACTTGATCCGGCATCCAGAATTGACGCTTGATTCCGGCGCTCGCCGGAATCACAATTTTAAAGGTATTTTATTGCCGGGTTAATATCAAGCACCGGTGTTGTAAAACCGATGCCATCAATTTGATCTCCATGCAGCTTCCAATATACAAGTCGACGATCAGGTGTATATCCTTAAATTATTTCAAATTTTTATTGGTGGTAGAAGATGGGCGACACGAAGGCAGGCGAACTGATGACTGCGGGAAAACACAGATGCCCGGATTCAGGTTTTCTTCGCCTCTCAGATCGGGCCAGAAGATGTTATTTCCGGAAGGACACGAACCTAAAGCTGGGCATGCCTAAAGCACGTGCGCAGATGATCGTTGACCATCCCTGTGGCCTGCATGAAGGCATAGCAGATTGTAGGCCCCACGAACTTGAACCCGCGCTGTTTCAAGCTCCGGCTCATCTGCTGGGAGACTTTGGTTTGCGATGGGAGTTCGGCCACCGTTCGCCAGTTGTTGCGAATCGGCCGCCCGTCGACAAACTGCCAGATAAACCGATCAAACGTGCGATACACGGCAACCGTTTCAAGAAACGCGCGCGCATTTGCCACAGCGGCTTCGATTTTGAGCCGGTTCCGGATAATACCGGAATCGCCCATCAAGGCATTTATTTTGGTTTGATCATATCCAGCGACGACCTGTGGATCGAACTGGTCAAAGGCCAGCCGAAAATTCTCACGTTTCTTCAAGATGGTCAGCCAACTAAGCCCGGCCTGCATCCCTTCCAAAATCAAAAACTCGAACAGGCGGCGGTCATCGTGAAGCGCTACCCCCCATTCATAATCGTGGTACTGAATGTACAGGGGATCCGTGCCCGCCCAATCGCAACGCAGGATTTTATTTGCGGGCATTACATCAGTGTATTCAGGCATGCTTACATCAATGATGGGGGTTCAGAAGTAAATTGGCGCCGGTGTATTCAGCGCCGTGCAAGACGGTGCGGCGCGGCAACGAGTTGACATAAAAATGAAGCAATCGTTGCGTAAAGCAGGTCAGCTCATCAAATAAAATCCCAAGGCTTTTTCAAGTTCATCCGTGGGATCAAACTGGGCTCCGACGTAGGCACCGTCCACTTTTCGAACAAAAACATTCTTCTTTATTAATGTACGCTGTCGGTCATCCAGGTGAAATTCTACCCGCAACATGGCACCCATTTCAAATGACCGCTTGACGTTCAACTGCAGCTTCAGACCGCCGCGCGAAACATCCCTGACGATCATGCGGCCCCGGTCAGTCACCGCGCCGTCGACCAAGTGTTCGTAGACGCCCGGAAAATTCGTTTCCTTGCGGTACTGACGCCGTTTTTCCAAAACCACTGTATGGTGGTGGCCACATTTATTGCATTTGACCTTCACCTTCACCGCGCGGTCGGGCAGTTTGTATTTGGTAATATCGACAATTTTTGAAGATTCGCAATTGGGGCACAGAAAGGTTGCCTTATTATCCTCGGTTATATAGACTTTGCGGCTCATAGACTGTCGATTCCAATGAATGATTTCAGATTATGAAAATAGCGCTATCTAATCAAAATTAAAACAAAAACCAAAGTCAAGTCAAGCGCAAAAAAAATTCCGGCAACCACGCAAGTCGGTCTGAGCCCCTGATTTTGGGTCAGCTTTCAAGACAAATTCGACAGAAATGCCATAGTGAAAATAGTATCTGTTTCAGCAAAAAAAAGAATCATGGTTCACCAAACAACACTTGAAAAATATGCCGACGCCAACTGGCTGGAACTGTTGGCAGCAAGCATCACGGATGCCGACCGACTGGCCGGGTACCTAAAAATCGACACCGCCGCCGTTCAGACAGCCGCAGAGCATTACCCTCTGCGGATCAATCCGTATTTCCTGGCACTGATTTCAGATCCAGATGATCCCACAAATGATCCGATCGGCCGGCAAGCCGTTCCGTCCATTCAGGAAACGCGCAACTCCCCACTGCCACCGGATCCCTCATGCGAACAGCAGCAGTCGCCGGTAGCCAACCTGATTCACCGTTATCCGGACCGTGTGGTCTTTATGGTTTCCGATCGTTGCGCGATGTATTGCCGTTTTTGCATGCGCAAACGCACGGTAGGCAGGGCTCCCGTCGTTTCGGAGGCTACCGTTGACCAGGGGCTGGCGTATATCAAGGAACATAAAGCGATCCAGGATGTCATCTTGTCGGGCGGCGACCCACTGCTACTCACAACTGAATACCTGACCCATATTCTGCGACAATTGGCGGAGATATCACACGTGCAAATTCTGCGCATCCACACCCGTGTGCCCGGCACCCTGCCCCAACGGATCACCCCGCGCCTGGTTGCTCATCTGGCCCCCTTTCAACCGTTGTATCTAAACATCCATTTCAATCATCCGGGCGAAATTACGCCAACGGCCGCAGCAGCCTGCAACCGTCTTGCCGACGCCGGCATCGTTCTGGGATCGCAAACTGTGATGTTAAAAGGGGTCAACGATAACCTCGCCGTCCTCAGGACCCTGATGCGAAAGCTGGCGCGCCACCGCGTCCGTCCCTACTACCTGCACCATCCCGATCCGGTCCGAGGCACGGATCACTTCCGCTTGAATTGTCGCGAAGGACTGGCCTTGGTAAATGGGCTGCAGGGTCACATATCCGGCCTGTGTGTCCCGCATTATATGATCGATCTGCCCGGTGGTGGCGGCAAGCGCGCCCTGTCGCCGACAAGCGTCGATTCGTCAGGCCCGGACGGCCTGATGGTACGCAACTATCAGGACAAGTCGTATTTTTATCCCGGCTGAGGGTCAGGGATAATTCTGATCAAGGTGCCGCGAATCACCCCCCCCCTCCCCAATCGAGTAGGAGGGGGAGTCGCCTCCCCCGTCCTCTCACACCACCGGGCATACGGTTCCGTACCACGGCGGTTCATGTTGTACATTGAAGTTTTCG
>JANQIE010000008.1 GCA_028282295.1 Desulfobacterales bacterium | reverse complement strand
TATCCCCTTGAAACCCAGGGCGCCGTTGGTGAGCCGGGGCAGATTGTTGGCCAGCACGCGGATAATTTCCGCAAAGCCCATGGTGGCGATACCCAGATAGTCGTCCCCGAGACGCAACAGCGGCATTCCGATCAACACCCCGGCCAGGGCCGCCGCCACACCGCCGGCAATAACGGCGAAGAAAAACGGTGCGTGGGCGTTTTGCACCCACGGGTAGGCATCTTCCAGAATAAAAAGCATTGCCTTTTGCTCAGGCGCAAGAATCAGAATCGAGCAGGTATAGGCGCCGATGGCCATGAAACCGGCATGGCCCAGACTGAACATGCCGGTGGTGCCGTATATCAAGTTCAGACTCAGGGCCAGGATGATATTGACCGCCGCCAGATTCAGAATCTGGATCTTGTAACCGTCCAGATGCCCTTGCGCCCACCAGAGGAAAAGACCCAAAACCAGAATCGATAAGCAATTCAGTCCTATTTTTGTCCTGCGGTCCATTACACTTTGTCCTCCAGTTTCTCGCCCATCAAACCGGTCGGTTTAATCAGCAGGATGACGATGAGCAAAATAAAGGCGAACGCATCACGGTAACCTGCCAGGGACGGAAAAAAAGCAACCGTCATAATCTCCACAAAACCAAGCATCAAACCGCCGATCACCGCGCCGTGAATCGAACCGATACCGCCGAAGACCGCAGCGATGAACGCCTTGAAACCGGGAATCACGCCCATCACCGGCTGAATCTGCGGATACCGCAAGGCCCACATAATCCCGGAAGCCGCGGCCAACGCCGAACCGATGCCGAAGGTCAACGCGATGACCTTGTTGACCTCGACCCCCATGATATAGCTGGTTTCAATATCCTTGGAAATGGCCCGCATCCCCAAGCCGGGTTTGGTACGATAGACCACGTAAACCAGACCGATCATCAGTAAAAATGAAAGTACCGGCACAAACAGCGTCAACGGCAGAACACGCACCGATCCGATCTCGATCACATTCTCCAGCCAGGGCGGACGGTAGACTTCGCGCGGGATGGCCGAGAAAACCACAATGGCCAGATTTTGAAGAAAAAAGGAAACCCCGATGGAACTGATCAACGCGGATATGCGCGGTGCATCGCGCAAAGGACGGTACGCGGCCCGGTCCACCATCACACCGACACCGGCCGTGACAATAATCGCGGCGACCACGGCCAGGGGCCAGGGCAGATTAATCAGCACCAGCCCCCAGAAAACAAAGTATGCGCCCAGCATGAAAATCTCACCATGGGCAAAATTGATCAGCCGTAAAATCCCGTAAACCATGGTGTACCCAATGGCGATCAAGGCATATAAACTTCCCAGGGTCAACCCATTGAGCATGTGTTGCACAAACATCGCAAAGCTCATCGCGAACACCTCGCTCCATAATTACCGGGGGGATGGACACAAACCTGCAGGAGCGGCCTCTCGCCGCTCCCACAACCATTTGCGGCCCTGGTCATCAATCCGGCGACCACGAAGCCCCCCCGGTGTTTTACACCGCCACCAATCATTATTGACCGGACCGAACGCGTTAGAGCGCAGGCGTAATACTTCCAGCGTAAGTCTTCTTGCCATCCTTGATCACAACCAATCCCACCGGTTTTTCCGCATCATGGGTTTTGTTGATCGTGGTCATGCCGGTAACCCCCTCGAAATTCCTGGTTTGCGCCAACGCCTTGGAGATCGCCGCCGGTTTCGCGTTACCCGCGCGTTTGATAGCGTCGATCAAGATCATGTAGGCATCGTAACCCAGCGCCGCATTAACGTTCGGCTCCTTGGTGGGAAACGTCTTGCGCCAGTTCGCCGTGAAATTGCGGGCCACCGGATTCATCTCTTTCATGGAAGGATCGTACGGGAAAGTGGTATGAATAAAACCGTCGACGGCCTTGCCGCCGATTTCGATGATTTTGGGATTATCCATGGCATCGCCGCCCATGATTCTGAACTTGGCGCCCAGTTCCTCGGCCTGTTTCATGATAATCGCGCCTTCGGCGAAATAAGAAGGAATGAACAACACTTCGGGTTTTTTACTGATGATCTGGGTCAACTGGGCGGTAAAATCAAGGTCTCCGGATTGGTATTTGAGCGTAGCGACAATCTTGCCGCCCTGTTTTATAAAAGACCTTTTAAAAAAACTGGCCAGACCGACCGAATAGTCATTGGCCACGTCAACCAGCAACGCCGCTTTTGTCATGCCCAAATCCCTTTTGGCGTATGTTGCGGCGCCGGCACCCTGGTAAGGATCGATGAAGCAAACCCGGAAGATATGCCGTTTACCCTGGGTGACCAGGGGATTGGTACAGGAAGTGCCCACCATCGGAATACCGGCCTTTTCGGCAACTTCGCCCCCGGCCATGGCCAGGGAGGAGCCGTAAGTGCCGATGATGGCGACGACCTTTTCCTTGTCGACAAGCCGTTTGACCGCGTTGGCCGATTCAACCTTGTCCGATTTATTGTCGACAATAAAAAGTTCGACATCTTTACCGATAACCGAGGCGACCTCCTTATGGGCCAACTGAACCCCTTCCAGTTCCAGTTGACCGCCAAAAGCATTTTGGCCGGTCAGCGGCAGATAAACACCAATACGAATATCACCGTCCGCCGCCGTCGCGACGCCCGCCAACCCCAGGATCAACACCAAACCGATAACAACCATCTTTTTCATAACCCTAGCTCCTTTTCTTTAAAATAACTTCCAATGTGAATCGGCCCATTACCGGCAACACCGCGGCAGCGGTCACCAGACAGTGGCCGCCGACACGGCCGCCGATAACTTCTTGGCCAATTCGACAACTAAAACCGCGTACTTCTTCTCAAAGGCTCCCACGGAATAATGGGCCGTCGATGAATCGAAACTCACTGCGCCGATCACACCACCCGTGCGCAAATCGATAAGCGGCGCACCGATGGCAATATATCCCGGCAAAAACTCTTCGCGGTTAAGAACATAGCCCTTATGCCGGGCCTGTTCCAATTCGGTCAGCAATGTCTTTTTATCGGTTATAGTGGCAAGGGTTCTGGGCTCAAGCGCGATCCGGTCAGCCAGTTTGCGCAGGTAATGCGGCTCCAAAAACGCCATCGCCGCCTTGCCGGTGGCCAGATAGTGCAGCCCCGGACCCACCGTGAAATTGAGAAACGCTTCCGTATCGTCCGAAGCACGGCGGTAAACCAGGTAGATGGCGTCGCCATGCATGGCCCCGACATCCACATGCAGACCGTGCCGCTGATGCACATCATCAACCAATGGTTTTACTACTTTGACAATTTCGGCTTTTTGCAGGAATGAATAAGCGCGGGCAATACTGCGGATCCCCAGCTTGTAATAATTACTGCGGCTATCCTTTTTCAGATAACCCGCCTCCACCAGGGTGTTTACATACCGGAAAACCGAGGTCTTGTTGATACCGGTAAGACGGGCGATATCGCCAAGAGAGTAGTCCAGATCCGTGTCACAGAAAAGATCCAGAATCGTCAGTCCTTTAGCCAGTGTTTCCGAAATATGGGGTCTCTTTTTCGTATCCAAATTCTAAACCACAAAACATCAGAATAAAGCGCGCGTAACCGGAAGTCGGAGTGGGAATGGCAAAGCAGGCGCACGAACACTTGTTTCTCTCACAGAAACGATCGTTACGAATTCAGTACGCTTAACAAATACCCTGGTCAATGTCAACTCTCAAAAAAAGACAATTGCACGTTCCGCCCAAACATTAAACATAGTGTTTTTTCCAGCCGCGTCGCCCTGTGTTCGATTCAGGTTTTTCGAACCCCATATTCAGGGATTCCCTGATTTACAAGACGGTCCTGATTCTGTAAGGGGTACAATCTTGTCCCAACGATTAACTCAATGACCAAAAAAACAATAGAACCTGACTACGAGGGTAGAATTGCGTTGTCTTGCAAAAAAACGCAGGCCGTCACGATTCTGCTTTTAACCCGAAGTAAAGTCAGAAACTGTAGCGCGGCGTCCCGCCGCGATTAAAAAAAGATAAAAACATATTTTACTTCTGAGCTAGTGTCCATCCGGAAATAGTAGGTTTTGGTTCCCGGCAAGGCCCGAGCATTTTTAAAACCGCAGGCATAGCGGGCTATGTCGCAAGAACGTGAATGGCTCCGCCATTATTTTAAAAATGCGAGAACGC
>JANQIE010000007.1 GCA_028282295.1 Desulfobacterales bacterium | reverse complement strand
GTTCTCGCATTTTTAAAATCCTCGACATAGCCTGCTATGCCTGCGGTTTTAAAAATGCTCGGGCCTTGCCGGGAACCAAAATCTACTATTTCCGGATGGGCACCAGCTGGCAAAAGAATTTGAGAAATGCTATGTAGCGAATATTAAAAGCGACCGTACTGCAAAAAAAATGCTGCGTCCATAAAAAACGTTATGGTTCCAAGGCTGGGGATCGCGCCGCGACCCTTGGGGCTCACGCAAAAATAACAGGTTGCCATGCAAATTACATTTGAAGCCATCGGCACGATCAAATCGCCGTTTAAACGCATCGACGACATGCCGATCCAGCCGTCAGGAGCGGCCGATGTAATCGGCGAAGTAATCCTCAAACCGGAGTTGTCCCGGGGGCTGGATGATGTGGCAGGTTTCTCGCACCTTATCCTGATCTACTGCCTGCACCGCAGCCGGGGTTTTGAGCTGAAAGTCAAACCGTTTCTCGATGACCGGCGACGCGGTATTTTCGCCACCCGCGCGCCGCGGCGGCCCAACCCGATCGGGCTTTCGGTGGTAAAATTAATCGCGCGTGAAAATAACCGGTTGACAGTCGCCGGATTGGATGTTTTAGACCAGACACCGGTTCTTGATATCAAACCCTACGTGCCGGATTTTGACGCGGTGGACAAACCGGTCATCGGGTGGTTGACCGACAGGCGGCATTTGGCGGCTTCGAAGCGATCCGACACCCGGTTTAAAAACAAATAGTGCGTTTGCAACCCTCTTTAAACTTCCTGACTGATTATATATGACGCCACGCTATCACTTCAATCGACTGGAACTGGCCGGCTCGCTGGGCGACCTGGGGACATTGCTGCCCCTGGGTCTGGGCATGATCCTGACCAACGGGCTCGATCCGTCCGGGGTGTTCTGGTCGGTCGGTTTGATGTACATCTTCACCGGACTTTACTACGGCGTACCGACCCCGGTCCAGCCGATGAAAGTCATCGGGGCCTATGCCATCGCCACATCAATGACTTCCGGTCAGGTACAAGCGTCCGTTCTCTTGATGGCTGTGGTATTGCTTCTGCTCGGCGCCACCGGCATCGTCGGGGTGCTCGGCCGCGCCATCCCGCGCGTGGTCGTCAGGGGCATTCAGCTTGCCACCGGCATCCTGTTGATGAAAAGCGGTTTGACGCTCGTCCTCGGCACGGCGCCCCTGCAACGCTTATACGGCGCGGCCGAACCATTTTTGGCCCTTGAACACCTTATCGGCATGCCCATCGGGTGGCTCATCGGCGCCGGCGCTTTTACATTGACGCTGTTTTTCCTGAACAGCCGCAGGTTTCCAGCCGGGCTGATCGTTATCGCAGCCGGGCTGGCTATCGGTTTTCTAGCCGGCAGACACACCGGTTGGGATGATTTGCGGTGGGGGTTTCATTTACCCGGCCTGTTCCCGTTGGGCCACCCGGTCAAGGTCGACTTCACCTTTGCCCTTTTGGCCCTGGTGCTGCCGCAACTGCCCATGACCGTCGGTAACGCGGTCATCGCCGATGCCGATCTGGCGGAAAGATACTTCGGCGCCGACGCCCACAAGACCACCCACCGGGCATTGTGTTTGAGCATGGGACTGGCCAATCTGGCGTGTTATCTGTTCGGCGGCATGCCGCTGTGTCATGGGGCGGGCGGCCTTGCGGCCCATTACCGATTCGGCGCCCGCACCGCCGGTTCGAATCTGATCATCGGCGTACTGATTGTCGCGGCAGCGCTTTTCTTCGGCCGGCACATTGTGACACTTGTCCATCTGTTGCCGTTTTCCGTTTTAGGCGTTTTACTTCTGTTTGCCGGCAGTCAACTGGCCCTGTCGATCAGCGACCTGCAGACCCGGCGGGACTTGTTTGTGATCTTTGTCATGCTCGGCCTGACCCTGGCCGCCAACCTGGGGGTCGGGTTTGTTGTCGGACTTGGCGTTGCGCTGTTTTTTAAACACAGCCGGGTTTCGATATGATTCCTTTACTCCAAAAAAACGAGGAGGCCCCATGCAACCAATCAAATGGTCGCCCGCACTCGAATTGAAAATCGAAGAAATCGACCGACAACACCAAAAATTAGTCAAACTCTTCAACGCATTGGTCGCGGCCGGCGCGCAGACCGCCAACGATGCATCGGTCTCCGGCGTGCTCACCCGGATGGTCGACTACATCGACTACCATTTCGGCACGGAAGAAACCTACATGCGCCGGTTTAACTATCCCGAACTGAGGGATCACCGGCAGGAACACCGCGCGTTTATCCAAAAGACCTTTGCGTTTCGCAACGCCTACCTGAACCAAGAGGCGACCTTGTCCGCCGAGGTGCTCCGGTTTCTGCACGACTGGATCATCAATCACCTTCAAGGAACCGATACCCGGTACGTGGCCTGTTTCAAAGCCAACGGGCTGAAATAATCTGCAACGCCGAATAATCTCCAAATGCGGCTACCCTGGTGCCGACTGGTGATTGGTTTGAATTCGCCGCGCCGGTTATGGTATGATGTCGCCAAGTGATCGTTCCTTTTTCAGTCTTTCTAAGGGCCGCGGAAAAAATTAAGATGTCCCAACCAAACCGCCAACCAAAAGGAGATCCCATGCTTGCCAAAATCTTCATCAAACGACGCTTCAAAGAAGGCAAAACCCTTGAAGTGCTCGCCCTGCTGCACGATATGCGGGCAGCCGCCATGAATCAACCGGGTTATGTTTCCGGTGAAACCCTCATGCAAAACGACGACCCCCAAAAACTGGTCGTCATCGGCACGTGGCAGGATATGGAAAGCTGGCACCAGTGGAAGGCCGATCGCAAGCGCCAGGAATTCGAGGCCATGCTCGAATTGCATCAGGAAGGCCCCACCGAGTACGAGGAGTACGTGGTGGGCACCAAACTTCAATAGCCGAATCGTTGACGACACCATCCGGCAATGCTACAAGCTCCAAAACGAAAAAAAAAGGTAACGCAGGATGGAACCGACGGACGCCGACAAACGACAACTCGCCGCATGGCGCGACAATCATTTTAACCCCACCGACACCGGCCTTCGCCTGATGCTGATCGGTGCCGAAGATCAAACCGCACAGCCCCTGGTGGCGTTTTGCGACCTGTTGACTGCAACGGTGCCCCAAATTCATATCGACCGGGTGCGGGCCGAACCGGACCAGGCGCCCGCACTCAGGGTTCTGCCGAATCTGTATTACCGGGCGGTTCCGGTTGCAGCCGAACTGCCACCGTTCCTGGAGATTTTAAGTCACCAGGCAGATGCGTCGAATCACCTGCCCACCGCCGGCCAACAGGTCTTCGCGCCGGCGGTGCTTGAACTGTTTATCGCCCCGCACTGCCCGCATTGCCCGCAAGCCGTTCAAAGCCTTTATCCACTGGCCTTGTCCAACACTCTCATCCGGCTGGATATCATTGACGGCACGCTTTTCAGTACGCGGGCGGATGCCCGACAAATACGGGCGGTCCCCACCCTGATCCTGGACGATTATATCCGCTGGACCGGCACGGTCGATCCGGCCGAGATCGTCGAAGTACTTGTCAAGCGGGACCCGAGCCGGATCAGCGCGGCTTCCATGGAGAGTTTGATCAAGCAGGGCGATGCCGGGCGGCTGGCCGGGTTGATGCACCGGGAAGGAAAAATCTTTCCCCGATTCATCGAACTGGCGGTCCACGCCAAATGGCCGGTTCGTCTGGGCGCCATGGTGGTTATCGAAGAATTGGTTGCAAAGAACGCCCGTCTGGCGGCGCAATTGATCGATCCGCTGTGGGAGCGCTACCCCACCTTGGACGATGCGATCAAAGGTGATCTCTTACACATCTTCGGCGAGGCCGGGGACGACCGGACCCTGCCCCTATTGGACCAGGTCCGTGCCCAGGTCACGGACCCGGAGTTGCTGGAAGCCGTCGAGGAAGCGATTGCCAAGATCAAGGGTAAAAATATCAACGGCCATACATGCCGGTGACAACGGCCTGTTCCAGTATGTGGTCCTTCAGGGCGGCCAGAAAAGCGCTCAAATCAATGTTAACCGGCAACTCCAGACGGTCGGTTTTAAGGGCGTAGAGCGTCACCACATAGGGATGATCACCGGAACCGGGCGGCGGTTGCGGGCCGCCATAGCCGACCTGGCCGAAGGAATTGCCCAGCTCAACGGCGCCGCCAGGCAGATCACCGCCGGACAGGCCCTGGGCCAGCTCACGGGTGTCGGCCGGAAGATTCAGCAGGAGCCAATGCACCCAATTGTTGGCAACCGGATGCGGGTCCACAATTGAAAGTGCAAACGACCGGGTATCCGCAGGGACAGCCGACCATGTAAAGGGCAGCGATATGTTCTTGCCGCCGGCGCCCGGCATGACATACGGTTGCGGAATCCTGCCGCCGTCCGTAAAGGCTGTTGATGTGATTTGCATTGGATCACCTCATGTTGGTTTGGGGATGGGCACAAGCCTGTCCAGTTATCGCCGTTCATCGTGTTCAGATTAATCAATGCCGATTTTCATCTTGCAAAGCAACCTTATTATTGCCGGCAAGCGGTCAGGAATCAATTAGTAGGGGGCGCGCATTAATAATTTCACATTTCAGGCGCCCGGATTCAGGTGAGGAAAAAAACCATGCAAACGTTGATCGAACCGTTTCGAATCAAAATGGTGGAGCCGATCCGCCAGACCAGTGCCGCGCAACGCGCAAAAATTCTTGAGGCGGCGTTTTACAATCCCTTTCTGATTCATGCCGACGACATCCTGATCGACTTTCTCACCGACAGCGGCACCGGCGCCATGAGCGACCGGCAGTGGGCCGCGATGATGGTGGGCGACGAATCCTACGCCGGCAGTAAAAGTTTTTACAAGTTTGAAGCCGCGGTGAAAAAAATCACCGGATTCGAACACATCATCCCCACGCATCAGGGGCGCGCCGCCGAGCGGATTCTGTTTTCCATCATGGTCAAACCCGGCCAAATCGTGCCGAACAACACCCATTTCGACACCACCCGCGCCAATGTCGAGTACAATCGCGCCGAAGCCCGTGATCTGGTCATCCCGGAAGGCAAAGTGCCGGCCGCCATACACCCCTTCAAGGGCAACATGGATCTGGACAAGCTCAAAGCCCTGCTCGAGGAACACCACGCAACCATTCCGCTGGGAATGATGACCGTGACCAACAACTCAGGGGGAGGGCAACCGGTGTCCATGGACAACATTCGCCAAGCCGGGGCGCTTTTCCGGTCCTACAAAATCCCCTTTTTCCTGGATGCCTGCCGGTTCGCCGAAAACGCCTATTTTATAAAGCTGCGCGAAAAGGACTACGCCGATAAAAGCGTCACCGTAATTGCCCGTGAAATGTTTTCGCATGCCGACGGCTGCACCATGAGCGCCAAAAAGGACGGCATGGTCAACATCGGCGGTTTTTTGGCCCTCAACGACGGGCAACTCGCGGTCCAGGCCCGCAATCTGCTGATCCTGACCGAAGGGTTTCCCAGCTACGGCGGTTTGGCCGGCCGGGATCTCGAAGCCCTGGCCGTCGGCCTGGAAGAAGTGCTGCACGAAGATTACCTCAAATACCGCCTGCGCACCGCCGAGTACATGGGCGAACGCCTGCTGGCGGCCGGTATCGAAATCATCCGGCCCACCGGCGGTCACGCCGTTTACATCGACGCCAAGCAATTCTACCCGCACATCCCGCCGGACCAGTTCCCCGGTCAGGTCCTGGTTTGCGAGCTTTACAAACTGGGCGGCATTCGCGGGGTTGAAATCGGCAGCGTCATGTTTGGCAAAAAAGATCCGGCCACGGGTCAAAGTCTTGCCGCCGACATGGAACTGGTGCGTCTGGCGTTTCCACGGCGCATGTACACCCAAAGCCATTTTGATTTTGCCATCGAAACCATTAAAGCCGCATTTGCAAAAAGAGAAACGACGCGGGGGCTGCGCATCACCTGGGAGCCGCCTTTTTTAAGACATTTTACCGCCCAATTCGCGCCGCTCGACAGCTAGTGTCCATCCGGAAATAGTAGATTTTGGTTCAGGCCAAGGCCGCAGCGAATTTGAAACCGCAGGCGTAGCAAAGCTACGTCGAGGATTTCAAATTCGTGAGAACGCCGGCCTGGGCCGAAAGATGCTGTTTCCGGATGGACACCAGCTAGTGCCCATCCGGAAATAGTAGATTTTGGTTCCCGGCAAGGCCCGAGCATTTTTAAAACCGCAGGCATAGCGGGCTATGTCGAGGATTTTAAAAATGCGAGAAC
>JANQIE010000005.1 GCA_028282295.1 Desulfobacterales bacterium | reverse complement strand
AAAATACTTTTAAAATTGTGACTCCGGCGAGCGCCGGAATCAAGCGTCAATTCTGGATGCCGGATCAAGTCCGGCATGACGAAGGCTTACATATTTAGTCGCCGGTTTAATAATAAAAGAAACTCGTACGGTTAACTCCTAATTATTTTCTAGTACCTTCAGGAAATAGTAGTTTTTGGTTCAGGACAAAGCCGCAGCCCAATTGCGACCGCAGGCGTAGCAAAGCTATGTCGAGGATCGTAATTGGGCGCGAACGCAGCCCTGAACCAAAAGATGCAGTTTTTGGATGGACACAAGCTAACGTCCATAGAGTTCATATCTCGAAAGGAAAAGACAAATGGGTAAAGGTGTCGATAGTGCAACAGGTGGTGAGAGATCAAATGCTACCAGATCACGCAGAAGAGATGAAGGCCCGAAAGAAGAAGAGAAAAAAACAAAAAAAGAGGGCGAACAGACGATAACCGGCGCAACCGGTGAGGGGGCTGCCCAGAAAGCCGGTGGTGACTTGGAGGCGATCATTCAACTGCTCGATAAGTTCAACGAGGGGACAAGGCATATGAAAAAAAAATGACATCTGGGCCCTTAGGGCTCGCGCAAAAATAATTTCACATTTTATGCATCCCGGCTTCAGGTCAGGTTGGCTCGATCTTCGGCCCCAAAATCCTCCCCATAGCTTGCTATGGCGGCGGTTTTGGCCCCTCAGATCGAACCAACCTGACCTGAAGCCGGGCGCCTAAAATGGGAAATTATTTTTACGCGAGAGCCCTTATTGATGACGGCAACTTTGCAGGCATCTGGGGGTGAGGCATTGACTGTTGTTAGCGCCGCAGAAAAAATCCCAAATACGAACCGGAACTTGGGACATTTTATTTTTTCCGTGACCCTTACTCCGTATAATGAATGCGGTAGATTCGCCCCGCGTAGTCATCCGAGACCAGCATGGAGCCATCAGGGAGTATTTCCAGATCAACAGGCCGTCCGGTGACCTTGCCATCGTCGAGCCAGCCCTCGGCAAACACTTCATACTGCGGTGAATTGTCCGGGTTTAACGTGACGGTAGTAATTCGATAGCCGACCGGTACACTGCGATTCCAGGAGCCGTGCTCGGCAATAAAAATCCGGTGGCGATAGGTTGCCGGAAAACTGGTGCCGGTGTAAAAACGCATCCCCAAGGCCGCCACATGGGGACCCAGTGCTTTGACCGGCAATGTCACCGCAATGCGGGGCATCTTACGATGGTAAACCGGGTCTTTAACATCAACGCCGTGTAAATATGGAAAACCAAAATGCAAACCCGGACGCGGGGCATGATTCAGCTCGTCCGGCGGGGTATCGTCGCCCAACCAATCCCGGCCGTTGTCGGTGAACCAGAGGGTTCGGGTTTGCGGATGCCAATCAAAACCCACCGTGTTGCGCACGCCCCGGGCAAAAAGTTCGAGCTCCGAGCCATCGGGATTCATTCGTAAAATCGAAGCAAACGATTCGTTGTCCGACAGACAAACATTGCAAGGGGCACCGATGGGGAAATACAGTTTGCCGTCGGGACCGAAACGGATAAATTTCCAGCCATGCCATTTTTTCTTCGGCAGATCGTCGCGGATGATTTCAGGCGCAGGCGGTTGCGTGAGATGGTCTTCAATGCGTCGCCAGCGAAAAATGCGATGCACTTCGGCCACATAAAGATCACCACGGCGAAACGCCACCCCATTGGGCATTGTCAAGCCACGGGCAAGCGTGTACCGCCTGTCGATTTGAAAATCACCATCACGATCCTGAAGCGCATACACACGTCCGTCTTTGCGATTGCCTACAAACAGCGTCCCGGCCGGACTGCGTGCCATCGAGCGCGCGTCGGGAATATCGGCGGCATAAACATGAATCCTGAAACCCGGCGGTAAGCGGATATTACTTAACGGATCGGCGGCGCCGGCCACCGGACCGGCAACAAGGGCAAAGGCCGCTAACAAAACAGTAGTGTTGATTGGCAGGAAATATCGCATGGCAACCTCGATTTAACGTAAGGGCCGCAGAAAAAATAAAATATCCTCAATGGCCCTAATGTCGAATTTTTATAAACACATACCGTGAAGCCTGAAAGATCCCGGCGATTTACCGGCCAAAGAGATTAAGACTTGACAACGACAACCACACGGTATAATCCTTTTAGGCTAAAAGTGTCAGTAATTTCAGTAAGATGCTATCTGCAGAGGGGCACCCGCCACTTATGGATGGACCCCATCTGAAATATAAAACCGATATTGGGGGCTTGGTCTTAGGCTCGCGCAAAAATAATTTCACATTTTAGCGCGAGCCCTTAGGGTAACATACGCATTAAATCGTGTGCCAACACCGTTTGAGTTTTAAAAAAAATATGTTGCATATTAAACCGGCGACTAAATATGTAAGCCTTCGTCATGCCGGACTTGATCCGGCATCCAGAATTGACGCTTGATTCCGGCGCTCGCCGGAATCACAACTTTAAAGGTATTTTATTGCCGGGTTAATATTGTGAAAAATTTGTAACGTGTTGCCGGCGTCCCATTATGGGTTCGCAAAAAAATAATTTCACAAAGCCCTAAGGGCCGCAGAAAAAATAAAATCTCCCAAAGTACGTTCGTATTTGGGACATTTTATTTTTTCCGCGGCCCTGAAGCGATCAACCCGGGAGGCAAGATCCGTTGGTTTCCCAATTCCCCAGACGTTTTTCGTCCTACCTCATGATGGTCATCGTAATCCTGGTCGCGGGAAGCGTTGTCCTGATTTCAGGCACGTTACATTTCTATTTTACCAACAGACTCGAAGCCGAATTCACGCAGAAACACCTGGCCCAGAAAGGCCAGTTGGAATTGGTGATCGGTAACCGCCTGGCCCATATTCAAGGCAGATTAAAAGATTTGAGCAAGGATCGGACGGTTATCGATACTCTGGCCTTCAAGGCGGATAAGTTGCTGGAAAAACGTCTGGCGAATATTTATCCGGTATCGGACGGGATGTATTTTTACGCCAAAAACAACAATTCCCGGCGCTTTTGCCCGACTACGCATCCCATCGAGTACAATCAACTTCTGGAAGCGATTCTGGCCGGAACATTTCCCTCCAAACTGGATAAAGTCGCCGACACCGGTTTATTGTGGTGGTTTCAACTCCCCGTGAAAGACCGCCAACGGGAACTGGGCAAAGTATATGTCATTTACGATTTGGCCCGGGACACACGCCTTGTCGACACCATCCGCCGGACAGTGGATGGTGACATCGTCCAATGGCGTTTTGATCGCCTGCGGAATCTGATATCGAACACGGAAATGGACATCTTTCTTGATGACGTTGACCCGCAAAGGATCAACACCGGTTTTGTATCCTGCGGCGAAGATTGCCTGCTGTCGCGGTTGAATGGTTTTGAAAGCCTGTATTTTGTCGTTTCGAAAGAAACGTTGATGCTGGAAAAGAGCAAAATTACCCTCCTGATCGGTCTCTTTACAATCGGCATTCTCGCCGTATCCGCCCTGTTGTCGATATTTTTGGGGCAGCAGATGGCCAAGCCCTTGAGCCAGATGGCGGTCAAAGCCATGCAGATATCACAAGGCCGCAAAGATCTGTTGTTCGAAGAAAGGGCCAAAGACTATCTGGAGATCCGGCGACTGTCGCGGACCTTCAACTACATGCTCGATGCCCTGAAACAAGCCGAAGAAAAGTCGCGCTACCAGGAACTGTTTGAAAACGTCGGCGATGCCGTCTACATGTTTGGCGCGAACGGCAATATCATGGACGCCAACGAAGCTGCTTGCATCATGCTCGATTTTCCGCGCAGCGCCTTTCTGAAGTTGAATATCCGCGAATTCATTTCGCAAAACGCGGTGCAACGGTTGCTCAACCTGATCGAATACCATGATGGGGCCCCGAAACAGCCCAAAGCCACCTTCGAAACCCTGCACTTCGATCAAAGCGGGGACAGCATCCCGGTGGAAGTCGGTGCACGGGCCATCCTTTACAGTGGCCGGCCGGTCGTGCTGTGCGTGGCACGCGATATCAGTTTGCGCAAGAAAGTCGAGGATGCCCTGCACGCCAGTGAAGAACGCTATCGCTCGGTTGTGGAGTGCAGCCACGACGGAATCATGATGATCAACAGCAAATGGGAAACAATCTTCGTGAACGATGAGCTGTGCCGCATCACCGGCTTTGACCGGCAAGCGCTCGAGGGCAGGGATTTCAGGCGTATCGTTTCCGATGAAAGCATTCCCCTGGCCACCGATCGCTACCTGAACCGTTACCCGGGGCAGCACTACCACAGCCAGTACGATTTTATCATCCGTCGTAAAGATGGTAAAAAACGGCTGTGCAAAATCAATGTCACCAGTATTATCGACTCCAGGGGCGAAGAAAAAATAATCGGCCATGTTCTGGATATCACCGAACAATTCCATGCCGAGCAGGACAAAAAAGAGCTTGAAACCCAACTGATCCAGGCCCAGAAAATGCAGGCCATCGGCACCCTGGCCGGTGGTGTGGCCCACGATTTCAACAATTTGCTGCAAGCCATCCAGGGGCGGGTTTCATTGATGCTGCTCCAGATCAAGGCGGATGACCCCAATCACGAACACCTTGAAGGCATCGAGAACGCGGTGCAAAGTGCGTCCAACCTGACCAAACAGCTACTCGGTTTTGCCCGTGGCGGAAAATACGAAACCCGACCCATCTGTTTCAATGAATTGTTTGACGCTACCGCGGAAATGTTTTGCCGGACGAAGAAAGAGATTCGGTTGCACAAGAAGTTTCAAAAAGACCTGTGGACCGTGCAGGTCGATCGCGGGCAAATGGAGCAGGTGCTGTTGAATATGTTCGTCAACGCCGCGCATGCTATGCCCGCCGGCGGCGACCTGTACCTGGCAACCAAAAACATTTCGCTTACCGACTCTTTTTGCAAACCGCACGAGATGCGACCCGGCAGGTACATCCGCATCACCGTGACCGACACCGGAGTCGGAATGAATGAAGAGGCCGTGGGCCGAATTTTCGAGCCGTTTTATACAACCAGGGAAATCGGCCAAGGCACCGGATTGGGCTTGGCTTCGGCTTTCGGGATCATCAAGAATCACAATGGTGTCATAACCGTCGATAGTACTCCCAATAAAGGCACATCGTTTTATATTTACTTGCCGGTATCCGACTCGAAAGTAATTGCAAATGAAGCGGCCGCGCTCAGTGTCCCCAAAGGCAAAGGCACCATTTTGCTCGTCGACGACGAAGAACAGGTCATCCAGGTCGGTAGCCTGATGCTGGCCGAGCTGGGCTACGATGTCCTGCCGGCGCGCACCGGCAAGGAAGCCACCCGGATTGTGCGCGATTTGAATAACGGCGTAAACAATGAAAATGCAGGCGCGACACCCCCCGATATGGTTATCCTGGACATGGTGATGCCCGGCATGAACGGCAATGAAACCTTTCACCAGCTTAAGAAAATCCAACCCGGCATCAAAGTACTCATTTCAAGCGGCTACGGCATGACCACCGACGTTGAAACCATGATCGACAACGGATGCCTCGGCTTCATTCAAAAGCCCTTTGATTTGCCCCGGCTCTCCAGGAAACTCTTTGAAATAATGCACAACGCCGATACCGCCTTGAACCGTGGTGCCCGCAACATGTCAAAGGCACCCGGTTGACGGAAAGCCGAATCCTGATTTTTCCGATTACGAAAACGCCTTCAACGGGTAAATTTCGTAACACGCCCCTTAAATTCCTGTCCGAATAATTCGATGACTTCCAGTGTTCTGCGCTGCGCATCTGCGTTTTCTTAGGTTGTGCCTATCCGGAAATAGCAGATTTTGGTTCAGGCCAAGGCCGCAGCCAATTTGTAACCGCAGGCGTAGCAGGGCTACGTCGAGGATTACAAATTGGCGAGAACGCTGGCCTGGGCCAAAAGATGCTATTTCCGGATAGGCACAATATTGGTATTTTAATTGCAGAATGAAGCAAACCAAGCCCTTTATTTCTGCTGCAATTAGTGCTATTAAACCGCGCAATTGTGACAGGAAAACTCCCAACAACAAAAAGCAAACCATAAGAGAATTGGTGTTGTAATTCACCAGGCGGAGCTATATCGTAGCCGGATACAGCAACGTTGGGGTAAAGCCAACGGCAAAGGCAGGTTCGGATTTCGGGCCGGCACCAGGACTTTTCATTAATGCACACTGCAACCAAAACCAAAATACACCTGATCGCCGCGGCGCGGCCCAATTTCATGAAGATTGCGCCCTTGTTCCATGCACTGGCGAATGAACCATGGGCCGAAACCGCCATTGTTCACACCGGCCAGCATTATGATATCAACATGTCCGATACCTTTTTCAAGGATCTGGGCCTGCCGGCACCTCACATTCATTTGGGGGTGGGGAGCGGGTCGCACGCCGAACAGACCGGAACAGTCATGATCGCCTATGAACAGGTTTTATTGGCGCACCGGCCGGACCTGGTGATTGTTGTCGGCGATGTGAATTCAACCATGGCCGCGACACTGGCGGCTGTCAAGCTAGGCATCAAAGTCGCCCACCTGGAGGCCGGGTTGCGCTCTTTCGACCGGACCATGCCCGAAGAAATCAACCGTCTGGTGACCGATTCCGTGGCTGATCTTTTGTGGACCCCGTCGCCGGACGGCGATGCCAATCTTCGCAACGAAGGGGTTGCGCCGGATAAGATCGAACGGGTCGGCAATATCATGATCGATTCGCTGGAAATGTTGCGCGGCAAAATCGAAGCCACTAACTGCTGCGATACGTTAGCGCTTCCCAGGGGCCGTTACGCCGTGGTAACCCTGCATCGTCCGGCCAACGTCGATCGATTGGAGACGCTGGAACCGCTGGTCGCCAAATTGGTCGATTTGGCTGCCAGACTGCCGATTGCGTTCCCCATTCACCCGCGCACACGGGCCGGACTGGAAAAACACAATTTACTGGGACGCCTGGAGAACGGTACCGGCATCACCTGTCTGGCGCCCCTGGGCTACATCCAGTTCATGAGCCTGATTTTTGATTGTTGCCTTGCAATCACCGACTCCGGCGGGATACAAGAAGAGACAACCTATCTGGGCATCCCCTGTATCACGCTGAGGCCGAACACCGAGCGGCCGGTCACCATCACCGAGGGGACCAATTCGCTCAGTACGGTGGATGATCTGGAAGTCAAAACCAACCGGGCCCTGACCGGCCGCAAGAACGGCTACCGCCCGCCCGACCTGTGGGACGGCGAAACCGCCGCACGGATAGTGGCCTCTATCAGAGCGTTTTTAAAGGTAAGCTGACAATGGCATTGGCGATCAACAAAAAGGCGCGCATCTATATCGCCGGACACCGCGGCATGGCCGGTTCTGCCATCGCGCGTTGTCTGGCCGGGGCTGGTTATCGCCGTTTGCTGACCTGCTCGCGCGCGGATCTCGATTTGACCGACCAAAGCGCCGTCGCCGCTTTTTTCAAACAGGAACAGCCGCAATACGTTTTTCTCGCCGCCGCCAAGGTCGGCGGTATCCACGCCAACAACAGCTACCCGGCTGATTTCATTTATTCCAATCTGATGATTCAGTCGAATGTGATTCACCAGAGTTATCTGCATGACGTCAAACGGCTGCTCTTTTTGGGAAGCTCTTGTATCTATCCGAAAAACTGTCCCCAGCCAATGCAAGAAAAATTGCTTCTCTCCGGGCACCTCGAACCCACCAACGAACCTTACGCGGTGGCGAAAATCGCCGGCATCAAAATGTGCACGGCCTACAACCGGCAGTACCGGACCTGTTTTGTGAGTGTAATGCCGACCAACCTGTACGGCCCCAATGACAACTTTGATTTGGAAAGCTCCCATGTTTTACCGGCGTTTATCCGTAAATTTCATCTGGCCAAACTGGCGCACGTCGGTGATTGGGGCGCAATCGACAAAGATGAGCAAATCTTCGGACCAATCCCGCCGGCGCTTAAGGCGGCCCTGGGCATCAACACCCGAACCCGAACTGATGCCGGAATCATCCTATGGGGCAGCGGCAAACCAAAACGCGAGTTTCTGCATGTCGACGATCTGGCCCGCGCTGCCGTGCAAGTGATGCATTTGGAACCGGCGGCCTTGTTCCCCCCCGGCCGAGACAGCGCCCATCCGCAGTGGCTGAATATCGGCTACGGTGATGACTTATCCATCAAGGACCTGGCGCGGTTGGTCGCCGATGTCATCGGGTACCGGGGCAAGGTGGTCTGGGATGCGTCGATGCCCGACGGCACACCGCGCAAGCTTCTGGATGTGACCCGGATCAAGGCATTGGGATGGCAACCGGCCATGAAACTTGAAGACGGCATTCGGCAAGTATACAAATGGTACGTCAGGCAGCTTGCCGATGATGCATAAAAATAAACCAACGTTCAATGGAGTCCAGCCGATGACAAACAAACGTGCGCTCATCACCGGGATTACGGGCCAGGACGGGGCCTACCTGGCCGAATTACTGCTTGACCAGGGATATGAAGTCCACGGCATCAAACGCCGGGCGTCTTCGTTCAATTCCGCCCGGATCGATCATTTGTATCATGACCCCCATGAAGAGAACGTGCGCTTTTTCATGCACTACGGCGATTTGACCGATGCCACCAACCTGATACGCATTATCCAGGAAGTACAGCCCGACGAAATCTACAACCTGGCGGCCCAAAGCCACGTCAAAGTCTCCTTTGAAACCGCCGAGTACACCGCGAATTCCGACGCACTGGGCACCTTGCGCCTGCTGGAAGCGATCCGCATCCTCGGGTTGGAGCAAAAGACGCGCTTTTACCAGGCGTCGACCAGTGAAATGTATGGCAAGGTGCAGCAAGTGCCCCAGACGGAGACCACCCCGTTTTACCCGCGCAGCCCCTACGGCGCCGCCAAGGTCTATGCGTACTGGATAACGGTGAACTACCGCGAGGCATACAATATGTTCGCGTGCAACGGCATTCTGTTCAACCATGAATCGCCCATTCGCGGTGAAACCTTTGTGACGCGCAAAATCACGCGCGGCATCGCCCGGATCAAGTTGGGGTTGCAGGACAAAATCTTTCTCGGCAATCTGGACGCCAAGCGGGACTGGGGCTTTGCCAGGGACTACGTGCGCGGTATGTGGCTGATGCTGCAACAAGACAAACCCGAAGATTTTGTTCTGGCGACCGGCAAGGTCCACTCGGTGCGCGATATGGTTGAAAAAGCATTCTTCCATATCGGCATCACCATCGAATGGCAGGGCGACGGTCCTGATGAGACCGGCGTGGATGCCGCCACCCGCAAGGTGCTGGTCGAAATCGATCCGGCGTATTACCGGCCCACCGAGGTCGACTTTCTACAGGGCGATGCCTCCAAAGCCAAACAGGTTCTCGGCTGGGAACCTGAAGTCTCCTTTGATGAACTTATCAGGATGATGGTCGAGGAAGATATTTTGGAAGCCAAAAAAGACCACTTCTGCAAAACCGAAGGCTTTCAGACCTTCAACCATTACGAATAATCCGATTTGGGAGGTGTACCATGCAAGTTGCATCCATCATCATGGCCGCCGGTCGCGGCAGCCGCATGCAAGGCTATGCCGGGAACAAAACCCTGCTCCCCCTGAAACCGGGCGAATCAGCCTATCAGGGTGAACACCCCATTTTGTTGAACCTGTTCGACAATCTGCCCGCAGGACCCAAGGCGCTTATCGTCAACCACTGCCGGCAGGACGTTCAGGCCGCCACCGGGGCGCTCGACATCGCCTATCACGAGCAACCGGTGCTCAACGGCACCGGCGGCGCCATTTTAGCCGCCCAGCCGTTTATCGCAAGCCAGGCCTTTGACCGCTGCATCATCACCATGGGCGATGTGCCCTTTGTCACCCGTGACACCTACCGCAAACTTGTCGCCGCGCTGGATTCGCATGACCTTGTGGTGCTCGGCTTTGAGCCGGAAGACAAAAAACAGTACGGCGTATTGGAAATCGAAGCCGGACAGGTGAAGAAAATAACCGAGTGGAAGTTTTGGAGAGATTACCCCGAAGATCGCCGGGCCGCACTGACGGTTTGCAATTCCGGAATCTACGCCGTGACAAAGACGGCCTTGCAGCAATACCTGCCGATCATGGCCTCCAATCCCCAAATCGTTGAAAAAGAAGTCGACGGCAAAATGACCGCCATCGAAGAGTTTTTCTTCACGGATCTGATCGAACACATGGTGAACGATCAACGTCCGGTGGGCTATGCCGTTGCCGAGAATGAAATCGAAACCATGGGCATCGACGATCTTGACGCCCTGCAAAAAGCACAAACCTATTATAAGGCAATCACCCAAACTTCATAAAAAACAATCCTCAGCGGGGTCTGTGACTATGACAAAACAAGCGAACGAAGCAAACGCCGGTCAAGTTTCGATCTGTCCGGTTGGGGAGTCCTTTGAACTGCCGGATCAACCGCAATACGACCGGGAGTTCGAGCGGCTGAAGCAACGTGTCGACGAAGAAAAACAGAACGGACGTGAGATTGTGGTCGTCATGGGAGTCGGTTTCGTGGGAGCGGTGATGGCCGGGGTGGTCGCCGACTCTGTTGCGCCGGAAACCGGCCGGCCGTATTACTTTGTCATCGGCATGCAGCGCCCGTCGGTGCGCTCCTTTTGGAAAATCCCTTACCTGAACCGCGGGCAGGCGCCGGTGGAAGCCGAGGACCCCGAAGTTGCGCCGATGATCGAACGGTGCGTAAACGCCAAAAAGACCCTGACCGCAACCTTCACCTACGATGCCCTGGCCCTGGCCGATGTGGTGGTGGTCGATGTGCAGTGCGATTATCACAAGCAAGCGCTGGGCGACGTGCGTCATGGCGCCGCCGACATTGCCGCCCTGGAAAGCAGTTTGAAAATGATCGGCAAGAAGATTCAGCCCGAGTGTCTGGTGTTGATCGAAACCACGGTCCCGCCGGGCACCACGGAATACGTGGCCTATCCGATCATTAAAAAAGAGTTTGCCGGACGGGGTCTGGACAACCATGAGCCGTTGCTGGCGCACTCCTTTGAACGGGTCATGCCGGGACGCGACTACGTGGCCTCAATTCGTGATTTTTGGCGCGTTTGCAGCGGGATCAACGACACCGCGCGCGAAAAAGTCGTCGCCTTTTTGTCCAAGGTTCTGAATGTGGACGAATTTCCACTGACCGTGCTGGACAAACCGATTGAGAGTGAAACCTGCAAAATCGTGGAGAACTCCTACCGCGCCACGATTCTGGCTTTTCTGGACGAATGGAGCCGTTTTTCCGAACGCAACGGGGTCGATCTGATCAAGGTCATCGACGCCATCAAAACCCGCCCCACCCATTCCAACCTGATTTTCCCCGGCCCCGGTATCGGCGGCTACTGCCTGCCCAAGGACGGCGGCCTGGGGGTCTGGGCGTATCACACCCTGATGGGGTTTGACGACGATATCTTCAAAATTACCCCCAGCGCCATCGACATCAACGACACCCGCTCCCTGCACGTGGCCGAACTGGTGCGCGACGCCCTGCGCAACATGGGACGCATTGTGGCCGCCTCCAACATCGCGCTGTTGGGCGCGTCCTACCGGGAAGACGTCGGCGACACGCGCTACAGCGGATCGGAACTGATTGTGCGCAAACTGGCGGAAATGGGCGGCGACATTACCGTCCACGATCCCTACGTGAAGCACTGGTGGGAGTTGGAAAAGCAGGATACCTATCCCGCCCCCGGTCAATCACGGGCGCGTTTTTTCCGCAACCAGGACAGCCTTGCCGGAACCCGTGTGCTGGCCGACCTGGCGGAAACCGTCAAACACGCCGACGCCGTTGTTTTCGCGGTGCGCCACAAGGAGTACCGCGACCTGAACCCGGATGCGGTGGTTGCAATGATCGGCCGGCCCGCCGCGATCATCGACTGCTTCGCAATGCTGGACGATGGCAAGATAGAACGCTATTTCGAGTTGGGTTGCGAAGTGAAAGGGCTCGGCAGAGGACACATCCAGCGCATCAAGGAACGTGTCCGCAGTTGCACCTGACACAAATTTGATCGCGGCCTCGTTGCCACACTGCCTGGATTCCCGCCAATGTTAAAAAAGCCCACGTTTTTTATCGTACTGGCCTGTGCTTTAATCGGCATCGGCTTGTCGCTCCCATCGAACGCCCGGGGGTCCGCTGATCGCTTCGGGCCGAAGTACTACTGGACGTTCGATGCCGACTACCGCAGCCGCGGTGGCACACCGATCGAGTTGCAAAACTTCGGCGGCCGGCTGATTGCCGACGGCTTGTCCGGCGGGGCCGTGGCCTTGCCGGCGGGCGCGTACATGGAACTCGCCCAAAAAAATATCTTTGCCGCACCGGCGGGCACCCTCCTGTTCTGGGTCCGGCCACACTGGAGCGACACCGGCACCGAACCGGCCGGTTCACACACCTTTCTCTCTTTTTCCTGGCGAAATGCTTCAAACGCCTATGGGGTGCTATCGGACGGCTGGTGGGAAGACAACGGCGGACAGCCGTTTACTTATTGTATTTTCAATAACCAGACCAGGACCAAAACAGAAAAGCGCATTGTGTATCGACAGGGCGAGTGGATGCAGTTCGCCTGCACGTGGCGTACAACGCCGGCGGCCTCGGTCAGATTTTACGTGAACGGCCTGCGCGTCGGCGAATCCCGCAAACCACTGCCGCGCAACCGCGAATTGGCACGGGCCATGGTGATCGGGACCGATGGCGGCGCACCGGGCGCCATGGGCCGTCATGCGGATTGCGATCTGGATGACTTCGCCGTTTTCGACCGGGAGCTGCCGGCCGAAGACATCATGGCGCTGTACACCGACGCCATGACGGCCCGCTTCCAATTTGCCGACGCACCCGTCAAAAAGCAGATCCGGGCCATTTTTGATGAGGGCGTCGGTTGGACGACCGAGGCCGGGGCCGTCAACACCATCCGGCGGATCAAGCTGGCCGGGTTCAATGTCTACGTGCCTTGTGTCTGGCACGGCATGGGGAGCCGTTACCCCACCGCCCTGGTTGCGGCCGAAGGAAACCGGCAGTTTCATACGCGCGACCCCCTGGCCCGGTTGATCGCCATCGCCCATGCGGAAGGCATCGAGGTTCATCCCTGGTTTACCGTGGCCTTGCGCCAGCGCGAATTTCTACCGCAGTTTTACGACAGCGGTACCCCCGAGCAGGCGTTCAATCTGCACGATTCGTCTTTCCGGCAGTTTATCGTCGCGTTAATGATGGATGTTGTTGAACGCTACGATATTGACGGCCTGAACCTGGATTACATCCGCACCATGGGCTTTTGTACCTCGTCGGCGTGCCGGCAGGCATACAATGCAACTTACGGCAGAGACCTGCTGAATGATATCGCCCAGCAGGCCGTGGGCGGACGATTGGAAAGCAGTCTGCAGGAATGGAACGAACTGGTGGTTGAAGCGATTGTCACGTCGGTTGCCACGCAAGCCCGGCTGCTCAAACCGGGACTGACCATCAGTGTGGACGGTGCGCCCCGGCCCGCATTCGAAACCGCCGATCGCGAGGGGCGTAACGAAGTCAATTGGGCCAGGCGCGGGTATGTTGATGTGATTTTCAACATGGATTACAGAAAGGTGCCGGATCTGGAACGCCTGGAGTTCATCAGTCTGATGCTCGCCGGCCGGGGGCAGGTGCTGCCGCTGCTGGGCAACTATGATCGTGACAAATGGACCGGCGCCCTGACGTCGCGCGACGCCACGGCGCTGGAGCGTCTGGTTGACCGCGTGTTGGCCCGCAATCCGGCCGGCTTCGGCATGTATGTCTACCCGTTGCTGGATGACCGTCAGATGCATCAACTGACCCGCTTCGGTGCGCGCCGGCAGGAATAGCCCCGGTATGTGGAAGGACGCTTTTAAAAATACATCGATCGTTTTGGCCGGGGTGCTCCTGTCCCGGTTTTTTGTTTTTTTGTACAACACCCTGATCATTCGGCAGTTAAGTGTTGCCGACTATGCCCGCTTTGCCTTTGCCGTGGCGGTTTTCAACTGGGTGCTGATCTTTGCGCACCTGGACCTGTATGCCGCGGTTTCGCGTTTTGTCAGCCGCAACCGGTCGTTGAACCGCTCCGCCGAGGCGTGGCAGTACTACCGGCAGGCCGGACTGCTGGCGGCGTTCTTCTCCGTTGCCGGTATCGTTGTGGCCCTGTTGATTGCAGGCTTGCGCGAATACCCGCTCGGTGCCCTGATACTTTTCATGCTCAGCCTGTTGCCGACGGCCTTGATGACGGTTAATGACGGCTACTTGAAAGGGATGGAGAAATTTGGTTTGGCGGCATGGGTCGACATCAGCAGCGGGCTGTTCAAATTTGCCGTGATCGGCACGGCCTTGCTGCTCATGGACTCCCTGGCGTTGACCGACGTGTTGTCGCTGTTTCTGCTCGCATCCTTGTTGGTGTATGCCGTTTCCACCGTGTGCGTGAACCGGGTCAGGGGCGCGATCAACCCCAGACCTCTGAAATTCAGGGTGCAAACGGCCAAGTCGTTGATAAACTACTCGGGCTGGATCTGCCTGACCGACCTGATGACCAGCGGCATTCTGCTCAGCGGCAATCTGATCCTGTCTTATCAGGCACCGGCGGAATTGGCCTTGTTCAATGTGGTCATCCTCGTCTACAGCCTGTTTCAAATGGGCTTCGGCGCCATCACCACGGTCCTGATCCCCCAGGTCTCCCGCCGCCGCGCCCGCAATGAAAAAGTGCGGATGCTCGGGTACCGGGGACTCGGCTACGTCATGCTGGCGACGGCGCTGTTGATCTGCGGTCTGCTCACGTTTCCCTGGCGTCGCGAAGTATTGTTGTTTTTGTTCGACAAACCGGAATACACCGAAGCCATGCACTATATCGCCATTTTACTGATCGCCTTTCCGTTCAGGCTCCTGACCATGACCAACAAAGGCATCGTTCAGGGCATCGGGCAACCCCGTCACGTGTTTCGGGCCACCGGCGGGGCGTTTGTCACCCACATCCTGTTGTTTGTTCCGGGGTATCATCTGTTCGGTCTGTCCGGCGCCGTGGGGGCGATGGTCTGCGCCTATCTGGTCGAGTTTGTTTTGATCCGTCAGGCCGCAACCCGGACCCTGGCCCGGCAATCGGCCGGCCGCCGGGTGGCGGTGGAACATGTCTGACGGCCAAATCGCCGGCACGGCCGTTGCGTCCCCCCTGCCGGCCCCGGACCGCGTGCCGGCAGGCACACGCCAGGCGGTGCCGGTCAGGATCGGTTTGCTGATCTTGATGCTGTTTCTATTGCTGCGGCCCGTCACCGTTGCCTACCACCATATCGGTAGCGTCAGTCTCCTCGATATCTTTGGCGTGGCTGTTTCCTACTTGATTATTCTCGGCCTGTTTCTCAATTGCAACCGGCTGCGAATCGATTTTACCTCGTTGGCGATCCTGTTTTTCGTTTTTTACTGCGGCGTCAGTTTTGCCTGGGGGAGTAATTACCGCGACGCGGTACGGATGGTCCTGCCGTTTTTGCC
The DNA here is from genome assembly GCA_028282295.1 of Desulfobacterales bacterium. Lineage (GTDB taxonomy): Bacteria > Desulfobacterota > Desulfobacteria > Desulfobacterales > JANQIE01 > JANQIE01. The sequence goes on along the minus strand of JANQIE010000005.1, from coordinate 12,961 downwards.
TTTTTTTCTGACCAGGGCGGTTGTCCTGCGACAAAAGAGTGTTACGCTGCTGCTGCAAAGCGCCACCTGGGGGTATGTGTTGCCGGTTACAGGCAGTCTGGTGGTGATCGGGTTGGGGATCTCGACGACCATGGTGACCGGCAGCATGGTGGAACGTCAGGCCGGGCTTGCGTCGGGGGTGCACACCCAGGGGCACCTGATGCTTTTTTTCTCATTTATATTTGCTCTTTACTGCCTGCTTGCGCCTGACAAGAGAAAGTTCAAACGGTTTATGTTCGTGTTGCTTCTCGCAACGCTTTTCTGCATTTTTAAAACCTACACCCGCACGGTTATACTGGGCGGGGCGATTTTCTGGTTCGGCCATCTGTTCTTCTGGAAGCGCAAACTGTTTTTTCTGCTGCTTGCCGTGGCGCTGGCCGCCTCGGTATTTTTACTTCAGGATATCCGGAATCTGGTTACCCAGGAGCATGCTGTTTCCAACCAGGGCGGCATCAACAGGAAGATCACCCTGAACACGGCCAGCAGCGGCCGGATCGGCATCTGGCAGCACAACTTGCGCTTGTACGCCGATTTGCCGTTGACCACGCAACTGCTCGGCGTCGGCCTCGGACGCGAACTCGACCGGATTCCGGGAACAGCCGACCAGCAGTGGATCGGATCGCATAACGACTACCTGTCGTTGCTGATTACCACCGGGGTGCTCGGTCTGTTGTTCTATTTGATGATTTACGGGACCGTGTTCGCCACCCTTGTTTTCAGGCCGCTGGAGCGCCGGTTGCGCGTTTTCGGCCTTGCGCTTCTCGCGGCGGTGATGGTCATGAATTTTGTCAGCAATAGCTATATTGTTCGTTTTCAAATGGCTCAGTTGTTCTGGTTCCTGATCGGGTTGCTTTACGCCCTGGCCGCGCAGCAACGCCCCCCCTTGAAAACCGGCACCCGGGGGGTGGCGTGACCTTAACCCCATCGGTCGGCATCATTATCCCCAACGATTTTGTCAAACGGCTGCCGTTCGGCGGCGGGAGCGGGTTCATCCAGAATCTGATCAGCGTTGCCGATTGCCGCATGACCATTTTCGGCGCCGGTGCCAACGGCACACCGTTGTGGCAACCGCAGCGGCTGAACCAAAACACGACTTTCGTTGCGACCTACGGGTTGAATTTTCCATCGCGCAACCCGTTGCGGCTCACGGCCTTGGGCGGCTATCTGCGCAACCGGCGCCGGATCCTGGCGCGCGACGTGGATCTTCTCTACGTCCATTCCCCCGAATGCGCGCTGCCGTTTTTGTTCGGCCCCGGCCGTAAACCGGTTGTCTTTCATCAACACGGATCCGGCAACCCGGTGACCACCGCCAAGTTTCGCTGGGCCCGCAACGCTGTGCTGGCCCGATTTTTCGACACACTGCACCGGACCATTTATCGCCGCGCCGATTGGATTATCGCCATCGACCGGCTGTGTCGTCAGCAAGCCGAGACTCAGGGGGCGGGTGCCAGGACCAGCCTGCTGATGAACGCGGTCGACACAACCCAATTCCGGCCCGACCCGGCCGGCCGGGCCGCACAACGCAGGCGCCGGCAGCTCGCACCGAATGAAATCTGCCTGCTGTTTGTGGGCCGGCTGGAAGACGTCAAACAGCTTGACCGGCTGATCGTCGCGCTCACCGAGCTGACCGGTGAACCGCACGTGCATCTGTTCATCGCCGGAGACGGGACCCAACGCCGCGCACTGACGCGACAGGTTCGTGAATTAAATCTGCAGCCGCGGGTAACCTTTCTGGGCAAAGTCCCCCACAACCGGCTGGCGACGTATTACAACATGGCGGACATACTGCTGTTGCCATCGAAAATGGAAGGGGTGCCGATGGTCATCCTGGAGGCACTGGCCTGCGGGACGCCCGTGATTGCCAGCGCCGTGGGCGGAATCCCGGATTTAATCACCCACGGCGACAACGGTCTGCTGCTTGACCATGTGAGTCCCCAAACCATCGCCGCCGGGGTCCGGCGGCTGGCAACGCTCAAACCGGCCCCCGACCGGGTGGCAGCGTCCGTGTCACAATGGCGCGCCGATACGGTGGCAGCCCACTTGACGACTCTTTTTAACCAGTTGCTCGAAAGGCGTTAAAATCTGATGCAGCCCAAAGTACTGGTCGTCGGCCAGCTCCCGCCGCCGGTGCATGGCTCCAATGTCATGGCCCAACGATTCATGGAAGCCCTGGCCGCAAATGGTGTTGCTGCGGTTATGGTCGAAAAGAAATTCTCGCGCGAACTCGATCAGGTCGGCAAACGCTCGGCCGGCAAGCTGTTGGCGCTGCCAAAGATCTGCCGGTCGCTGCTGGACCGCATCCGGCGCGACCAGCCGGCGGTATGCTACTATTTCATCACCGTGGGCTTGAGCGCCCTGCTGGTCGACTGCCTGCTGCTTTGGCTGTTGCGCCGCAAAAAGGTGCCCTATGTACTCTATTTTCACGGCATGGGGTACCGCGCCTATGAAGCTGCGACATATTTCGGTGTCCGGGGCGTGATCCGGTACACCCTAAAACACGCTCTGGGCGGATTGGTTGTGGGCGAGCGGCTCAAGCCGGATGTCAATCACTGTATCCCGGATGACCGGCTGTACGTGCTCCCCAACGGCATACCGGCGGTGGACAAGTCGACCGCGGCGACCGGGACGGCACCGGCCGAAGTGACATTGCTTTTTCTATCCAACCTGATTCCGGCCAAAGGTCCGCTTACGTTTCTAAAGGTGGCCCGGGACCTGCGTGACCGGGGGGTGGCCGCCCGTTTTATTCTGGCGGGCCGGGCGGCCTGTGCCGACTACTTGGCACGGTTGAAACAGTTTATTGCCGAACAGCGCTTGACGCAACAGGTCGTGCTGCCCGGGCCGGTGTACGGGGCCGACAAGGCGGCCCTGCTGCGGCAGGCCGATATCTTTGTCTTTCCAACCACCAAGGATGTATTCGGTCTTGTCAACCTGGAAGCCATGCAATGGGGCCTGCCGGTGGTCAGCTCGCCGGTGGGGGCGATTCCCGAAATCATCCGCGACGGTGTCAACGGCTACATCGTCGATCCCGGCGACCGCCGGTTGCTGTGCCGTCGGCTGACAACACTGATCAACGATCCGTCCCTGCGCCGGCAAATGGGCGCGGCCGGCCGGCGATTGTACGCGCAGCACTATACACCGGCGGTTTACACCCGCAACCTGAAGGCGGCATTGACCTTTTTCGAACCACACCTTTTGAATTAAGAATGAAGAATTTGGAGTTGAGAATTAACGTATCTTGTCATTTTATAAATGCTCTCCATCCACAATCCTTGATTAATTTCAGAAAGAGGGGCTAGTGGGAAATTTACGCGAACTGGCGCTTGGCCGGCCGTATCGTCGAACCAGAAAGCTGCTGGCGCAGACCGAATTTCTGTCGGCGGACCGGTTGGCGCAAACGCGTGACGCCTTGCTGGCAAAAACACTGGCATTGGCGCGGCAGGTTCCGTTTTACCGGGATCATCTCAACCGCCCGGATGTACGGGGACAAGCCCCTCTGGCGCAGCTCATGGGGGTGCCGGTCATCGACAAACAGACGGTGCGCAAACACGCGCACGCCTTCCGGCGCGGCGCGGGGCTGCGGGCCCTGAAGGCGACTACCGGCGGTTCCACCGGCCAGCCGCTGGTGTTTTACATGGACCGCTTTAAAACCCGGCAGATGGAAAAAGCCTTTATCTTCGATCAGTGGCGCCGGGTCGGTTATCGCATGGGGGATCCGATTTTCAACCTGCGCGGCCGGACACCGCAAAACGGCCGGTTTACCCACCACGATCGTTTGTTCAATATTTACTACGCATCTTCTTTCGGCCTGACACCGGATCGTGTGGCACAATATGTTGACGCCGTCGATCGGATTCGGCCCCGCTACCTGCACGGTTATCCCTCGACCATGTATCAGTTGGCCGTCCTGATGCAGCACGCCGGGCTGCGTTTTAAAACAGCGCCTCGCGCCGTTTTTTGCGGGTCGGAGAAATTGTTTGCGTATCAGCGCAAGCTGATTGAAGACATTTTTGCCTGCCGGGCCTATGCCTGGTACGGGCATAGTGAATGCCTGGCCCTCGGGGGTGCGTGCGAAGAATCGAACCGGCTGCACTTCTATCCTCAGTACGGTTATGTTGAAACCCTGCCGACCGGGGTTCGCAACGGGCAAGGCAAACAGATCTGCGAGATTGTGGCCACCGGTTTCAACAACCCGGTGATGCCGCTGCTTCGCTACCGGACAGGCGACTACGCGGTTGTGGCGGACCGTCAGACCTGTGGTTGCGGACGCAACTATCTGCTGATCGAAGAGGTGCTCGGCCGGGAGCAGGAGTTTATCGTGGACCGCCGGGGCGATCTCGTCAGCGCCACCAGTCTGGTGTTCGGGCAGCATTTTGAAGTCTTCGCGGGTCTGGACGGTTTGTTCCTGCGACAACAGACGCCGGGCGAGATCGAGATTGTGATGAAGTCAAACAGCGCCTTTAAGCAAAGCCATTTCGAAGCGATGCAATCCCGGATCAGTGATTTGCTGGCCAAGCGGTTCAATGTGGGTTACCGGTTTACCGACGACATGCCCCGTTCGCCCATCGGCAAGGCACGGCTGGTTCAACAGGCGCTCGATATTAAACCTTATCTGCAAGCACGGGATGTTCAGACATGCAGCAACTCACCCAGAAGTTGAAGAACGGCGCGATGAATGTCATCGAAGTGACCCTGCCGATGGTGCAGGCCGGTCGCGTGTTGGTCCGCAATCACTACTCGCTGGTCAGCGCCGGGACCGAAGGCAGTACCGTCAAAACCGCCCGCAAGGGGTTCATCGGCAAGGCCAGGGAACGGCCGCAGCAGGTCCGGCAGGTGGTCGAAACACTTAAGAACCAGGGGCCGGTGCAGACGTACCGGGCGGTGATGAAAAAGCTGGAGGCCCATTCGCCGCTGGGGTATTCCTGTGTTGGTGAGGTTATCGGGCTGGGGCAAGACGTTACCGAATTCAAGCTCGGCGACACGGTGGCCTGCGGTGGCTTGACCGCGTCGCATGCCGAAGTCGTCAGCGTGCCGGTGAACCTGTGCGTGAAACTCAAGCCTGAAACCGACTTGAAGCAGGCCGCCTACAACTCCCTGGGCGCCATCGCGTTGCAGGGGGTTCGGCAGGCCGATCTGCGCCTGGGGGAAACCTGCGCCGTGATCGGCCTGGGGCTGTTGGGGCAGTTGACCTGCCTGTTGCTGCGCGCCGCGGGGGTGCGCACCGTCGGGGTCGATATCGACGCGGCCATGGTCGCAACGGCGGCCGAACATTGCGCCGATCTGGCCCTGTGCCGCGATCAGGGAGGACTTGAAGCCCAAATTGAGGCGTTTACTTCCGGCTTGGGGTGTGACGCCGTGATCATCACCGCCGCCGGCAATTCTCTTGATCCGATCAATTTTGCCGGGGCGATCGCGCGCAAATGCGGCACGGTGGTTGTGTTGGGCGCCGTGCCCACCGGATTCGACCGGGAACCGCATTTTTACAAAAAAGAACTCCAGGTCAAAATGTCCTGTTCCTATGGACCGGGACGCTATGACCCGTGCTACGAAGACAAAGGGTGCGACTATCCGGCCGCCTATGTGCGCTGGACGGAAAAGCGCAACATGCAGGCGTTCCAGGCGTTGATCGCGGACGGCAAAATCGATGTCGCCTATCTGACCACCCATACCCTGAAGTTGGCGGACGCGCCCGCGGCCTACGATATGATGATGCAGCGTCAGGAGCCGTTTATCGGTATCCTGATCGCCTATGATACGCAAAAACCCCTTACAGCCGGACGGGTCGTCCGCCTGCACCAAACGCGGCCGGCGCAGGCGGACCGGCTCGGTATCGCCTTTGTCGGGGCCGGGTCCTACGCCCAGAGCCATCTGCTGCCGAATATCCCCAAGGCCGCCGACATCGCCCTGAAAGGGGTCCTGACGACCAGCGGCACCAGCGCCCGGTCGGTTGCCGATCGCTTCGGCTTTGAGTTTTGCGCGTCCGATGAGGCTGATCTGCTGACCGATGCCGCCGTCAACACGCTTTTCGTCGCCTCGCGGCATGACAGCCACGCCGAATGGGTGTGCAAGGGGATGCAGCACGGCAAGCATGTATTTGTCGAAAAACCGCTGTGCCTGACCGCAACCGAACTGGATGAGGTCGAGGCCGTGATGCAGAACCGCCCGGAGCGTGCCCCGATTCTCATGGTCGGCTACAATCGGCGCTTTGCGCCGCTGACCCGGGCCCTTAAGGACGCCATGGGGCATGGGGTCCCGCTGGCGATGCTTTACCGGGTCAACGCCGGCGCCATTGCGGCCGGTTCATGGATTCAGGACCCGGCAACCGGCGGCGGACGGATTGTCGGCGAGGTGTGCCATTTCGTCGATTTTTTGACCTATCTGTGTGGCGCTACGCCGGTTGGCGTGCACGCCGTTGCCTTGCCCGACCCCCATCACCTCAAGGATACCCTCAACATCTCCCTGACCTTTGCCAATGGTTCCATCGGCACGATCTCCTATCTGGCCAACGGGTCCAAAGCCCTTGCCAAGGAGCGGGTTGAAGTCCACGGCGGCGGCTTGAGCGCCGTGCTGGATGACTTTAGAAAACTGACCCTGTTTAAAGGGGGTGCCAGGCAGGAGAAGAAGTTGTTGACCCAGGACAAGGGGCAGAAGAATATGGTGCGTGACTTTATCGGCGCGGCGCGTAACGGCGGTATGCCGCCGATTGCGTTGCAGGATATTTTGAATACGTCTCTGGTCACGCTACGGATTATTGAATCGATTCGCACGGGCCGCTGTTTGCCCTTGGAAGGCCGGTCCCCGGAGGAACAACCCACGAGCCATGCCGCGCGTTGACGAGTACCTGGACCGCCTGCGCCATGCGTCCGCGCGGGAAGTCGGCCACCGGGTGCGGCGTCTTTTACTGACCCGTCGCATGCAGGCCGGGGTCGCGCGGGGCGGGATCGATTTAAAGATTCCGCCCTTTGCCAAGGCTCGCCTGGATGCCTTGCACTGGCCGGGCCTTTTTAGCGGTGAAGACCTGGCCGGACAGGTGGATGGCTGCCAGCCGGCGACCCTGAACCTTGATCCGGGCAACATAAGCGCCTTTGAAGCCCAAACCGCCGGCCGTTTTTTTGCGGCTATTGACCCGCGGGCTGCCGGCATCGATATCCGGCAGGTCTGGGAACCGGCGCGGTTGCAGCATGTCGTTCAAATGATCGTGCAAAGCCGGGCGACAAACGCCCCGCAGGTCCGGACCCGCTTACTTGCCGAGGCCCGTTGCACGGTGATGCAGTGGCTTTGCGACCATCCGTTTTTGACCGGCCCGCATTATCAGTCGCCCATGGAATGCGGGTTGCGGATTCCGGTGTTCGGTCTGGTGTTGAAAACCGCTGCCGGCGGGTCCGGCAGAGCGTACCGGTTTCTGTGGCAAGCCGTTTACCGGCATGCCTGGTGGGTTGCGCGGAATCTGTCGCTGTATACTTCCCTGGGCAACCACACGATCTGTGAGGCCGTGGGGCTGGTGTTTGCCGGGGCGATTTGCGACCGCGACCGGGAAGGCGCGCGCTGGCTGCACCGGGGGGTGCAACTGCTCGAAGATGAATTGTCGCACCAGATATTGCCGGACGGCGGACCTGCCGAACAATCCCTGGCCTACCATCGCTTTGTTGTCGATCTTTACTGCTACGCCATTGACTTGCTCGAACGCAACGCGCGGCACGATTGCCGGCGACTGACCGCACGAATTGCCAAGGCGGAGAATTTCCTGGCGGCCTTTGACAGCGGCGGCCGTCTGCCGGCCATCGGCGACAGTGATGACGGATGGGCCGTGGCACCCGGCGTTCTTCCCCGGCGTCCGGCAAGGCAAAACCGCCCCTGCGGCCGGGTCACGTTCAAGTCAGCCGGCTACACCGTGATGCGCACCGAGACCGGCGTCCTGGTAACGTTCGATCATGGCCCCTTGGGCATGGCGCCCCTTTACAATCATGGGCATGCGGATGCCCTGGCGGTGACCGTGACCCTGAACGGTGACCCTTTTCTGATCGATCCCGGCACCTGCCGGTACAACGGCGGCATCGCTTTGCGCCGTTATTTTAAAGGGACCCGCGCCCACAACACCGTTACGGTGGACGAGCGGGATCAGGCGGTGCAGCAAAGCAGTTTTACCTGGCGTCATCCGTTTGCGTGCCGCCTCACGCGGATAAGCGACAACAATGGCAGCGACGTTTGCGTTGAGGCTGAACACGATGGGTATTGCCGTCTGGATTCGCATCTCATTCATCGGCGACGATTGCAGTTAACCGCCGGATCTCTTCTGAAAATCCGGGATTGCTTCGGCGGAAGCAGGGCGCATTGCTTTGATCTTCATTTTCATTTGCATCCGGCCGTGCAGGTCCGGCCCATCGCCGACGGTTGGCGGCTGGCAACCGCCCGGCAGGCAATCGAGCTGACGCTGAGCGGCGCGCCGGATGTGGCCGTGGTCAAGGGGCAGATCGATCCGCTTTTGGGGTGGTACTCCCCGGCCTACGGGACCTTGCAGGAATGCACGGTACTGCGTTGCCGCCAGCAGGGGAGGGCGGATGCGGTTCAATTTGACACAACCATAAATTTTACCCCGTCAGGAAAATGACCATGATGCCGGACCTCGCGTCGCGTCCGAAAAGGTCTTTGTCGTTTTGATTCCGGACCCCGGCGTTCGCCGGGGCGACGTGGTCTTTTTTGAAACAGAAGGTAACTTCGATAGATAAGGAAGACAACCATGATGCCGGACCGTTTAAAGATTCTGAATATCTGGGTTGACGCGGTTACCCGTGAAACCGCGATTGAAAAGGTCAGGTCGTTTTTACTTCGAGGCGACCGGCCGCACACCATCCTGGCATCCAATCCGGAAAAGAACTTTTCGGTGCCGGCCGATCCGGTTCTTTACCGTGTCTTTGAAAGGGCTGATTTGCTGCTGCCGGACGGCATCGGGATGGTGTTCGCGGCCCGGTGCCTGCACGGTGTGCGGTTGAAGCGGGTGCCGGGCTCGGAGTTTATTTTCGATATCTGCCGCCTGGCCCGGGCGGAAGATCGGGGTGTTTTTGTTTACGGCGCCACAGAAGCCGTCAATGCCGCCGCCTGCCGTAAGTTGACCCAACGGTTTGCCGGACTGCGGATTGCCGGCCGGTCGAACGGTTACGTGCCCTCGTCCGAAATGGATGGGTTGATCGACGCCATCAACCGGTCCCAAGCCGAGATTCTTTTTGTTGCCCTGGGGTCGCCCCGACAGGAGAAATGGCTGGCCGAGCATGCCGGCCGCTTGACACGGGTGAAGGTTTGCCAAGGGGTGGGCGGTACCCTGGACACCATTGCCGGCACGGTGAAACGGGCGCCCAGGATCTGGTGCGATTACAACCTGGAATGGCTTTACCGCCTGTTAAAGGAACCCAAACGGATTCAGCGTCAGAAATTACTCCCGGTGTTTGCGTTTAAACTGTTGGCTGCGTGGGCATCAAACTAAGGTAGTGTCCAGCCGGAAATAGCATCTTTTGGCCCCTGGCGGCGTTCTCACATTTTTAAAATCCTCGGGATAGCCTGCTATGCCTGTGGTTTTAAAAATGTTCGGGCCTTGCCAGGAACCAAAATCTACTATTTCCGGATGGACACAAGGTAAAAAAACGGAGAACAACGATAAAATGACGGCACGCCTTATACCGACCGGATACCTTCTGATTTTTCTACTTCTTTTTTATGCGCCCTTGCATTGGCTGGTGGTTAACGACTGGAGCAGGGAAGACTTTAACTATGCGTACATCATGCCGGCGGTGATCCTGTATTTGATTTGGGAAAAACGCGCGGTGCTCGGCCGCACGCCGTCCCGGCCGGATTGGCTCGGGCTTGTGCCGGTTCTGGTCGGCCTTGCGCTGTTTTGGCTGGGCGAGCTTTCGGGCGAGTTCTTCTCGATCTATGTTTCGCTCTGGTTGCTGACCGTGGGCGCCTGCTGGTTGCACCTGGGGTGGCCCAAGCTCAAGCTTATCGCCTTCCCGCTGGCCTTGGGACTGACCATGTTTCCGCCGCCGCATTTTCTCTTCCAGAAGATCACGTTCAGTCTGAAGCTGGTCTCCTCGGCCCTCGGGGTCCAGTTGATGCAGCTTTTCGGCATGTCCGCGTTTCGCGAGGGCAACATCATCGATCTCGGGTTCACCCAATTGCAGGTGGTCGATGCGTGCAGCGGTCTGCGCTACCTGCTCCCCTTGATCGTGCTGGGGCTTTTGCTGGCGTATTTTTTTAAGGGGGCGGTGTGGAAAAAGATCGTCCTGGTGATGCTCACGGTGCCCTTGACGGTGTTTACGAACAGTCTGCGCATCGCTTTGACCGGGCTGCTTTCCGAAGTCTGGGGGCCGGAGGCGGCCAAGGGCTTTTTTCACGATTTTTCCGGCTGGTTCATCTTCATGTTTTCTTTTGTGGTGATGCTCGGCATCATGCGGCTGTTGAAGCACTGGCCGCGCGGCCGGGCAGCCAAACCGGCGGCGGATTCAAAAACAGCCGAACAACCCGGCGCCCCGGCGCAACCGGCTTCCCAAATGCGTCGCTTTGTCGTCATGGGCGGCCTTTTGCTTGCCAGTCTGCTTGTCGGCCAAATCATCGATTTCCGGCCGAAGGTACCGATCTCCCGGTCCCTGGATCATTTTCCGGTCGCATTGAGCGATTGGCACGGGCGGCGGGTCATGATGGAACGGCAGTTCGTCGACATGCTGGATCTGAGCGACTACGCCATTGTCGATTATCGTGATGCCGGCGACCGACAGGTTAATTTTTACGTGGCCTACTATGAAAATCAAAACAAGGGGGCCTCAATTCACTCGCCCGCCACCTGCCTGCCCGGCAGCGGCTGGGAATTTCAGGAGGCGACCCGGACACAGGTTGCCGTGTCCGCCGATGGCAGGCAGACAGTGCCGGTCAACCGGGCCTTGATGATAAAAGGGGGGCATCGCCGGCTGGCGTACTACTGGTTTCCGATGCGCGGACGTGTTCTGACCACTGCGTATCAGATGAAATGGTACAATTTCTGGGACGCGCTCACCCGCCGCCGCACCGACGGCGCGCTGGTCCGTCTGATTACACCGGTGGGTGAAGACGAGACCGTGCAGCGGGCCGAACAACGTCTGGCCGCCTTCACCCGCCTGATCGTGCCTGTGTTGACTGATTATCTGCCGCAGTAGTAATGATTTTCTTTTCCACACTGTTACTGTCACTGTTTGTCACCATCGGTCTGATTCCGGTGTTGAAGACCGTTGCCCTGCGGGTCAATGTCGTGGATCGGCCCAACGCCCGCAAAATGCACAGCCGGCCCATGCCGAAAATCGGTGGTATTGCCATGGCCGCCGGTGCGTTGTTGCCGACCCTTCTCTGGGCCCCCTGGGAGCCGTTTACCGGCGCGGTTGCATGCGGGGCCGGTATCGTGGTTTTTTTCGGGTTCCTGGACGATGTCAGAGAGTTTGGCTACAAGGTGAAACTGGCCGGGCAGGTGGCGGCCGCCTTGATTGTGGTGGTATATGGCGGTGTGTCGATCAAGTGTCTGGGCGAATGCCTGCCCGATGCCTGGCTGCTGCCGGATTGGGTGGCAATGCCGTTGACGGTGCTGGCGATCGTGGGGGTGACCAACGCGATCAATCTGGCCGACGGACTGGACGGGCTGGCCGGCGGCATTTCGATTCTCGGGTTTATCTGCGTGGCGTATCTGGCGTATCAAAACGGGCTGTTTGCCGTGGCTCTGATTTCGGTGGCCGTGATCGGAGCGGTATTCGGATTTTTACGGTTCAACACGTATCCGGCCCTGATTTTCATGGGCGACGCCGGTAGTCAGTTGTTGGGGTTTCTGGCCGTGACCCTGTCCTTGTACCTGACGCAACAGGGCGCCACGCCGCTCAATCGCATGTTTCCTTTGCTGCTGCTGGGGTTTCCCATCCTGGATACCCTGACGGTGATGACCGAACGGTTGATCAAGGGGTGTTCGCCGTTCGTGGCCGACAAGAATCATTTTCACCACAAGTTGATACGGCTCGGCCTGGTTCATTCCCAGGCGGTTGTCTTGATTTACGCCCTCAACGGTTTGCTGGTGATCACCGCGTTTGTCTTTCGTTTTTATTCCGAGTGGTTGGTGGTGTCGCTTTTCCTGGTGTTTTCAGGGTCGATTTTGACCGGCTTTCTCTATGCCGATCGTTCGGGGTGGCGAATGACACGGATCGATCTGCTCGACCGGCTGATTCATGGCTGGCCGGCGCGCCTGCAAGATGAGACCGTTTTGATCAAGATTTGCTTTAGGGTGACCAAGGCCGGCACGCCGCTGTTGCTGCTGGCGGCATGCCTGCTGCCGGCGCGGGTGCCGGTCTCCATCGGTCTGCCGGCCGCCGGCATGGCGGCGGTGTTGATTGGCGCACTGATATTGAAATCCGGCTGGCGCCGCTTGTTGTTGCGCACCGCGTTGTATCTGATGATCCCCTTTGTGATTTATCTGAACCAGATCGAAGCGCCGCAATGGCTGACGGGCAACAGCCTGCATGTCTACCAGCTTATGTATGGCGTGCCGGTTTTTTTTGCGGTGCTGACGCTTAAATTCACCCGGCGGCGCAAGGGCTTTCAGGCCACGCCGATGGATTTTCTGATTTTACTGATCGCCTTGATCATTCCGAATTTACCCGGTGCCAGGGACGTGATACAAAACCTCGGCCTGCTGACCACTCAGATGATCGCCTTGCTGTTCAGCTATGAAGTGTTGATCGGCGAATTGCGCCAACAGGTCGGCCGGCTGAGTCTTTATACGGTTATCGCTTTGTGCGGATTGTTTGGCAAAATGCTTTTATAATTCGTGCCCATCCGGAAATAGTAGATTTTGGTTCCTGGCAAGGCCCGAGCATTTTTTAAACCGCAGGCATAGCAGGCTATGTCGAGGATTTTAAAAATGCGA
>JANQIE010000002.1 GCA_028282295.1 Desulfobacterales bacterium | reverse complement strand
TCGCATTTTTAAAATCCTCGGAATAGCGCGCTATGCCTGCGGTTTTAAAAATGCTCGGGCCTTGCCAGGAACCAAAAGCTACTATTTCCGGATGGGCACAAGCTGGCGGAGTTTGTGAAATAGGTATAGTGATTTTGCCTTGAATTATGCTGAATAGTTACAATAATCTTATTAGATTTTTTTAAATTTCAAACCTGTCAGTTTGTTTTTTTCGACAGCGTCTTTAAAAGATCCGGGTATATCACTTGAGCAGATATAGGTGTCGTGATCCACAATTTTGAATAGTTTACCATTCGTTAATTTAGTTTTATTAATAGCCATTTTTAATAAGCGGCCAACTTCTCCGCTTGGACGTATTCTATACCGAGAGTTGGCCTCATCAAAAATGTCCTGCATATTGGTTACATTCAGAATTGTCCAGCCTTCTTCATTTTCAACCGGTACCGGTAAAAATTCCGCCTCGTTACCGAACAACGGTTTAAGCACTTTATTAGCTTTTGGGCTTAGTACAAGTGTTGACACACGCCAATGAGCTATATCCGGTATTTGTTCCGATTCTGATTCATCATCTATTATCCATTTTAGAGACGGAGGATTCCAATTTTCTGCTTTTGATGTTCCTTGAAAGTCTAATTCGTCAAAACGAGTTTTAGGCATTTTTATGTTCTCTAAATCCAGTAATTGCTTGTAAGGTTGTAAATCAGGAATACATGCATAAACTATCATTTTTAACCTCTTATGCTATTATCTCTTCATCTAAGGGATATACCCCAAGTGTAAGTTCCTCTGCAATTTCTCTTAATTTATTTTCTACTTCTTTCTTTTGAGATGCTGGATCTCTATTTCCCTTTTTATAGGCTCTTCTTAGTTCCGCTTCAACATTTAAAAAGTATACTTTAGTATGCACTGGCTTGTGCGGATAGGCGTCTGGCATAGCAGGATGGGGCGTGTCGCTTCTATTTATAGGTAAATGCACACCATTAACCTCATCGTTAATATGAATGCCAACTTGTGCAAGTATTTGCATGGCAGCGATAGCTCTTGAATGTCCATATGCAACAACATGATGAGGTGAGGTTCTTTCGGGAGCATTCCGGCCAGCCGCTTCCATATTGTCTCTTAATTGTTCTGTGGCATAGTGACGGAGATCATCTTTGGCTTTTCTCGAAGATATTTTCTTCTTAAATTGTTTTTCATATTTGGCTATTGCGATTTGTAATAGTTCTTCTGATTTACTGAAATCTTTCGTTAATTCTAAAATACCGTAAAAAAAGTCTTTTGTATTTACTTCTACGAAAGTGGTGGTCATAATTATATCCTTAAGTCAGCTAGTGCCCATCTGGAAATAGCATCTTTTGGCCCCCGGCGGCGTTCTCACATTTTTAAAATCCTCGACATAGCCCGCGATGCCTGCGGTTTTAAAAATGCTCGGGCCTTGCCAGGAACCAAAATCTACTATTTTCGGATGGGCACCAGCTATAAATCAAATTTTACAATTTTTTTCCAAGTTCCAACCAGCCGAGACGTACCCCATAGTACCGCCTCCTTTTCGGTTTTGTTGGGCATATGACCATTCGATTTTACCGAAATTAATGTAAACAACATCAACAGGGAGAGTAAGGCGATGCTTTGACATGGTGTTGCACATACTAATAATACAATTAGAAAAACGATATTCCATAAATCTAATTTTGTCACCACCAGCACGGCAAAGTTCAACAACCACGTTGTCAATATGGGTGCCGTTAGCACATGCCAATGCCAATTTGGGTGTGGCTTTGTCAAGAAACTTACTGAAATGGAAGTCCGAAAAATTTACACGTTCGGCAGTTGCACCGCCCGCACTGCTGACTGTTTTCGAAACCGTTTGTTTTTCGCCGAACTGGTAATGATTGATTTCGATCCATCCTTTGTGTGCGTCATCGGTGCTTTCACCCTCGATTCCATCAATATTAATAAACGCGTCAAATGCCATTCTAAAACGAGCCTCCTTAGATATCCTGGTTGAGATCCAAGTGTAAATGGATATCCTGTTGTTATTAATGGTAAAATGAAATTGTTTTGTTTAAAGTTATATCGCGGAAGTTGTGACGAAAGATAAGAATTAGAATGGATATTATATTAGGGTGGTGAAAGTCAAGAATCAGTTTGGCGCGGACTGGCGCGCACTGATTCAGATAATTCGTGCCTGAAGCGGGATTCAATTGTAATTTGAGGGAAGGCTGCAAAAAGTTATCAATACGAAATAATATGACAATGGGAGGTCAAACGAATTTCCTGAATGGCGCGTGCTATAAGGGGACACCGGAAGAGCAAATCAAAATCAATCAAATTATCTGGAAAGTTGCCGAAGAAAAACCAGATATCGTTTTGGTTGCATCATGTTCGCGAGCCCTTCGCGCTTGTTGAGCTGATGGTGTGCTAGGGATTGCGGCGCCATGTGGATGAAGCGCCGTGAGACATTCTGGTCCGCTCAATCGCAATTGTCAAGCAACTCATTTTCGTGGATGGGGCAATCGCATTTGGACGTTATCCGGACGGTGCTGGTGGGCATGGCCCACCCGATCCTGCCGTTGCCGTTGGGGGCGGCTTGCCGGGTTTAGAAACCGGGGGCAAGCTGGTGCTTGCGGGCCGGTGCCGTTTAAGGTATAGGGAACCGTCGACTTGTCTTAAAAAAACATGCCGGGACGGACGAAATGAAATCCAATTGCCAACTCAGTTCAGTGGATCGCGCCTTTTTTGCGTTGGTCAATCAGGCCACGCTGTGCAATCCCTTCAGCGATGAGCGGGCCGCCCTTGATTTGAAGATTGCGGCCGGTTTTCCGGATAAAAGCGACATGGCGCCGGTGGATCAGGCCATTGAGGAGATCGCCCGCAAACTGGCCGGACTGGAGATGCAAGGATACACCGGGCTGCCTCAGTTTTGCGAGGGGGACCGGGAGCTGATGGAATCCGCCTACCTGTTCGACTTTTTTCACCGGTTCGCGGAGCGGTTTGATGATCATATTCAAAAGCAGATCAAGGCCGGCGATAAGCCGCTGACGGTGACCTTTGCCCGTGAGGCGCTGGCGTTGCTGCGGCGGCGCGGATTCGACCGGTTCGATGCGGTGCGTTATTTTGCCTTGTGCTTTCAGGTGCGGCGGGCGTTTTACTTCATCGATCACAGCCTGGTGGGCCGTAGCGCCGGCATGCAGGAGCTGCGGCGCAAACTTTGGAACAATGTCTTCACCCAGGATATTGACCTTTACAAAACCTACCTGTGGAACCGCATGGAAGACTTTTCCACGTTGATCCTGGGCGACACCGGCACGGGCAAGGGCGCCTCGGCCGCGGCCATCGGGCGTTCCGGGTTCATCCCTTTTGACGAGCAGAAGAACTGTTTTGTGGAAAGTTTCACCCGCTCGTTCACGGCGCTGAACCTGTCGCAGTTTTCCGAAACGCTGATCGAATCGGAATTGTTCGGTCATAAAAAGGGCGCCTTTACAGGGGCGGTGGAAGACTACAAGGGGATCTTCGACCGGTGCAGTCCCCATGGGTCGATCTTTCTGGATGAAATTGGCGAGTTGGCTCATCCGATCCAGATCAAGCTGTTGCAGGTGTTGCAGGAGCGTTTTTTCTACCCGGTGGGCAGCCATCAAAAACATCGCTTCAAGGGACGGGTGATTGCCGCCACCAACCGCAACATGCAAGCGCTTCTTACCGAGAAGAAGTTGCGGGAAGATTTTTACTACCGCCTGTGCTCGGACGTGATTGTCGTGCCCCCGTTGCGCGTTCGCATCGAAGAAGATTCGGCCGAACTCGACGATTTGTTGGGCCACACGGTGAATCGCCTTTTGGGGCAGGCTTCGCCGGCGCTGGTTGCGATGATCAAAGCGGTGATCATCAAGGATGTGGGGCCAACCTATGCCTGGCCGGGCAATGTGCGCGAACTTGAACAGGCCGTGCGCAGCATACTTTTGAACCGCACCTATGCCGGTCATTGGGACACGGGCACCGGCGACTGGCGCCGGGCCCTGGTAACCGGTATGACCGAGGGACAGATGGACGCCCGGACCCTTGTCGAGGGCTATTGTTATTTGCTGTACCAGAGGCTGCATACCTATGAGGCCGTGGCCCGGCAGACGCAGTTGGACCGGCGCACGGTCAAAAAGTATGTTGTTGCCTATGAAGCACGCCTGGCTGCCGGTCTGTCCGATGCCAACTAGGGTTCGGGCGGCGCGTCGGTGGTTTTACTGCCCGGCGGCGTTTTTTCTCATTACGGTATCCGCCATGGCGTAAACGACGCCCGACCTATCGCCAACTTCCCATGAAGATCTTCGCAAGACATTTTTGGCCATCCGCCCGACACTAAAGTCGTTTGCACCGGCGGTGACTTCGTCGCGCACAACCGCCGTGCAACGTTATTTGACTTTTTATCAATTGGACCTGGCCCGGGTTCGGCACACCATGGGGATTTTCCAGTCGGGCGAATTCGAGCTGGTGGCCCAACTGTTTTGTCCCCCCGCCCC
>JANQIE010000283.1 GCA_028282295.1 Desulfobacterales bacterium | reverse complement strand
TAGTGTCCATCCGCAAATAGTAAATTTTGGCTCCTGGCAAGGCCTGAGCATTTTTAAAACCGCAGGCATAGCGCGCTACTGCCGAGGATTTTAAAAATGCGAGAACGCCGCCAGGGGCCAAAAGATGCTATTTGCGGATGGACACTAAGTTAATGACATTGAGTTGTCAGTAAGGGCACACTGACAACTGAACACTGATAACTACTATAAAATGGCAGTATGCAATAATTCTTAATTTACAAGCGTCATGCCCGGCCGCCGCTCCACCGCAGTTTGTTTTTCAATACGTCAAAATAATGTTGATCGGGGATGGCGACCATCAACACCGGTTGATCACATTTACGAATCAAAATGGTGTCCTGCTCATCAATGGCCAGCCCCACCTGACCGTCGAAGGTGAGCATGATGTCGGAGGATTTTTTGGCCAGTTGCATGGTGATGCGGGCGGTATCCGGCACGATCAACGGACGGTTGGTCAGAGTGAATGGTGATATCGGAGTCATGACGATACCCGGCACCGCCGGGTGCATGATCGGGCCGCCCGCGGCCAGGGAATAGGCTGTCGAGCCGGTCGGGGTGGAGACCACCAGACCGTCGGCCCGGTAGGTCGTCAGGTAATGATCGTTGATTGACGTCCTGATGTCGGCCAGGCGCGCCAGCGCCCCTTTGTTGATAACCACGTCGTTCAAAACGCGTTCGCGGGTCACAATTTTGCCGTCGCGGCTGATTTCAACCACCAGGCGCATCCGCGGGAATGTGTCGAAAGTATCATTCAGGATGGCCTCGGCAATGGGGTACAAACCGGCTTCGGTCGCCTCGGCCAGAAAGCCGACCTCGCCGAATTTGACGCCCAGTACAGGGATCGCCTGAATTCCAATCCAGCGAACGGCGCTTAAAAATGTGCCGTCGCCGCCGAGCACGAAAACACAATGCAAATCCGCCGGCGCGCAATCCTGCCCCTGCGTACAATACTGCGGCCCCCCGGCATCCCCCTGCTTGCGAGTCACGGCAACGCCGCGCGCCTCCAGCCACCCGGTCAGGGCATCGGCCGTTCGAAGCGCCATGGCGTCGGCTTTGACAAAAATTCCTGCTTTTTTCAAGCGTCGCTCCCGATCTGCGAATCAACTAGTTAAACTTGGATCCGATTCTTGTACAATTATCACATGTCCACGGCAAGCAATTTTTGCGTGGGATCGCACACAGGTCCTGAGTAGGCGCGTCGCGGTTAGGGCTCGCGTAAAAATAATTACTTCAATACCATCGGCCAAAGGTGCGGATCGCACTGATTTGACAAGAAGAACACAAATTCGAACTTGACTCCGAAAGGCTTTAGGACTATACGGAATAAGCACTTTCGGCTTGATTTTGTTCATGTGTGTCTATCGTAATCGGTACTTTTCGCGCGAATTTGCGGCTATGCGCCGAATAAGAACCACCCTGGATGGGTCGGGATTTATGACGGGAGTTTCAAAGTACCCGAAGGAATCAACCCCTGCCGCAACCGCCTGGATGACAAAACCGTATTCAGATGGACATTCACTAACATTTACAGGAGGAGTGGTTATGGCGAAAAGAATTTTTCATGATTCCATCATAAAAGCGATTTTGATTGTCGCCACACTTGCCGTTGTCGGTATTTTCGTCACAGCGTGTGGGCAGGGTGAACAACAGACGGCCGATCAAGCGACCCAGGCCAAGGCGCTGGCACCAATCAAGCTGGCGGTTGTCGGACCTCACAGCGGTGACCTGGCCAGTTACGGTATCCCGACCATCAAAGCCGCCGAACTGGTTGTGGAAAGACGTAACGCCCTGAACGGCGTCAACGGCCGTAAGATCGAA
Organism: Desulfobacterales bacterium; assembly: GCA_028282295.1. Lineage (GTDB taxonomy): Bacteria > Desulfobacterota > Desulfobacteria > Desulfobacterales > JANQIE01 > JANQIE01. Next base: position 8,234 of record JANQIE010000283.1, on the reverse strand, counting down.
CTGCTGGTTCAAGACGACGTCTGCAAGCCCGAGGTGGCCACCAATACCGCGACCAAAGTTGTGGGAGACGGCGCACACATCGTGTTGGGACATATTTGCAGCGGCGCCACCAAAGCAGCGCTTGGGATTTACAAAGACTCCAAATTAGTCGCCATGTCGCCGTCGGCCACCAATCCCGGCCTGACCCAAAGCGGCGATTATCCGAACTTCTTCCGCACCATCGCATCCGATGACGCTCAAGCCCGTTTGCAGGTAGACTTCGCCCTCAACAGTCTGAAGGTGTCCAATATTGTCGTGCTGCACGACAAGGGCGACTACGGTAAAGGGCTGGCGGAATTTGCCAAGTCGTTCCTGGAAAAGGAAAGCGGCGCCAAAGTAGCCCTGTACGAAGGGATCACCCCGGGCGCGGTGGATTACTCCGCGGTCGTTCAAAAAATCAAAAACTCCGGCGCCGACGCGGTTATTTTCGGTGGCTATCATCCCGAAGCCTCCAAGATAGTGACCCAGATGCGGAAAAAAGCGATGAAAATTCCTTTTATTTCCGATGACGGCGTGAAGGACGAAACCTTTATCAAAGTTGCGGGCAAATATGCTGAAGGCGTCTATGCCACCGGCCCCCAGGATACCTCCAAAAACCCGCTGAACATCGAAGCCCTCGAAGCACACCGTAAAAAGTACAATGAAGATCCGGGCGCATTTTTCCCGAACGCCTACGCCGCCTGTCTGGCGCTCATCAATGCCATTGAAAAAAGCGGTTCCACCGAATATGACAACATCGTCAAAGCCCTGCAGAATGAATGGGTCGCCACGCCGCTGGGAATTATCAAGTTTGATAATCGCGGCGATGCCATCGGGGTCGGCTTTTCAATGTATCAAGTCCGAAATGGTGTCTATGTTGAAGTAAATTAGGATTGTCGCAGAGTGTTCTTCAATCAGGGGAAGAGGCGCACAAATATGCGCCGTCCCCTGATTTGCGTTTACTCCAACGTTGCATAAAAAATGTTAAGCGTATTTAGCTGGAGATAGGCAGCAGCAGATGGAATATTTTTTGGAACTTTTTCTAGGGGGGTTGACCCGTGGCAGCATATACGCCCTGATTGCCTTGGGCTACACCATGGTCTACGGCATCATTCAACTGATCAATTTTGCCCACGGCGAGATTTACATGATCGGTGCATTCACCGCCTTGATTGTTTCCGGCGTGTTATCGATGATGGGGTGGCCTACCCTGGCGATTCTGGTGATCGCCGCCTTTGTCGCCGTGGTCTATTCGGCCGCTTACGGCTACACCGTCGAAAAAATCGCCTATAAACCCTTGCGCCAGGCACCGCGTTTGAGTGCCCTGATCAGCGCGATCGGCATGTCGCTGTTCCTGCAAAACTATGTTTTACTTGCGCAAACCTCCGATTTTCTCCCCTACCCCGGCCTGATCCCCGATTTTCAATGGCTTAAACCATGGGAGCACGTTGTGCGGTCCACGGAAGTTGTTATCTACCTGACGACCACCACGGTGATGGTTCTGCTGACCATCCTGATCAAATTCACCAAAATCGGCAAGGCCATGCGCGCCACGGCCCAGGATCGCGCCATGGCCATGCTGGTCGGCGTGGACGTCAATCGCGTGATATCGATGACCTTCATTGTCGGATCGGCCACGGCGGCCATCGGCGGTGTTCTCATTGCATCGCATATCGGCCAGATCAATTTTTATATCGGCTTTATCGCCGGCATCAAAGCGTTTGTGGCCGCCGTTCTCGGTGGTATCGGCAGTATTCCGGGGGCGGTACTCGGAAGCTTGGTGCTCGGTTGGACCGAAAGTTTTTTCACCGGCTATATCTCCAGTGATTACGAAGATGTATTTGCGTTCATCTTTCTGGTTCTGATCCTGATTTTCCGGCCGGCCGGCATCTTAGGGCGTTCCGAATCACAAAAGGTCTAGATTGTAAAAAACTGGCGGATACGCATGCATGTTAGACGCAAGCATCAAATCAAATTCATATGAGTCTTTAAAAAGGTATGTTTAATCGCGAAGAAATAAAAAAATCGTTTCTCGTATCCCTGTGGTTCATGTTCTTGACTTTTCCCATCATGGTCATCCGCGTGAACACGATCTACAACCGCGTTGAGTGGCGGTGGGACCGTTTGTTAATGATCGGGATCGGCAGCTTTTTGCTTTCGTTTGTCTGGCGCTATTTTATAAAAAGAAAAGAAGCCGGCATCCAGAAGGCCGATGCCGGTGACGGTAACGAAACACCTCTGGTGCAACGAATCCTGACCACACCCAAAATTTACTACCCGTCGTTGGCCGTCATTGTCGCGCTGGCCGTCGCCTTCCCGTTCATCTCCTCCATGTATCAAACCAATATCATGACAACGGCCCTGATCTACGTGATGCTGGGACTGGGCATCAATATCGTGGTCGGCCTGGCCGGTTTGCTGGACCTGGGTTATGTCGCCTTTTATGCCGTGGGCGCCTATGCCTACGCACTTTTGAACTACCACTACCAGTTGAGCTTCTGGATTGTGCTGCCCATCGGTGCGGCCTTGGGGGCATTGTTCGGTATCCTGCTCGGTTTTCCGGTGTTGCGGTTGCGCGGCGATTATCTGGCCATCGTTACCCTGGGGTTCGGCGAGATCATACGGCTGGTGCTGGAAAATTGGAACGCGTTTTCATTCGGCCCCAGCGGTATCGCCAATATTCCGCGACCAGGATTTTTCGGCTTCAAGTTCAGCCTGCCGGAAGTGACGATCTATATTTATTTCGTGATGCTGGTGTTGGTGGTATTTACCATTTTCGTAGTCAACCGGCTGGAAAATTCACGTATCGGCCGGGCCTGGATTGCCCTGCGGGAAGACGAAGTCGCCTGTCAGGCCATGGGGATCGATAAAACCAGAACCAAGCTCACCGCTTTTTCCCTGGGGGCGACATGGGCCGGGATGGTCGGCGTTGTCTTTGCGGCCAAAACCACGTTTATCAATCCGGCCAGTTTTACCATTTGGGAATCGATCATTATTTTGTGCGTCGTTGTCCTGGGCGGCATGGGGTCGATTCTCGGCGTCATTCTCGGCGCTCTGGTGCTCATCCTGCTACCCGAGTACCTGCGCGCCTTTTCCGAATATCGTATGCTGATTTTCGGCACGATGCTGGTTCTGATGATGGTTTTCCGCCCCGGCGGGATTGTCACCAATGTGCGCCGTACATACAAATTCAAGGCTGAAGACGCCGGTTAAAGCTGCCGGTGCAGGGTAAAACAATAGATAATGCAACCAATTCTGAATGTAAAAAACCTGACCATGGACTTTGGCGGGCTGCGCGCGCTCGACAGCCTCGATATTTCGGTAAACCGCGGTGAAATTGTGGCCCTGATCGGGCCCAACGGCGCCGGTAAAACCACCTTCTTCAACTGCATCACCGGTCTCTACACGCCCACACATGGTGACGTGCTCATCGCCCCACCCGGTCAAGCCGAAAAACGGATCAACGGGTATAAACCGAACCATGTCACTGAAGCCGGTCTGGCCCGCACCTTTCAAAACATACGCCTGTTTCAAAACATGACGGTGCTGGAAAACGTTATGATCGGCCGCCATTGCCGCATGAAGGCCGGTATTCCCGGCGCCATCTTCCGCAACCCGTCCACCAGGGCGGAAGAAAAACAGGTCGTTGCCGACAGCTATGCGATCCTGAAAAAAATCGAACTGGCCCCGCATGTCAACGAGCTGGCCATGAACCTGCCGTACGGCGCGCAGCGACGATTGGAGATCGCGCGGGCCCTGGCCACCGAACCGTTTTTACTGCTGCTGGACGAACCGGCCGCCGGCATGAATCCGCAGGAGACCAGGGAGTTGGACGACCTGATTGTCCGGTTGCGGGACCGGGAAAATGTTTCCATCCTGCTGATCGAACACGATATGAAACTGGTAATGAGCCTTTCGGATCGAATCTATGTCGTCGACTACGGCAAGAAAATCGCCGAGGGAACGCCTGAAGAGATCAAGAACAATCCGGCCGTGATCAAAGCCTACCTCGGAGAAGAAGTCGATGCTTAAGTTAAAAAACATCAAAACCTACTACGGCAATATCCAGGCCCTAAAAGGGGTCGATATCGAGATCAGGAAAGGAGAAATCATCACCCTGATCGGCGCCAACGGGGCCGGTAAATCGACCACCCTCATGTCGATCTCCGGCATCGTGCCGCCCCGTAGCGGTGAAATACTATTCGAAGGCAAGCCGATCCATAAAACCGCACCCAACAAAATCGTCGCCATGGGCATCTCCCAGGTGCCCGAGGGCCGGCATATCTTCCCCCATCTGACGGTTGCCGAAAACCTGGATATGGGGGCGTTTCTGCGCAACGACAAGCAGGGGATCAAGGACGATCTGACGTATGTCTACGGCCTGTTTCCGATTCTGGCCGAACGCCGCAACCAGGCCGGCGGCACCCTGTCCGGCGGCGAGCAGCAGATGCTGGCCATCTCCCGCGCCCTGATGGGCCAACCGCGTTTACTGCTGCTGGATGAGCCCTCTTTAGGGCTTGCACCGATCATCGTCCAGCAGATTTTCGACATCATCAAAAAAATCAACCGCGAACACAACACCACCATTTTTCTGGTCGAACAGAATGCCAACCTGGCCCTGAAAGTGGCCCACCGGGGCTATGTGATGGAAAACGGCCGGATCACCCTCAGTGACGTGGCCGACAAACTGCTGGCCAATGAAGACGTGCGCAAAGCGTATCTGGGGATATAGATCCCCTTGCATTGCACAGCGCGTGTCCATCTGGAAATAGCAATCCGGTAGGCACGGCCCGCCCTACAACTCTACCTGTCAGCAACAGGCGGTTACCCTGAACCTTTACCGGAAGCAAGTTGACATTCACGGTAAAATCTACTAAATGACCATCTTGTTTCAGATGCTCTATATTGAGCTTAATAGGGAATCCGGTGTGAATCCGGAACGGGCCCGCCGCTGTAACCGGGGACGATTTCTGCCACATACCACTGATCTGCCGCAGGCGATCGGGAAGGCGCAGAAGGAGGATGAACCGGAAGTCAGAAGACCTGTCTGAATTATTTTTCATGATCCGGGTAGGATTATGATAATTTCTGAAAGTCCGGAGCTAAAACTGTTTTAGAATAATGACTTTCAGCACCGTTCCCCGTGGACAGGGAACCCGTGCATATCACGAGGATAACAGGGCATCCCCGGATCTATTTGATTAGGTCCGGGGTTTTTTTTGGGGAGGACATCATGAAAAAAATAAGGTTTGGCTCGTATGCCGTGCTGGGCGCCATACTATTGACCCTGAACGCAGTGCAGGCAAACGAGGTCAAGGAGCGTATTGAGCAACCGGTGCACCAGGCCATAGCCACCCGCCAGGCGACCCAGCAGAGCGAAGAAAAATGGCACCAAGAACGCCGCAACCTGGAAAACACGCTTGCTGCGCTTGAGATAAAGGTGCAGCATCTCACCACCAGTTGTAATGATTTAAAACAGGATGTGGCGGCCGCCACAAAACGTATTGCCGCCAAACAGCAACAACTGGCCGACATTCAGCGTATTGGCACTGAGATGTCTTCCTTTCTGACCGGACTGGTTGCCCAACTGAAAGGGCTTCCCGGCGAAGGACTCCCCTTTCTACCCGATGAACGACGCCGGCGGCTGACAAAGCTCGGCAAAATCATGCGTGATCCGAAGATCGAGGCCAGCGAACAATACCGCAAGGCCATGGAGGCCTTGCTGGTGGAAGCCGAGTACGGTCTCACCATCGAAACCTATCAACAGGAGATCGGCGTGGACGGCCAGGCGGTACTGGCCAATATCTTCCGGCTGGGAAGATTGGGACTCTATTACCAGACCCTGGATGAGAGCGGTTGCGGCTTTTTCAATGTAGCAAGCCGCCAGTGGCAACCGCTGACAAACGGCCACAACCAGGCCGTCCGGACTGCCGTTGCCATCGCCGCCAAACAACGGCCGGCCGAACTGATCACCATACCGTTGGGCAGGGTGGTCAGCCAATGAGAACTTTTTTTACTTGCCAACACGTCTATCTTTTCCTTTTACTGCCTTGCCTGATTATACCATTTACCGCTTCCGCGCTTCACGCCGAAGATATCCGGCAACTGCAACGCCAGGCGCGCCAGGCCCTTATCGAGAAGACGGCCCGCGAACAGGCCGAAGCGGAAAAGGCCGCTGCCCAAAGCCGCGCGGCCATCCTGAAAAACCGCCAAAGCCTGGAGGCGGAGATCGCCCGCCTGACCAGGGCCCGCAACGCGCTGGAACAGGAAAAGACTTCCCTGGAAACCCGGCAGCAAAAACTGGCCCGACAGGAGAACAAGCTCAGCGAGGAACTCGACCAGACTGACAAGATGGTCCGCGAGCTGGTGGGGGTTATCCGCACCAACGCCAAGGACATCAGTGCCCTTGTAAAAAGCAATATGCAGTCTGCGCTGGCCCCTGAAAAGGGCATCGACGCCTTGGATGATATCGGCGATGAAGGCCGCTTCCCCGGCATGGAAGATATCAGGGGGATGGCCGATCTTCTTCTGAGACAGGTCGCCGCCACCGCCGAGGTTGCCATTGTTGAAACCGACATCGTTGACCGCCGCGGCAAGACCGTGCCCGCCAAAGTCCTCATGCTCGGCCCTTTTACGGCCTGTTATCGCCTGGCGGACGAGGCCGGCTTTTTGACCTATTCACCCGCCGGCGGCAAGCTTTATGCCCTGTCGCGGCTGCCGGACAGCCGCATGCAAAAACAGATCAGGGCCTACATGGCGGGGCAAAGCGAGGCCGTCCCCATGGACATTGCCCGGGGCGCCGCCCTGCAACAGCTCATCCACAGCCTGAGTCTGACCCAGCAGATTCCCAAGGGCGGCCCCATTGTCTGGCCGATCCTGCTTATCCTGACGCTTGGTCTGCTGATTATCGTTGAACGCGCCATCTTCTTCTGGCGCCGGCGCATGGATGGCGATGAATACATCCGCCGCATTGCCCGCCATGCCCGTGAGGGCGACTGGCAGGCCTGCAAAAAACTGCGCGACAGCGACGGTATCAAACCCCTGGCGCGGGTGGTGGCCGCCGGCGTGAACTGCCGCGAGATGGATCGCGAAGACATGGAAAACGCCCTGCAGGAGGCCATTTTACGCGAGATTCCGGCCATGGAACGGTTCCTCTCCACCTTAGGCATCCTGGCGGCCATCGCCCCGCTATTAGGGCTTCTGGGTACAGTCACCGGCATGATCGACACCTTTCACATCATCACCCTGCACGGCACCGGTGACGCCCGGCTTATGTCCGGCGGCATCTCCGAGGCCCTGGTCACCACCATGCTGGGGCTCTCGGTGGCCATCCCGCTCATGTTGGGCCAGACCCTGCTCAACCGGGCCGCGGACAAGCAGATCGGCCACATGGAGGAAAAGGCAGTGGCATTGGTCAATATCGTCCATAAAAGCAAGGTGGCCCAATGTTGACCTGGCTTGGCAACAACTATCTGGTCCTGGAGGAATACTTCCGCCAGGGCGGGCCGCTCATGATGCCGTTGGCCCTGGTCAGCCTGGCCATGTGGCTGCTCATCACCGAACGAACCATCTTTATCATGCAGCTTTCCCACCGCAACATGGACCTGGTGACGGCCCTGGACCATATAAACCGCCGCAAAACCCCGGACCCGGCCCATTATCGCGGTGTCATCAGTCTGTTGGTCAGCCGTTTCCAGGAGTTTGCCAGCGGCAACCAGGAGCTTGACCGCTTTATTTTGGACGAGTCGGTACTGGCGGTGAACCACAGTCTAAAGGCTCAACTGGCCCTAATTGCCGTGCTGGCCGCGATTTCGCCGTTCTTCGGTCTCCTGGGTACCGTCACCGGCATGATCACCACCTTTGATGTCCTGGCCCTGTTCGGCACCGGCAATTCCCGGGCCATGGCCGGAGGGATCTCCGAGGCCCTGATTACCACCCAGGCCGGCCTGTTAGTAGCCATTCCCGGCCTTTATATGCATAACTTTCTGTCACGGCGGGTGCAGAATCTACAACAGCGGGTAGCCATGGCCGGCTTATATCTGCGCAGACAGATTTGAAAAAAGTTGTCAGTTATCAGTGGGCAGTGTTGACGTCTGAAGATTAACCACTGATAGCTGGTGCCCATCCGGAAATAGTAGATTTTGGTTCCTGGCAAGGCCCGAGCATTTTTAAAACCGCAGGCATAGCAGGCTATGTCGAGGATTTTAAAAATGCGA
>JANQIE010000136.1 GCA_028282295.1 Desulfobacterales bacterium | reverse complement strand
GAAAACTTCAATGTACAACATGAACCGCCGTGGTACGGAACCGTATGCCCGGTGGTGTGAGAGGACGGGGGAGGCGACTCCCCCTCCTACTCGATTGATCCGGGTCAATCCGATGACTCATGCCGGTACGTCTACTGATCGGCCAGCATACCCGGCATATCGATCCGGCGCGGTTGGCTTTGGCGGGAGATCCGGTTTAAATCCGGTGTTTCCGAATACATGCCCGGTGCGGCCTGGCCGTTGCGAAATGCCATTTTGTTCGTGGTAAAGTCGGCGGCTCGGCGGCTGTCCGTGAAATCCGGCGTTTCGGCCCACATATCGACCTGCGGGGTTTGGGGGGCCGCCAGGCGCGGACCGGGAGACGGGGTTGAACGCGTTTCGATACGGCTCAAATCCGGTGTTTCCTGCCACATATCGTCGGCCATCGCCGCAACGGTTGTTACGAAGAATATTGCAATTGTTGTTGTAATGATGGTGGTTATGTTCATGATCAATCTCCTTTGATGATTTGATTGAAATATCCTTTCAGGGCTCGCGAATTAGATTTGTTTTTACTTTCAAAAAGATCATGGCGATTGAACTTATTCTTCAAAAACCGCATTTGATGAATATTTTAGCGGAAGTGAAAAAAAACGAACTAAAAGATGAATCGGCGGGAATAAAAAAGTGGTGCTTGACGCTTGTGTTGAGATTGCAAGACGCGCGCCCTCCTTTTTTGTGGGTGAGGCAGCAAAGGGGATGCCAGATCAGATGACGGCGGGTGAGATTGACCGGTTTTTAAGGGTGAACCCTAATCATGCGCCACGGTGCGACTATGGTTTTTCGTTCAGTTTTAGTCTGATTTTATTGCAATTATTGACGGTGATGGCGGTTTCTTGATCTGATTTGACAAAATGGCCGTTATGTTAGACCGGCGGTGTCGACCAACCACCAAAAGGGAGATGGGTAGCGAATAGATGCGCAGTATTTGTAAATCTCGGGTGCAAAAAACGTAATCGATACGCATGTGTTTTGTAAACTCTGGCGTTTAGCGGAATGATAAAAAGGATATTGTCGTTTTGATTCTGGACCCCGGCGCCTGCCCGGACCTGATCCGGGGTCTGGTGACAAAGGTGGCGGTTTCCTACGAGTCGTCACGGCCATTGGCATGGGTATATAGTTGCCGGAATCACAATCACCGGGGCAACTGCCTGATTGCGGAATTCAGGTTTGACAGTGACGGCAGATGTGGGTGCTGCGTTGCCCCACGATGATGCGGCTGATGGTTTGCCTGCAGCGCGGACATGGCCGGCCGTCGCGCCGAAAAACCTGCAGGGCGTCGCGGTTGCGGCCTTTGTTGCGGGCGATTGAATAAAACGTGGTCTCACCGGTGCCCAGGGTCGTTCCCAGGTTGCGCAATCCGCGCCGCAGGACCTTGCGAATGGCCCGGTGCAGCCGCCGGATCTGTTCCTCCGTAAGCGTATGAGCACGCCTTTCAGGATGCAACCCCGCTTCCCACAATGCTTCATCCACATAAATGTTGCCTAATCCGGCGATAAAGGTTTGATCCAGCAGCAGGGGTTTCAAACACCGTTTGCGGGTGCCCAGCCGGGCCGCGAGATCGCGGGCGCCAAAGTTCGGTGCCAACGGTTCCGGTCCCAGGGAGGCAAGAATTTCTTCCGGGTGCCGGACCAGATAAAACCGGCCGAATTTACGCGGGTCGATGTAGCGCAACTGCCGTTGTCGCCCCAGTCCGATCAGGACATGTTCATGTTTGTTGTGCCGGGTGCGAGGATGGGTCAAGTCAAAGCGGCCGGTCATGCGCAGGTGGACAATCAAGTGCCCGGACGGTTTCAAATCGAAGATGATATATTTGGCGCGGCGGCGGATGGACGCGATCCGGCGGCCGGTGAGCTGGGCGGCAAATACTTCAGGGGTGTGCCCGGCGACGGTTTTGGGCCAGTTGACGGATACGCGTGTAACCGTCGCGCCGGCCAACCCGGCGGCATTCAGATCGTCAACTACGGTTTGGACTTCCGGCAGTTCAGGCATGGAGAAAGGGCAATTAAAAATTGAGAATAAAAAAATTAAGAATAAAGGTATTTGTCTATTTTTTTAGTGAGCCTTGAGTTCGGTCACTGGTTTCGCATAATCATGGCCTGTTGTCAATTCTTCTCAGGCGCATCCCCAGGGTAACCGCTTTTGGAAACCATCCGGATGATGTTGGTGGGCACGGCCCACCCTTCTATGGGGCGAACCGTCAAGTCTCAATTTCCAATTTGGACGATATTTTTATAAACGATTAGAAGTATCTAATAATT
>JANQIE010000121.1 GCA_028282295.1 Desulfobacterales bacterium | reverse complement strand
TTTAAAACCGCAGGCATAGCGTGCTATTTCGAGGATTTTAAAAATGCGAGAACGCCGCCGGGGGCCAAAAGATGCTATTTCCGGATGGACACTAGCTTGTGTCCATCCGCAATTCTTAATTTAATTAACACTTCACACGATTTCCATCGTGCCGACTGTCGCTGGTTTTCCGTTCGGTTGCCGGGGACGCTGCCGCTGCTGCCGGCTGTTGGCCGGTTGGTGATGCGCCCTCATCCAGGGCCTTTCTGACGGCAACACCGAGTTTTTCAAGGGTGTACGGTTTTTTGACATAGCATCCGGCGCCCAGTTGCTGGGCCTGCTTGACCCGGGTGTTTTCGGAATAGCCGCTGGCGATAATCGCTTTTTGATTCGGATGCCGTTTGACAATGGCGCGGTAGGTGTCCAGGCCATCCATCCCCGGCGCCATGATCATATCGAGCACCAGCAGATCGGCCGTGTCGCGTTGCAAATACGCGACGGCCTGCTCACCGCTGGACACGGTGGCGACCCGGTAGTTGAGTTTTTGCAGTATCCGGGACGCGATCTCGCGCTGTTCGGGGATGTCGTCCACCACCAGCAACGACTCGCCGTGTCCCATGAAATCGGCCATGGTGCGCTGGCCGGCGGCGGTGGTTTGTTTGGCGCGCGAAACCGGGAAAAACAGATTCAGGGTCGTGCCCTGCCCCTCGACGCTGCGGATATCGATGTGGCCCTGGTGGTCCTTGACCGTCCCCCACACAACGGCCATGCCCAGACCGGTACCGCTGCGCCCCATAACCTTCTTGGTGTAAAACGGCTCAAAAATCCGTTCCATGTCTTCCGGCGAAATACCGATGCCAAGATCGGATATGATCAGCATTGCATAGTCGCCCTCGGGGATGTTCTCAAACGCGTTGAGACGCGCATCGATGTAGCGGTTGGCGGTTTCAATAACCACCGAGCCCCCCGAGGGCATGGCTTCGCAGGCGTTGGTCGCAAGATTCATCAGGGTTTTGGACAAATGCACGGATGAGCCCTTGATCAGCATCAACTCAGGGTCCAGCCGGGTTTCGATCCGCACGTGCGGATGCCGGGCCGCCAGTTCAAGATACTCCGGGCTGCGCAGGTATTCGGTGACGATTTTGTTCAGGCTGATCTGTTCGGTTACCGTGACGCCCCGCCGGGCCAGGGTTAACAGGTCCTGGACAATGGAGGCCGCTTTTTCGCCGGATTTTTTGATGGTCAGGATCGGCTCGCGCAACGGACTGCCCGGCGGCAGGTCCAGCAACAGCAGTTCCGGGTAGCTGACCAAGCCGGACAGGATGTTGTTGAGATCATGGGCCACCCCGCCGGCCAACGTGCCGATGGCTTCCATTTTCTTTGCCTGTTGCAACTGAAACTGCAACCGTTCATTTTCCCTGGCGGCCAGCTCCCGCTCCTTGATTTCCCGGCTCAGCCTGGTGTTCGTTGCGGCCAGGTCCGCGGTCCGCTCGGATACGATTTTCTCCAGATTACGGTTGAACGTTTCGAGCCTGTGATTCATCTCCTCGAGTTGTTGCGAAGACGTTACGATTTTGATCTGGTTGTCTTCGATGGTCGCGGCCATCTTGTTAAACGCATCGATGAGCAGGCCGAATTCATCATTGCGGTTCATCACGGTTGCGCGCACGTCGAGTTGTCCCCGGGTGAGACGCTGCATGGCGTCGAGCAGACCGTAAACCGGGCGGGTAAACATAAACGTGGTGAGAAGACCCAAAATGATGCCCAGGGTCAGCGTGATCCCCAGCCCGATGGCCAGAAATTTACGGGCGTCCCCCTTGCTTTTCTCGATTGTGTCGAGGCTGATAACCGCCGACAAAAGCGCGATGTCCTTATTCGCGTTGTTTTTCAAGGTCGTATAAGCAACAGCATAACGCGACCCGGAAATAACCTCGCTGCGATGGGTGATGATCTGGCCCAGCACGTTAAAATCGGATAATCCGCTCGCCGGTCTGCGGGTCAAGTAGTTGCCGTCGGCATCTTGCAGCGTACTGGCGACATCACCGCGCGGACTCCATTGAATCGAGATATCACTTTTCACCGTGTTTTTGATTGTCTGCAAAAAAGACGCGTCCACATGATAGGTCACCACCACCGCGCCGTCGGCAAGAAGTGTTTTCAGATCCACCACCGGCACGGCCGACCGGATCGACAGGCCGGTTGCCGAGACATGATAGTCGGTAACAATTTCCAGCTTCAGGGCCGCGGCGACCAGCGCGTCATTACCGGGTGTAACAATACCGCCGGTTTGAGGCGCCCCCGATTCACGCACCACAATATCGCCCTGGCGGTCGAACACTTCGATGCGCGGCCGGTGCCAGAGGACCTGGGTGTCGCCGAGGATCGATTTCAATCCCTGCCGGCCCAGGTATTTGCTCCAGGTTTTGGAACCGGCCAGAAACTGGGCGATCTTCTCGGCCTGACGAAAGTACTGCTGCAGCAGCGCCCGGGTCTCCTGCAACGCCGCCGTGCTTTGTTGAATTCGTTCGGTTTCGATCCGGTTCAGATAGATCTTCATCCAGATCAGCGTGGTCGCGGTCATCGACAGGATGAGGACGGCCATGAAGATAACGATCAGCTTGATACGGATGGACTGCGGGGAGAAAAGACGCTTTAAAAATAATTCCGGCATGATTCTCTTTCGGTTTTTTTAAAAGGTCTATTGCTCGATCCAGGCTTTATGAAACAGGTGATACTCCCGCGGATCAATGGTTATGTTCCGGACTTTGCGATGAAACACAAGAAACTGCTCCATGTGGGCCAACGGAACAATGGGGGCTTGCTGTTTGATAATGTGTTGGGCTTGACGGTACAACCGGATCCGTTCCGCCTGGTTGGCGGTTTGTTGGGCTGCGATCAACAGTTTGTGCAGCCCGGTGTGTTTGAAGAACGCCCGGTTGCTCGCATGCCCTTTTACGGCGTTATCCTGGTCCAACAGGTTGTAAAGAAAATAATCCGGGTCCGCATACTCGGCCCCCCAGCCGAAAAAAGCCATTTCATGCTCGCCGGCCTTGCCTTTTTTTAGATAGGTCTTCCAGTCCCAGGAAGAGATCAGTTGGACGCGAATACCGACGGCTTCCAGATTGGCCTTGACGATCTGAGCGATTCTGGCCGGCTCGGGATTGTAAAACCGCGCCACCGGCATCTGCCACAGGGTCGTGGTAAACCCGTCGGGATACCCGGCCTGTCGCAAGAGTTTGACAGCTTCTTGCGGATCGTAGGGATAATCCGCGATCTGTTCATTGAACCCCCAGATAACCGGCGGGAAGGGATTGACCGCGGGAATGGCCAATCCCTGGTAGAGAAATTTGATCAGGTTTTTCTTGTTGATGGCATGGTTGACGGCGCGGCGCACCATCACCGAGTCAAACGGCCGCTTTGCGGTGTTCATGGCCAGATAGCCGATATTCAAACCGGGAATCCGAACCAATTGCAGATCTTTGTTGCGTTGAATTCTTCGGATGGCCGCCGGGGTGATGCCGTCCATGACGTCGACAGCACCGGTGGACAGCGCCAACAATCGCTTCCGGTTATCCGTGATCGGTTTGTAGATGACCCGGTCCAGATGGGGCGCTGCCTGCCAATAAGCGGGATTGCGTTCAACAATCACTTCACCGTCGTCGCCTTTTTGTTTGAACTTGAAGGGCCCTGTGCCGACGGGATGGTCTTCGAATTGGGCGCCCCACTTTTTAACCGCCGCCGGACTGACAATCCCGGCTGCCGGAATACTCAGTCCGGCTAGAAACGGCGCATACGGTTTTTTCAGGGAGATTTTAACGGTGTGGTCACCCAGGGCCTGTACCGTCTGGACCTGGTCGAAGATGTAGGTGGCATAACCGATGTCTTTGGGAAAATAAGGATGGCGGGGGTCCATCTGGCGCATGAAGGAGAACACAACGGCCTGGGCGTTGAACGGCCGGCCGTCATGGAAACGAACGCCCTTGCGGAGTCTGAAGATCCAGTCCTTGGCATTGTTTGTCGATTCCCACGTTAGCGCCAGGGACGGTTCAAGCGTGGCAAAATCATCGCCATAGCGGACCAGGGTTTCATAGATGGTCGCAATCACGGTCAACGATTCGGCACTGACCCCCTTGGCCGGATCGAGTGTGTTGACGCCGCCGCTACGACCCCAGATAACGGTTCCGCCGGTGTTGGGCCCGGCAAATACGGTCGCCGCGACACTGCTGAGCAGCCAGCCGCATACCGCCGCTACGACAAACCATTTTTGTAGCAAAACCTGTTTTTTCAAATTGGTATACACCGCGTACGTTTATCTTTTGATCTGACAGAATCGATAGAACCGCAAATCTGGAGGAGAAAAACTACTTCAGACACCAAATGGATAGGTGCTCAATGTACCAAAAACAGGGGCGGATGGCAAATATTTATGCGATCAGGCTTTTTCTTCGATTAATACTCTTTGGCGTTACAACCGTTTCCAGGAGCCGATGGCCCCTACTTGAACGTTTCGGTTAAAAACCGGATAAACCGCTGCCACGACGCCCGGTCGGCGTCGGCACGGTACCGGTCGCTGTCGAACACCGTGAAGGCGTGGGGCGCACCGCTGTAGGTCGTCATTTCATGGGCAACCTGGTGTGTTTCGAGTTCCCGGGCCAGCGCCGCAAACTGGTCCATGGTAATGGCCGTGTCCGCCGTACCGTGCAGCACCAGAACCTTGCCCCGGGTTTTGGAATAATCCTGGCCCGGCGGTGTTTTCAGGCCGCCGTGAAACGTGACAAAGCCTTTCATCGGTGCGCCGGAACGGGCAAATTCCAAGGCCGCCGCCCCACCAAAGCAATAGCCCATGACCACGGTGTTGGCCGTGTCGGCGCCCAGTTTGTGGGCCGCATCCAACGCGCCCTGAATCAGGGTGCGCATTTTTTTGCGGTCTTTGTAAAGTTCGCCGGTGTGCTGTCGCTTGTCCTTGACTTGTGTGGGGCGGACCCTTGCACCGAACAGATCGGCCGCGAATACGGCGTAGCCCAGTTTTGCCAGCATCCGGGCCCGTTTGACTTCATACCCGGTCAAACCGTCCCAGTCATGAATCAGCAGCACCAGGGGCGCCTTGGGGGCCGGGCTCACAAAAAAACCTTCATAGGCTTGACCCGCTACGTCGTAGGGGATCGTTTTGCCGGCGGCGCCCTGGGCCGGAGCGGCGACCACGGCGGCCAGTAGAAGCAATAGCAGATATTTCATTGTCGCTCTCCTTTCATTTATACAGTGTCCAACCTGACCTAGATCCGGGATGCATAAAATGTGAAATTATTTTTGCGTGAGCCCCAAGGCCGCAGCTCAATTGCGACCGCGGGCGCAGCCAGGCTACGTCGAGAATCGCAATTGGGCGAGAACACCGTCCCGGACCAGAAGATGCTATTTCAGATGGACACAACATAGGGATGAAAGCCGCCATTGCAAAAAAGATTTACGATAATCCTGACAGGATTTGAGAAGAATAGACCCCTTTGGGAGCGGCGTCTCGCCGCTCTCACAGGTGGGTGGCGGGAAATTAACGGCTCGCCATCAGCGTGGCGATCACCACCAGGCCGCCCAAGGCCAGGTGCAAGCCGTTTAAAATGCCCTGATACTTGATTTGCAGCCGCTGATCTTTTTCTTTGCGCAGCAGTTCCTTGAAGCGGCGGTAGTCGGACAGCCAACCGGTCAGCAGGGTGACTTCGTAGCCCCTTTCCTTCAAGGTGATCTTGATCTGCTGAAAATAGTGCAATGCGAATACGATTGAGCCGACCAATCCGACTTCCATCCAACTCATTTTGATGTGTCCTCCTCAACCGGTAATGTGCCGCCTGACGGCGCGGCCGGCGAACCGGATCCGGTCCCCCCGGGGAAACCGGTTCACCACCGTTTTAACAACCCCTTTGGTAAACCGGGTGCGTTTGCTGTAATCGATGCGAACATCCGTGAGAATCTCCATACCGGTCATCACGGGCATGTTCAGGCGCCTTCTTTCAAGGCTTGGGCCGCCTGCAAACCGGTGAGGATGCAGCTTCCCAAAAAGGTCCCCTCCAGCGACCCCTGCCCGTGGATGCCGCCGCCGCCGAACCCGGCGCTCTCGCCCACGGCATACAGACCGGCGATCGGCTCTTCGCCGGTGTCCAATACCCGGCAATCCAGATCGGTTTGTATGCCCCCCATGCTTTTGCGGGTCATGATGAATTCGCGGATCGCGATGAGCGGGCCGGCCCCGGGGTCGGCAATCTTCTGGAACCTGCACAACCGCGCGCGATCGACACGATAGGTGCGAAAATTCATCAGCCGCCGCAACTGCGCATCGTTGAAATACGGCATACCCCGCTCGATCTCATCGTCGTATTTTTTGATCTCGGCGACAAGACGCTCATGATCGAGGCGCACGCCGCAGTTCAAGCGGTCCATTTTGGCGCACAGTTGCGGCAATGTGTCGGCGGTTACAAAATCCTCGCACGCGTCGATCAACCGGTTTACCAGTTCCTTGTTGCCGAACAAAAGGTCGCGCACCAGGCGCAGTTTGCTCGGTTTGTTGAAGGCGGTCATGTACGCGCCGCCTGATACCGCCAGTTCCTTGAGCGCGATTTTACGATTCAAAAGCTGCCATGAAAACTGACCGGGTTGCTTCAGGATTTGCGTCACCAGATAGCGCGTGTCCGTATAGCTGACCAGAGGGTGCGGGCCGATGCGGCGGCCTTCGGCGTTGAACCAAAGGGCGCTGCGCGGCGGGACCAGGCCTAGTCCGTGACGGTCACGATCCGGTTGGAAATGATGGACCCCGGCGGCATAGTGCCACTGCTTGTCCAGGTGGGTGAGCCGGCCGCCGAGGGCGGCAACCTGTTCGTGGAGCAACCCGTCGGCGTAGCGGTGCGACCCGTTGAGCATATTGCCCGGCGGCGTCCCCCAGGGACGATACCAATTGCGCTTGACCGCCGTTAAATCACCGCCGCAAATACCGCCGCCGGCCACCACCACCGCATCGGCGCGGGCGACAAACTGCCGGTTGCGGCCGGCTACGCTTCCCCGGCATCCGATCACCCGACCCCCGGCCCGGATCAACTGCTCGACTTTGTGCCGGCAATGGATCGTCAGGTTGCGGCGTTTCGGATGCCGGTCGATGTTCTGCAGGGCGGCGTGAATGAGTCGGCGGCCGGTTCCCCAGACAATATGCCAGCGTGGCAGGCTGTTGCCCGGTTCGCAAAAGCCCCGTTCAGGCCAGTTCACAAAAGCCATTAATTTGATCGAGCGCGCCGACAGCCAGCGATAAATCATTTCAATCGATTGATTGACATACAGTTGGGCCCACCGGCGGGGCCAATGGTCATCCGGGCCGAATCTGGCCACCCGCAGCCAGTCCGCCAGGGCCAGATCGGCGTTGTCGCGAATGCCGAACCGGCGCTGCTGGGGCGAATTTATCAGCGTGATGCCGCCGAAGGACTCCCTGGCAAGGCCGCCCAGACGGTCGCGGGTATCGCGTTCGAGTATGGTCACCTTGTATCCCGCACCGATCAATGCGCCGGCCACCACCAATCCGGCCAACCCCCCGCCAATAATCAGAACGTCGCTCTGATACACATAATCTTTTCCGGACATGATGCACCGCACCTTGAGGCAAATTTCAGTTGTCAGTTAGTGCCCATCCGGAAATAGCATCTTTTGGCCCCTGGCGGCGTTCTCGCATTTTTAAAATCCTCGGAATAGCGCGCTATGCCTGCGGTTTTAAAAATGCTCG
>JANQIE010000103.1 GCA_028282295.1 Desulfobacterales bacterium | reverse complement strand
AGGGTAAAAAATATGGCAAAATCGACCCCATCCTTTGAATGCACCTGGGGTTTGATCTGTCGATAGGGTTTCGTTTTCTGATAGAGTATCACATATCAGCGACTTACCCTCTTTTTGCCATGTTTTTTATGCAACCTTGGGGTCGACTCAATTGTAGGCGCGGCGTCCCGCCGCGATTAAAGATACCGAAAAGTTATTATAGTTCTGAGCTTTTCTTCAGGTTAGAGACCGGGGTCTTAGGTAGGATCGTTTCGGCACGGCATGATAGAGCTTCTCAATTGCTTCCGATGGCTGTTGGCCGAGTTCTTCGACGACATTGCGGATGTAGCGGTGATACAGGCTCAACACCTCGGACTGCCGCCCCATTCGGCTGTATGCCCGCATCAGACCTAAATAAAAGGTTTCCTGGCAGGGGTCGTTTTGCAAGCCGATGGTGTAGGTTCGCATGGCCGCGGATATCCGGTCAGCTTTGGAATAGGCGGCGCCCAGTTCCCGGATCAGGCGGTTGAGTTGGTCCATCTGTTTGGTCCGCAAAGCGATCACCCAGGCATACTCGTCGTCCGGCATGTACCTGCCCTGAGCCATTTTCAGAACTCCCTGCATACGATCTTCAAACGATTGGGACATCGCGGATTCATTCTGCAATGCTTCCTCGGCTTCATTGAGCAATTCATTAAAGGCCAGACTGTCGACCCAACACAGGTGCACGTCCAACGAGATGGCGCTGTTTGCAATGACGATAACCTCTTTTTGGCGGATCATTCTTCGCAAGCGATGCACGTTGGTATCCAGCAGGTTGGCGCATGCTTCCGGTTTTGCTTCCGGCCACAACAAGCGTATGATGCGCTCCTTGGAAACCTGACGGCCGCCCAGGGTGATAATCGCCTTGAGCAATTCCATTGGCTTTTGCCGCACCTTGCCCGTGAAGACAAGCGGTTCTTCGTGGATACGAATTTCAAATTTTCCAAGGGCGAAGATTTTGTACGGCCACGGCCAGGCTACGAAATCGATCGGGACGATCGGCGAGTAGAGTCCGCGGCTGTGGATGAGGTACTTGACATAATCTTCTTCGATGTGGTTTTCAATCGCGATCAGGCAAAGGCGGGTCATTACGCCTGGGCGCCAAAACCAGGTGTTGATGTATTCGTTGACCTTGCCGATCTTCATGGCCTCGCGTAAAGCGTCATAAACGACGGGCCTGTCGTTTTGGGCCAGGGCGGTTTCGGCCCTTGCCAGATGGATGGTAAATTCGGCCAGAAGCATATTGGCTTTACGCGCCGATGACAGGGCTGCGTCCAGTTCTTTTGCCGCTTGCCGGTAATCG
Source organism: Desulfobacterales bacterium (assembly GCA_028282295.1). Lineage (GTDB taxonomy): Bacteria > Desulfobacterota > Desulfobacteria > Desulfobacterales > JANQIE01 > JANQIE01. The sequence goes on along the minus strand of JANQIE010000103.1, from coordinate 2,531 downwards.
CCGGCGAGCTTGTGGGCCAACCCCATGCAGAGGCGTGCGTCGGTTGCCAATATCCGGGCACCACTTTGACCGGCCTTTTCCAATGCCCTGGCCGCGCATTTGACCGCTGCTTGTCCGTCGTCGGCCAACATGGCCTGCCATGCTTTGAGCATGTAGTAAAATGTTTGCAAATACGCGCCGCCGGCCTGCAAATGCGGCTGTACCTCGTCCATGAGTTCTTCCGCCGGCCGGGGCCGGCCCATGCTCAACAGGGCCGCGATGTGATGGACCGTGAATAAGTGGTCGAATAGCGTGACCCCGCTGGTGTCAGCCAATGCCCTTGCCTCGGCAATGATATCCAGCCCCTGGTCAAAGCGACCGTTGAGCCAGGCCAGATGGGCCCTGCGCGTTTTCAGAAGAATAACCTCCAACGGTTCGGACTCGGGTTTCTGGACAATTTGCCGGTGGGTTCGTAACAGCAAATCGGCTTCGGCCAGAAACCCCTTGGCATTGTGACTGAAGACGATTGCCTGCAGCAGACGGACCTTGAGATCCGGGGCGATCTGCTTCAGAAGGAAAGCCTCGGCCCGTTCCCGCCATTGCTGATAGTCCGACTGGTCCGGATACCGGGTGGGCAGCACATACAGCATGCACAGGCACGCCTGTGCTTCAACCTCCATTTGCGACTGACCGTTCAGGCGCGAAACCAGTTTTTCCAAGCGTGGCAGCCATTGGTCCAGAGCGTCAAAGCGATCATGCAGAAACAGGATCGATTCTATGACGCCGCCGAGTGCAAACGCGATCCCCTTGTCGTCGTTGCGGTGCTCAAACTTTGCCAGGGCGCTGGTAAATAACGTTGTGCATTGGGCCGGCTGTTCCGGCATTCTGCATTGTGCCAGCCAGAAGATAAGCCAGGGATCGTTATTTTGGATTTTTGTCGGCAGGTGACCGATCCAACGCTGCAGGGTTTTGTGGCGTCCTTGCAGCATTTGTCTGCGGGCGCGGTTCAATATGAGGTTGACGGCATTGGGCCAATCGGCAAAAGAAAAATAAAGCGTCAGGGCCGCTTCGGTCTGGTCGTTTAACTCCAGTAGTTTAGCCGCGTGTTGTTGCAGTTTGCCGAAACTTTCACCGGAGTATTTTTTCTTCAGGCGGTCCAGCAGGAATTTACGAAAGAGCGGATGGTAGTGGTAGAGAATCTGCCGGCCTAGAACCCGGTACGTGAATAAATTTTCCCGGGCGAAAAAGGTCAGATAGCTTTCGGCCCGCGGATCGGCGCTCAAATAGGCCGCCATCGGCGCATTCATGATGGGAAAGACCGATGTGATCAGCAAAAAATCGATATGCTCGTGACTCAGCCGGGCTAGCACTTGTTCTTCAAAATACCGGAAGATCCTTTCCTGATGCAGCGCATCAATTCCTTTGATGGGGGGGCGCCGGCCATGATTTTGCGGCTGTCCGAGCAGCATGACAAGACCGGCGACCCAGCCGTCGGTCAGTTCGAACAGGTTGTTGACGGCCGGGGCGGTGGGCGGCATGCCGGCCAGCATACGGGCCAACCGGCGGGTTTCCTGTAGATTGAACCGTAGTTGATCCCATCCGATTTTGTAGATTCGGCGGTTGGCGAGCAGACGCGCCAGTACCGGGGGCGGCGCGGTGCGACTGATCACAACAAGATGAAGTTTTGTTTGATCGGCGTGCACCATCTCACTCACGATCGCGTGCAACGGGCTGTTGGCTGCGATGTGCTGGTAGTTGTCGATGACCAGTGCCTGCGGTTGCGCGATCCGGTCTGCCAGGAAAGTGAAAAGATGCTGGATAAATGTCCGGACCGGTTCTTTGCGTGGGCTTGGTAATGCCGGGAGCGATTCGATTTCAGGATGGTTTTCATTGATTGCCCGGGCAAGGCGTTTGAAAAAAGGGGCCACATCCGCGTCGGATTTTCTGAGCTTGACCCGGATTGCGTCAAATCTGGCGGTGATGACATAGTGGTCGACCAGGGTCGTTTTACCACAGCCGGCCGGTCCGCAGATCCAGGTGACCGGAAACGCCAGACTTTGCTCCAATTCCTTGACCAGGCGCGGGCGCTTGAGCGGCGGACCGGAGCGGTGTCTGCCTTTGCGGTTTGACGGAACGGTCTTGGTTGTCAGCGTTGATTTGGTCATGTCGATATCAAATGCAGCCCCTTTGCGGATGGACACCAGTTTGTACAAATTGCGCGAATGCCGTCTGTTTTTATTACCGTAATACGCTTTTTGATCGACGAGGTCTAAACAAATAAACTAAATAGTGTCCATCTGGAAATAGCATCTTTTGGCCCCTGGCGGCGTTCTCGCATTGTTAAAATAATGGCGGAGCCATTCACGTTCTTGCGGCAGTAGCTTGCTATGCCTGTTCCAGATGGACACTAAATATGGATTTAGGTGACCGGCGGTGTCAATGATAATTTGGCTTGTGTCCATCCGGAAATGGTAGATTTTGGCTCAGGCCAAGGCCGCAGCGAATTTGAAACCGCAGGCGTAGCCCTGCTACGTCGCAAGAACATGAATGGC
>JANQIE010000087.1 GCA_028282295.1 Desulfobacterales bacterium | reverse complement strand
ACATTTTTAAAATCCTCGGCAGTAGCGCGCTATGCCTGCGGTTTTAAAAATGTTCGGGCCTTGCCAGGAACCAAAATCTACTATTTCCGGATGGACACTAGCTTGTGCTACGCCTGCGGTTTCAAATTCGCTGCGGCCTTGGCCTGAACTATAATTTGCTATTTCCGGATGGACACTTACCAACAAAAAACCCCCGACGTTACGCACCGGTAACGCCGGGGGTTTGAGGTTTGAGGGAACAAGATCGAAACGGTTTTCTATCATATAGGTTTAACAGCCTGTTGAATTACGACTGATGGCTATGAAGAAGAACAATCGCTACGCTCATTGAAATCCTGATATCAGCTTGGCACAACATATTGAGCATGTCAACGTTTTCTTGCCATATGTTGTGGGCGCTGGTGGATCGTAACTGTTGGTTGGTGGGCACGGCCCACCCTACCTGTCATTCCCGTTGGGTGGGCCATGCCCACTAACTTGTTATTCTTAACTTTCACGGTTGGGGTTAGCGGCCGGCTAGCGTTGGATGTGTTTTTCGCAAGCCGACGGATCGGCGCGAGCGGCGGCGGTGTTCAGGCCATGCGTTCAATTTCAAGCTGTTTCTTCGCCAACCGTTTTTTGGAGACCGGCATGGCGGTTTTCAATTCCTGGGCAAACAGCGATACTTTGTATTCCTCCAACATCCAGTGAAACGCCTCGGCGGCCTGCCGTTTGGCGGCTGAGGTGTCGGCGTTGATCGATTTGAGGATGTGTTGCAGGGCCTCTTCAAACGGGGCTAATTCCAGGGTGCGGACGCGGTGACGCTCAAGGTCGTCCAGGGCGCGTTGGGCGCGGATGGCAATGGTTTTGATATAGCGGCACAGGTGGCTGAACCGGTCACGCGGATAGAGGCCCGCAAAATGGGCCGGCACCAGGCGTTCCAGCTCATTGGCGCGGGCGGCCAGCAGATCGGCCAGGGGCGGTTGGTTGCCGGCCCGGCGCTCCAGCCGGCTCAATTCGGTCCGACACTCGTGGTAGGCCCGCAATACCGGTTGGATGGCGGTCAGCCACTGCATGGCCTGATGGCGCAGGGTCCCGCCGATCTGTTCGATCTGAGCGTGAAATTTGTGCTGTTGACGGATGTTTTGCCGGCAAAGGTGGCGCAGCAACCCGTCGATGAGCCGCCGGATGACGGTTTGCGGTCCGCCGAACCAGATGGCGGCGTCTTTGAGATTCGGCGGCACCATCAGATTGCGGTGCAGGTATTTGATGTCCTTTTCAAAATGGTTCCGAAACAGACGCACCACCGCGTCGCAGTGGTGCTCGCGGGCGGTCCGGCGGTCGCTGAACAGTTTCAGATCAACGGTTTCAGTGCAATCGGCCGTGGGCTGCAACCCCGGAAACAACACCCACGGGTGGCCCTTGGCGCCGGTCAGGGTGGTTGTCTCGGGCACATCACCGAAATCCCAGCGGGTCAGGCCGGTTTTCTCCCAGGCCGCTTTTTCCTTTTTCAGCGCCCGGGCCGGATCAAATTCAAGTCCGCTCCGGGCCAGTACGGCTGTATCTCTACCGGCTGCCAGTTCACGCCCCTTAGGATCGGTGACGGCGATGCGCATTTTAAGATGCGCGGGCAACTCATCAAGGGGCCATGCATCGGCCGGAATGTTGACGGCGTAACGCTTGTACAGCACGTCGGCCAGGGTGGTGATCAGCGCGTCTGTTCCCGGCGCGATGTGCGGCAGGATGGCGTCGACCGTGTCGGCAACCGGCACCAGTTGCTTGCGGTACGGTTTGGGCAGCCCTTTGATCAGGGTGATGATTTTCTCCCGCAGCAGGCCCGGCACCAGCCATTCGGTCTGTTTCACCGGCACGGCCGCCGCCAGCGTGGCCGGGATGTTGACGGTGACCCCGTCGTCGTCCATTTTGGGGTCAAAGCGATAGTCGCAGTCGAATTGGCGGCCGCCCAGCGTGATTTTGGAGGGAAACTGTTCCAGTTCGACCTCGTCCGGGGCGCGGCGCAGCAGGTCGTCGCGGCTGATCCGTAAAAAGGTGTCCGTGCCTTGCCGCTTGATAAACGCCTGCAGGCTGCGCATATCGCTGAGGCCGTCGATCCGGCGGCGGTAAAACTGGTAGATCTGTTCGTCGCCCACGAACAGGTCGCGGCGGCGCAGGCGGTTTTCCATGTCTTCGATGTCGTCGATGACCCGGCGGTTGTGCGTCATGAACGGCAGTGGCCGGCGGACATCTTCTTCCACCAGGGCGCTGCGGACAAAGATATCGCAGGCTTCGTCGGGAGCGATGCGGTTGTGCTGCACAAGGCGGGTGGCGATGATCAGCCCGAACAAACTGACCTGCTCGGTGACCAGCACCGCGCCTTGTCTGCGCTGCCAGTGCGGGTTGAGGTAGGCATAGGTGCAGTGCGGTTTGGCAAGCGGTTCGAGCCATTGCGGGTCGATTTGGGCCGCGGTGCGGGCAAACAGGCGGGTGGTTTGGACCATCTGGGCCGCCACGATCCAGGGCCCGCCCTTGCCGAACAGCCCGGAACCGGGAAACAGCATGGCCGTGCGGCCCCTGGCCGCCGTGTACAGGTTGCCTTCTTTTTGCCGGGCGATGTTGGCCAGAAAGCCGGCCAGAAGCGCCTTGTGGATGGCGGTGTAGCGTGCTCCGAACAGGGTGTCCTTTTTGGTTTTGGCCGGTTTGGGGGGGTGTTTCGGTGTTGGCAGGTCGGCCAGGGTGGTTTGCAACTGGCCGTGAATATCCTGCCACTCGCGCATGCGCCGAAACGACAGGAAGTATTGCCGGCAGAATTTTTTAACCAGCGCGGCCCGCAGGCCCCGGCCCTTTTCCTTGCGGCAGCGTTCGTTAAAGCGCTGCCAGATGTTGAGCAGGGTGATAAAATCGGACTGCGGGTCAACAAACTCGCGCCGGGCCTGTTCGGCCTGTTGTTCTTTTTCCACCGGGCGTTCACGCGGGTCCTGGATGCTCAGCACCGCCGCGATGGCGGTGACGTCCGCAAGACAGTTTTGTTCGGCCGCTTCGATTAAAATCCTTGACAGGCGCGGGTCAAGAGGCATCCGGGCCATCCGGCGGCCCATGGGGGTCAGTTGGTGGCGCTGCTTGTGACGTTTGAGCGCGCTGAGTTCTTCCAGCAGCTTGAACCCGTCGCGGATGCTTTGGCTGTCGGGCGGATCGATAAACGGGAATTGGGCCACGTCCCCCAAACGCAACGCCATCATCCTCAAGATGACCTCGGCCAGATTGGAGCGCAGGATTTCCGGGGTGCTGTACAGCGGCCGTTTTTCAAAATCTTCCTCATCGTAGAGCCGCACGCAGACCCCGTGGGCCACCCGGCCGCTGCGGCCCTTGCGCTGGTCGGCGCTGCTTTGGGAGATCGGCACCACCGGCAGGGCTGTGGTGCGGGTGCGTGGCAGGTAGCGGGAAATGCGGGCCAGGCCCGTATCGATTACATATTTGATGCCGGGGATGGTCAGGGAGGTTTCGGCCACATTGGTGGCCACGATGACTTTGCGTCCGGTCATTGTTTCGAACACCCGGCCCTGTTCAGCGGCGGCCAGCCGGCCGAACAACGGCAGAATCACGGCATGCGGCAGGTTTCGTCCAATCAGCAGTTCACAGGTGTCCCGGATATCCTGCTCGGTGGGCATGAAGACCAGCATGTCGCCCCGGCCCGGTTCGCCGGCCAGTTTTTCCACTGCGGCCACCGCCATTTCGATGTGGGTCAGGTCTTCGTCCCGCTGGCGCGCCCGGCCCTGCCGGAATGCTTCGGCCGGCATGTAGCGCACGTCCACCGGAAACATGCGGCCGGAGACCTCGATCACCGGCGCGTTGTCGAACGCACGGGAGAATTTTGCCGTGTCGATGGTGGCCGAGGTGATGATTAGTTTCAAGTCCCGCCGTTTTTTGAGCAGTGTTTTGAGGATGCCGAGTACAAAGTCGATGTTCAGGCTTCGTTCGTGGGCTTCGTCGACGATCAGGGTGTCGTACTGGTTCAGCCACCGGTCGGTCTGGGTTTCTGCCAGTAAAATCCCGTCGGTCATGATTTTGATGCGGGTGGCGGCCTGGGTGTTGTCGGTGAACCGGATTTTATACCCCACCAACTGCCCCGGCGGGGTGTTCAATTCCTCGGCAATGCGCTTGGCTACGGTGACCGCCGCAATGCGGCGCGGCTGGGTGCAGCCGATCACCCCTTCGATGCCGCGCCCGGCCGCCAGGCACATCTTGGGCAACTGGGTGGTTTTACCCGATCCGGTCTCGCCGGCCACGATCACGACCTGATGGGTTTGGATGGCGTCAATAATTGTTGTGGTTTGGGCGCAGATGGGCAGGTTGTCATCAAACGCCGGGTCGGGGATCTGCTCGATGCGCCGTTGTTTCGTGCGGGTCGAGGTCCGGGCCTGGTGCGCCAGTTGGCTGAGTTCGGTCTGCACGTCGGCGGCGTCGCGTGTGTGCCGGTTTTTTATCAGCCGGTCGAGTTGCGATTGGATCCGGCGACGATCTTTGACAAGGGCATGTCGCAGGTCGGTGCGGATTTTGGTGAGCCGGTTCTGGAATGTGACGTCGGTGTCAGTCAACGTGGTGTACCTCTGGGTTGAAATTTGAAACATGGGGGAAGGCATTTTGTTTTTTTATTTTTACCAAATCGCCATATCCCTGCAAGAGCCGGTTCGCAGATGATCCATTCATTTGAGCTTCGAAGATAACCACATCCGGATTTGTTTGACAAGGCGCCCGCAAATCAGGGCGGGCAATTGTCGTTGGTTGTTTGGAGTGTAAAAAAAGGTTGATATCGATTTGATTCTGGACCCCGGCCTTCGCCGGGGTGACGTGGTGTTTTTCGGTTTTATTCCGTTGCCCCCGGATCGAATTCGGGAATTCGAAACAAAAGCAAAAAACAATTGTCATCCCGTCGAAAGCCGGGATCCAGGCTATTTGAGCTTCGCAGATAACCACATCCGGATTTGTTTGACAAGGCGCCCGCAAATCAGGGTGGGGCAATTGCCGTTGGTTGTTTGGAGTGTAAAAAAAAGGTTGATATCGATTTGATTCTGGACCCCGGCTTTCGCCGGGGTGACGTGGTGTTTTTCGGTTTCATTCCGTTGCCCCCTGGGTCGAATTCGGGAATTCGAAACAAAAGCAAAAAAACATTTGTCATCCCGGCGAAAGCCGGGATCCAGAATCAAAACGACAATAGCCTTTATATTCGGTTAATTTGGTTAGTGTCCATTCGCCCCCCGGCTTTCGCCGGGGTGACGTGGTGTTTTTCGGTTTCATTCTGTTGCCCCCGGATCGAATTCGGGCATTCGAAACAAAAGCAAAAAAACATTTGTCATCCCGGCGAAAGCCGGGATCCAGAATCAAAACGATAATAACCTTTATATTTCGGTTAACCTGGTTGCAAATCAATTTCGATTGACAAAGAAAAGGTTCCTTTTTAAACTTCGATCCTGAATGCCGATTGCCCGCAACGGGATTGTCACGCAACATCCAGCCGGCACTTGATGGAATCGGGCGCGTCGTTTACGGAACTTGCCGCCTCTTACCTCTTTTAACTTTTTTAGCATCAGTTTTTTCAGATTTATGCAACCGATTGCCGCGACCGACATGTTGTCCCCTTGGAATCCGGGGGTTTTCAGCCTGGTGGTTTACACCGCCGTTGTTTTGGTCCTGGTCGGTCTGTTGCTGCTCATCTGTGCCCGTATCGGCAAAATCAACCGCACCCCCGAAAAGTCGCGGCCCTATGAAAGCGGCATCATCCCCACCGGTGACGCCCGGTTGCGCTACCCGGCGCCGTTTTTCCTGGTGGCCATTTTTTTTCTTATTTTCGATGTGGAGAGCGCCTACATCTTCGCCTGGGCCGTGGCCTGCATCGATTTGGGCTGGCGGGGATATTTGCAAATCTCCTTTTTTATCATCGTGCTGTTGTTGGGCTTGGTCTACGTCTGGGCCAAGGGCGGGCTGGAGTGGGGACCCAGCTTGAAGAAGAAAATTAAGAATTAAGAATTGTGAATTAAGAATTGTGGCTGGTGATCGATTTGTAAAACGGTAGTATACTACAATTTCAGATTTCATATGACTCCCAAAGCCTCCTCACTACCAGGCCGCTTTGAAGGCGCGGCTGATACGCTGATCAACTGGTCCCGCAGGAACAGTTTGTGGCCCATGTTTTTTGGTTTATCCTGCTGTTTTGTGGAAGAGGCCACGACGTTTACGTCCCGTTACGATATTGCCCGCTTCGGCGCGGAAGTGCTGCGGCCCTCGCCTCGGCAGGCCGATCTGCTGATTGTTTCCGGCACGGTGTTTAAAAAAATTGCGCCGGTGGTGCTGCGGCTTTATGAGCAGATGGCTGAACCTAAATGGGTGATTTCCATGGGCTCGTGTGCCAACAGCGGCGGGATGTACGATGTTTACAGCGTGGTGCAGGGAGTCGATCAATTCCTGCCGGTGGATGTGTATATTCCCGGCTGCCCGCCGCGTCCGGAAGCGGTGCTGAGCGGCCTGTTGACTCTGCAGGAGAAAATCAAATCCGAAAAGCCGGCCCGCGCGATTTTCAATCTGCCCGGCGGTACCCAGGGAACGCAGACACCAATCCGGGTGGACGGTCAAACCAAATCCCGCGACCCTCGTGGGCCGGGCATGGCCGGGACCGCTATCCGGGGGGCGTCGGCCACGCCGGTCGACTTTTTCGACAGCCGCTCGGACGGCATGTGGACCCCGCCGCCCGCCCGTGTTGAATTGAACGAAGACGAACAGGCCACGGTAGCGCTGTTGCAGGAGCGGTTCGGCGACGCGGTCCAACCGGTGGCGCCGACCTCGGACTACGCCACGGTGCAGGTGACGCCGAAGCGGGTCACGGATGTCCTTCGGTTTTTAAAAACTGAAGCGCCGTCCCGGTTCCAACGGCTGGACGACCTGACCGCCGTGGACGAGTCGGCCCGGCGCAACCGGCAACATTATCCCGATTTCACCCTGGTGTATCATCTGCTGTCCTACGACACGGCCGACCGGCTGCGGGTCAAGGTGCCGCTGACCGGCGATGCGCCCCGGGCCGACAGTGTCACCGCCATCTGGCCGTCGGCCGATTGGTACGAGCGTGAGGTGTTTGATCTTCTGGGGATTCGCTTCAACGGACATCCGAATCTGCGCCGCATCATCATGCCGGACCATTGGCAGGGGCACCCATTGCAAAAAGTGTATCCGGGCCGGGCCACCGACCTGCCGCCCTACACCCTGGACGACGCGCAAAATAAACAGCCCCTGGACGGCGGCATCTACATCCGCCGGGACGAGGGCGAAGAAAAACTGATCCTCAACATCGGCCCGCACCATGTGAGCACCCACGGCTTGATTCGTTACATCGCAGCCCTGGACGGTGAAGAGATTACCGACTTGAAGATGGAAATCGGCTACCACCATCGCGGGGTGGAGAAGATCGCCGAGCGGCAGACCTGGCACCAGTTCATCCCCTACACCGACCGGGTCGATTATCTGGCCGGGGCCGCCAACAATCTGCCCTATGTGCTGGCGGTGGAAAAGCTGGCCGGCATCGAGGTGCCGGCGCGGGCCCAGGTCATCCGGGTGCTGCTCAGCGAGTTGTTTCGGTTGAGCAACCATCTGGTCTGGTTCGCCACCCTGGCCCATGACGTGGGCGCCATGACGCCGAATTTCTACACCTTCCGCGAACGGGAAATAATTCTGGATATCGTGGAGCTGATCACCGGCGGACGGCTGCACCCGTCCTGGTTGCGCATCGGCGGGGTGGCTGCCGATCTGCCCGACGGCTGGCAGACGGCGATTGAAAAATTTGTTGCGATCTTCCCCCGGCGCCTGGATGAATACGAGGCCCTGGTGCGAAGAAATCCGATTTTCAAGATGCGCTTGCAGGGGATCGGCCGTTTGCGGGCGCAGGATGCCGTCGATTGGGGCGTGACCGGTCCGAACCTGCGGGCCTGCGGCATTGCGTGGGATTTACGGAAGAAAAGGCCGTACTCGGGCTATGAAAAATTTGACTTCGAGGTGCCCACGGCCACCGAAGGCGACTGCTATGCCCGCTACCGGGTGCGGGTGGAAGAGATGCGCCAGAGCATCCGCATTATCGAACAGGCCGTGCAAAACATGCCGCCGGGGCGGTATGTTACCGAAGACTATCGCTACGCCGTTCCCAAACGCCCGGATATGCTCAGGGACATCGAGTCGCTGATCCACCATTTTGTCAACGTGACCCGCGGTCCTAAAATTCCGCGCGGGCAGGCCCACGCAGCGTGCGAGATTCCCAGGGGGGAGCAGGGCTACTACGTGATCAGCGACGGTCTGGGCTATTCGTACCGCACCCGGGTGCGCGGTCCCGGTTTTGCCAATGTGCAGGTGATGCCGCTGTTGGCCGTCGGCGAAAGTATCGCCGATTTGATCGCGATCATCGGGTCGGTTGACTATATTTTGCCGGATATTGACCGGTAAGAGTAGAAAAAATTTCGGTACAGGTAGAACGATGTTACCCGTTAGTGTAAGAAAACCATTGCAGAAGAAGATCGCGTCCGTCGAGCATGCCAGGGAGCTGGCCATCGACGTCATGTTTGAATTGCAGAATCACTACGGCTATCTGAGCGACGAGGCCGTGGCGGAGGCGGCCGGGTTGTTGGACATGACCCCGCTGGAAGTCGATGAGCTGGCCACTTTTTACACGTTTATCTACCGCGAGCCGGTGGGGGTCTATGTCATCCATGTGTGCGACAGTGTGATCTGCTGGATGGACGGCTACGAGTCGGTCAAGGCGTATTTGTGCCGCCGGTTGAACATTGATGTCGGGCAGACCACGCCGGACGGACTGTTTACGTTGCTGCCGGTATGCTGCATCGGGTATTGCGACCGCGCGCCGGCCATGTTGGTCAATCGTAAAGTATACGGCCATCTCGATGGGGCCAAGATCGACCGGATCATCGAGAACCTTGTCAATGAGGCCGTTCAGGCGGATCAATGAACGCGACACCAACCCGGATTTTGTTGAAAAACCGTCGCCCCGAGCGGATCGCGACACTGGACGAGTATCAGGCCGGCGGCGGGTATGACGGTTTGGGGGATATCCTCGAAAGCCGGTCGCCGGCGGTCATTCAGCAAATGCTGCTCGATGCCATGCTGCTGGGACGCGGCGGCGCGGCCTTTCCCACCGGCCGCAAGATGATGACCGTGGCCGCGGATGCCCCTTTTCCGCGCTATCTGGTCTGCAATGCCGATGAAATGGAGCCCGGCACGTTCAAGGACCGGGTGCTGTTGCATGCCGACCCGCATATGCTGATCGAGGGGATGATCCTGGCCGGGTTTGCCGTGCAGGCCGCCAAGGGGATCATTTTCATCCGGCCGGAATATGAGAATGCCGCCCGGATTCTGGAGCGGGAGATCCGTATTGCCGAGGCGGCCGGTTTTTTGGGCGATAATATCCTGGGCAGCGGGTATTCGCTGCACATCGGTGTGCATCGTAGCGGGGGGCGCTACATTTGCGGCGAGGTGACGGCCCAGCTCAACGCCTTGATGGGGCGGCGGCCCAATCCGGTGCAGCCGCCGCCCTATCCCACGGAAAAAGGGTTGTGGGGCAAGCCGACGGTGTTGCAAAACGTGGAAACGCTGATGTGCGTGCCGCATATCGTGCGCAACGGACCTGATTGGTTTCGGGAGCTGGCCTGCACCGCAACCGGCGCCGGCACCAAGATCTACGCGGTCAGCGGGCATGTTGAACGGCCCGGATGCTATGAACTGCCCATGGGCACGCCTTTGAGCACGATCATCGAGGAACATGCCGGCGGCATGCGGGCCGGGGCGAAATTCAAAGCCTGTTTGCCGGGCGGTGCTTCCACCTGTTTCCTGCCGGCGGAGCACTATCATACCCCCATGGATTTCGAGCCGCTCAAGCAGGTGGGCAGCCGGTTGGGGACCGGCGCCATCATGGTTTTTGATCAGCAGACCTGCCTGCTGGCGGTCACCTTGAATTTGACCGAGTTCTTCACCCGCGAGTCCTGCGGCTGGTGCACGCCCTGCCGCGAGGGGTTGCCCTATATCCGGGATCTTCTGATGCGGATTGAAAACGGGGAAGGGGAACCGGACATGCTGCCGATGCTCGACACCATGGCGCAGTATTTGTGGAACGCTTACTGCGCCTTTGCACCGGGTGCCATGGGACCGGTGCAGAGTCTGTTGAAGTTGTTCCGGGAGGAAGTGGCGGATCATATTGTTCGTGGGGGGTGCCCCTTTTAAAGGGGCGCGCAGAAATAATACGGATACCCACAAAACCAGGTGAGTTCGACAACCGTAAACATTTTTTCTCAGCTTTTGTCTTTGCTGAACTCATTTGGGCGTTATGGGTGACCGTATGAAATAAAAAGGAATGCTATCATTTTATACTGGATTCCGGCGTTCGCCGGAATGACGCAGTGAGGTTCTCCGTCACTCCGGTTGTATTGCCTTTCGAGGTCCGGTGCAATGACGCAGTGAGGTTCTCCGTCACTCCGGTTGTATTGTCTTCCGGGGTTCGGTGCAATGGCGCAGTGAGGTTCTCCGTCACTCCGGTTGAATTGCCTTTCGGGGTTCGGTGCAATGACACAGTGAGGTTCCTCGTCACTCCGGTTGTATTGTCTTCCGGGGTTCGGTGCAATGACGCAGTGAGGTTCTCCGTCACTCCGGTTGTATTGTCTTTCGGGGTTCGGCGGAATGGCATGGAAAAGTTTTTCGTCACCCCGGCGAAAGCCGGGGTCCAGGATCTAAACGACGAAATACCTTTTTTCTTTTTTTAAATTGATCGCTTTAGCCGTCTGGCTAGTATCTATCTCAAAATGGTAGATTTTGGTTCCCGGCAAGGCCTTAAGACACCAAACATACCCTGTTATGCCAAACTTAATAATCGACGATCTACCCATTGAAGTTGAACCGGGCACCAAGGTCATTGAGGCGGCCGAGCGCCTGGGAATCATAATTCCGCGGTTTTGCTTCCATCCGGCGCTGGGATCGGTGGGCGCGTGCCGGGTGTGTGCAGTCAAGTTCCTGCAGGGACCGTTCGAAGGCGTGCAGATGAGCTGCATGATCGATGCCCTGGACGGCATGGTGATCTCCACCACGGATGCGCAAGCGGTCGATTTTCGTCGGCACGTCATTGAATGGCTCATGCTGAACCACCCCCATGACTGTCCGGTGTGTGATGAGGGCGGTCACTGCCTGTTGCAGGATATGACCGTGGCGGGCGGTCACTGCATCCGGCGCTACAAGGGATCGAAGCGTACGCACCATGATCAGTACCTGGGGCCGCTGTTGCAGCATGAGATGAATCGTTGCATTCAATGCTACCGGTGCAGCCGCTATTACCAGGGGTTCGCCGGCTATAAGGATCTGGGGGTCATGCGCAGTGCGGCCCAGGTTTACTTCGGCCGTCAGGACGATGGTGTGTTGCAAAACCCGTTCAGCGGCAACCTGGCCGATATCTGTCCCACCGGGGTCTACACGGACAAGCCGTCGCGGTTCAAGGGCCGCCGGTGGGATTTCGAGCGTACGCCGTCGATCTGCATCAATTGTTCCTTGGGGTGCAATGTGACCGTGAGCGCCCGCCATCGGGAAGTGGTGCGCCAGGAGGCCCGGTTCAACGACAAGATCAACGGTCATTTTATCTGTGATCGCGGACGGTACGGGTTTGCCTATGTGAATGCCGCCGACCGGCCCCGCCGGGCCATGGTTGGCGGCCGTCCGGCGGACATTGATGATGTGCTGCTGGAGGCCCGCAGCCGTCTGGCGCGCACAATGGCAGAGTTCGGCCCTCAAAGCGTCGCCGCTGTCGGCCCGCTGCGCGGCAGCCTGGAAACCCAGGCGGCCCTGGCCCAGCTCAGCGAGGCTGCCGGCTGGCACTCGCCGGCGTTTTACGTGGACCCCAAGGCGGCTGAAATCGCCGCCATGGCCACGGCGCGCCTGGAAGACAAGTTCACTGTTTCCTTGCGCGGTATTGAAGGGGCCGACGTGATCCTGGCCGTGGGCAGCGATCCGGTCAATGAAGCGCCCATGCTGGCGCTGGCCATGCGGCAGGCGGTGCGCCGGGGCGGTCATGCGGCGGTGATCGATTCCCGCTCGCCGACCCTGCCCTTTGAACATGAGTATCTGCCGGTGGCGGTTTTTGAACTCGATGTGGCCGTGGGCCGGCTGGTCAACTTTCTCTGCGAGGATGTTGATACCCAACAACTGCCGGCGCATGCCGCCGCCTTTGTCGACGAGTGCCGGAAGTTGCCCGACGGCCGGTTTGATGTCTACTTGCAGGCGATCGCCCGCCGGCTGCTGGCCGCCCGGCAGCCGGTGGTTGTCTGCGGCAGTGATATCGTCGAACCCGCCACAGTGGCGTTGTGTGCGGATGTTGTTCTGCTGTTGCACCATATGGGGATCGACGGCAAACTGTTCTACACCTTGAAGAGTGCCAACGCTTTCGGGGCCGCCCGGTTGGGGTCACCGGCGGCCAATGTGGCGTCGGTGCTGCGGTCCGTGGAGCGCGGCACCGTCAAGGCCCTGGTGGTGGTTGAAAAAGATCTGCACAGTGAATTTCCCGACCACGAGCGGCTCAAGCAGGCGCTGGCGCAACTCGATTTGCTGGTGGTCATCCATTACCTGGACATCTCGCTGGCTAGTCGCGCCGATTATTTTCTACCCGCCACAACGATTTACGAAACCGGAGGGCTTTATCTCAACCAGGAAGGACGGTTGCAGACCGCCCCGGCAGCGGTTGCAGGCGGTCGGCCCATTCAGCAGACCGGCGGGGGCGCTCATCCGCCCCGGCAGTATAATCGCGGTATTCCCGGCGACACGCCCCAGGAGGCCTGGCGGCTGTTGCTGCAGCTTTGCGGCGAACAACCGGCGCGCGAGCCGTTGCTGCACCGGCTGGAGGACACGTTTGCGACGCCGGGCGCCTTGACCGGGGCGTCGCCCGTACCGCCCGAGGGCATGCGGGTGGGCCATGCCGTCAATGGCGTGGCGCCGTTTCACCACGACTGGCAGGCCGCCCTGGCGCGCCACGAACAGTTAAGCCGTGACGGACAAATGCTGCTGGTGACGGTGGCCCAAACCTTTGGTACCGAGCCGCTGTCCTGCCGCTCGCCCTGGCTGGAAGCGTTGACGCCCCCGGCAACAGTGCGCATGGCGCTGGAAACCGCCACGCAGCTTCAATTGGCCGCCGGCGACCAGGTGGTCCTCGATATCAAGCCGCAACCGTTGACCCTGCCCGTGGTCATCGAGATCGGCATGGCCGCCAATGTGCTGGCACTGCCGCGCGTGGCGCCACACCGGATGGCGCGGCGGCATTTTCTGCTAACCCGCAACCGGATCAAAAAGGTTGACGCACCATGACGGTCTTGCTCGGGTTTTTGGTCTTGTTCGCCAAGCTGGCGGTTGTGCTGGGGGTTTTGCTGTTTCTGGCCGCCTATCTGGTGTGGGTGGAGCGCAGATTTTTAGGGCGGTTGCAGGTGCGCCTGGGCCCGAACCGCGTGGGCCTGTTCGGCCTGCTGCAACCGCTGGCCGACGCGATCAAGTTGATCACCAAGGAAGACACGGTGCCGGCCGAGGCCGACCGGTTTATCTTCCTGCTGGCCCCGGCCGTGGTGGCCGTCACGGCCTTGCTGATGTTCGCGGTGGTGCCTTTCGGGCCCGACATCACGCTTGGGGGGCATGCGATTCCCATGGTGATCAGCGATATCAATATCGGGCTTTTGTTCGTGTTTGCCTTGTCTTCTCTGGGTATTTACGGCGTGGCCCTGGGCGGGTGGGCCTCGAATTCGAAGTTCAGCCTGCTCGGCGGGATTCGCGGCGCCGCCCAGATGATCAGTTACGAGCTGGCCCTGGGGTTGTCGCTGGTGCCCATCGTGATGCTGGCCCGTTCCTTCAGTCTGGTCGATATCGTCAATGCTCAAAGCCGCATTCCGTTCATCGTGGCGCAGCCGGTTTCCTTTGTGATTTTTCTGCTCAGCGCCATGGCGGAAAGCAAACGAATTCCTTTTG
The DNA here is from genome assembly GCA_028282295.1 of Desulfobacterales bacterium. Lineage (GTDB taxonomy): Bacteria > Desulfobacterota > Desulfobacteria > Desulfobacterales > JANQIE01 > JANQIE01. The sequence continues at coordinate 9,038 of JANQIE010000087.1, read as the reverse complement.
ACCTGCCCGAAGCCGAGAACGAACTCGGTGCGGGTTTTCACACCGAATACAGTGGCATGCGGTTTGGGTTGTTTTTTATCGGCGAGTACGTGCACATGCAGGTGCTGGGGGCGTTGATCGCGGTTTTTTTCCTGGGCGGCTGGCACGGACCGTTCCTGCCGCCGGCGGTCTGGTTGTTGATCAAAATCATTTTGGTTGCCTTGGTCATGATCTGGGTGCGTGGCACGCTGCCGCGCTTGCGCTACGACCAACTCATGGCCCTGGGGTGGAAGGTGCTGGTCCCGGCGGCGTTGGTCAATATCTTGGTGACCGGGGTGTTGCTTGTTTGAGGTTTGAAACTGGAAACTGGAAACTGGAAATTTGAAATTTGGGAGGAGCTGTTTTTCTTTTATGGGTTGTTGGCGGGGGATGTGTGTGTTGTCTGTCGAATGGGCATTTCCTGGATGCCCGCCTGCGCGGGCATGACGGGATGGGGTGAATACGCTGGGCATGCGCTAATTGCCGGTTACCATCAAATCGGTAGTATCCGTCGGCCCAGTTTCAAATTTCAAATTTCAAGTTTTATTTGACTACGGGAGGATACCTGCGACATGCCTTCTGCTATTGAAGCAATCGAAGCGTTGGCGACCGGATTTGCGACCACGTTCAAGCATCTGTTTCGCAGGCCGATCACCGAACCGTATCCGGAGTACAAACGGCCTTTGCCGGAGCGCTCACGGGCGCGCATTGTGCTGACCCGCGACCCGGACGGGCAGGAGCGGTGTGTGGCCTGCTATTTGTGTTCGGCGGTCTGCCCGGTGAGTTGTATTTCCATGCAGTCTGTTGAGCGCGAGGACGGCCGGCGTTACGCGGCCTGGTTCCGGATTAATTTTGCCCGCTGCATCTACTGCGGTTTGTGCGAAGAGGCCTGCCCGACCGCGGCCATCCAGCTTACGCCCGATTTCGAGCACTGTGAACGGGACATCCTGAAGATGGTTGCCGAAAAAGATGATTTACTGGTCGATCATTGCGGTAAAGACACGGCGTACAATTTTTACAAGTACGCCGGGGTCAGCACCGATGTGGGCGACAAGGGGACGCATGTGAAGGAAGACAAGCCGGTGAATGTGAAAAGTAATATGCCCTAAGGCGTAGTCGGCAGGCTGAGGCCTGAAAAAAACGATAGTGACTGTTTGGGCCCTGTAATCGTTGAAACGACCAATGAAAATTAAGAATTGAGGATGGAGACCATTAATATTAAACCGGCGACTAAATATGCAAACCTTCGTCATGCCGGACTTGATCCGGCATCCAGAATTGACGCTTGATTCCGGCGAGCGCCGGAATCACAATTTTCAAGGTATTTTATTGCCGGGTTAATATATAATGAAGAATTAAAAATTTATGAATTAAGCGTTGAGGATGAAGAGCATTGTATAAATAACAGGATACCTTAATTCTTAATTCCCAATTCATAATTCTTAATTCAACTACTGGGTGTGCCATGCTGCTCTACACCATTTTATTTTATTTGCTGTCAGCCTTGATCCTGGCCGCCACCGGGTTGGCCGTTACGCGACGCAATCTGGTGCATGCGGTGGTCTACCTGGTGATTTCGTTTTTCGGCAGCGCCATGTTGTTTTATCTGTTGGGAGCGCCGTTTCTGGCCGCTTTGGAGGTGATTATCTATGCCGGGGCGGTTATGATCCTGTTCCTGTTTATTATCATGATGCTCAGGGTCGCCGATTTCGAGGAACAGATGTTTCCGCCGGGGCAGTCGATTCCGGCGGCAATTCTGGCGCTTGGCTACCTCGGTATCGGCGCAGTGTTGATTTTCTCCGATCCGGGCAGCCGGGCGCCGTTGCTGCCCGCGGCGGCCGAACCGCGGGTTTTCGGCAGCTACCTGTTTGTCAAACACTGGCTGGCCATCGAAGTGGTCTCCCTGCTGCTGCTGGTGGCGTTGGTGGGGGCGTTGTACATCGGCAGGGCCAACAAGGCGCGGACCGTTGCAACCGTGAACAAGGAGAATGTTTGATGGTTCCCTTCGGACATGTGCTGATTCTGGCGGGAAGTCTTTTCCTGTTGGGACTTTTTTGTGCGGTGACCCGCCGTAATCTGATCATGATCCTTCTGGGCGTGGAAATCATGCTCAATGCAACGGCGATTGTCTTTGTGGGCGGGTCGCTGCTCTGGCAGCAAATGGAAGGGCAGGCCGTGACGCTTTTTATCCTGGCCATCGCCGCGGCCGAGGTGTCGGTGGGCCTGGCGTTGATCGTCAGTATTTACCGCCGGACCGGTTCGGTCGATCCGCACCAACTGGTTGAATACGAATGATGAATGACCAGACTCTGATTATCGTGCTACTTGTGACCGGGTTGCCGTTTGTGGCGTTCGGCGTGATCCTGCTCGGCACCCGCGCCTGTCCGCGTTTGTCCGCCGGTGTGTCGTTGACGGCCGCGGGCATTGCCATGCTGGGGGCCGGGTATTTGTTGGGGACCCACTGGCAGATGACACAGCCGGTGATCTTCAGCAGCCGCTGGATGACTTCCGGCAGCCTGGAGATTGTTTTGGGGGTGCTGCTCGATCCGCTGAGCCTGTTGATGCTGCTGCTTGTCACGGCCATCAGTTTTCTGGTGCAGTTTTATTCGCTGGGTTACATGGCCGGTGACCCGGGGCTGGCCCGCTACTACGCCTATTTGTCGCTGTTTGCCTGGGCCATGACCAACCTTACCCTGGCGCCCAACCTGCTGCAACTCTATATTTTCTGGGAACTGGTCGGCTTGTCGTCCTACCTGTTGATCGGTTTCTGGAGCGAGAAATTCAGCGCCAGCGAAGCCGGCAAGAAGGCATTTGTCATGACCCGCTTGGGCGACGTCGCTTTTTTTATCGGCATCCTGGTGCTGTTGCTGGCCCTGGGCAACCTCGATATTCTGGCGCTCAACGACCCGCCGGTGGCCGATAAACTGCCGCCGGCCGGTTTGACCTGGGCCGCGTTGTTGATTTTCGGCGGCATCATCGGCAAGAGCGCCCAGTTTCCCTTGCTGACCTGGCTGCCGGACGCCATGGAAGGCCCCACGCCGGTCAGCGCCCTGCTGCATTCGGCCACCATGGTCGCCGCCGGCGTTTATCTCTTCGCCCGTCTGTTTCCCTTTTTCAGTTTGTCGTCCACGGCCATGACCGTGATGCTCGCCATCGGCACCCTGAGCATGCTGCTGGCCGCCACCATGGCTATGGTCACGCGGGACATCAAACAGGTGTGGGCCTACTCCACCATCAGCCAGCTTGGTTTTATGATCATGGGGCTGGCCGCCGGCGGTTATTTTGCCGGTGTGTTTCATCTGGTCACCCATGCCGGGTTCAAGGCTCTGCTGTTTTTATGCGCCGGTGTTTTTATTCATCATTTCGGCACCAACGACATGTTCGTCATCGGCCGCCGGGCAGGGCGCCGGCAACGCGTGCCGATGCTCTGCCTGGTGGTGGCCGCCGGTGCCCTGGCCGGGCTGCCGCCCCTGTCCGGTTTTTTCAGCAAGGAGTTGATCCTGGGCCGGTTGGCCGACCTGGACAGTCCCTTGTGGCTGGCCGCCGGCCTGCTGGGCGCCTTGCTGACCGCCTATTACGCCTTTCGGCTGATCTTCGTTATCCTGTCCCCCCGGCCGCCGGAAGAAGAAGAAGAAATGGATGCCGGGGACCAGCGCTCTGCGCACGCGCACCATTCGGCGGGGGGCACGGCCGCGATGGTGGTGCCGTTGTTGATCCTGACGGCGGTCACAATCGCGCTCGGCTTTTATCAGAATCAACTGGATATCTTCCTGGCCGCGTCCCTGACCCGCGCCATGATGCCCGCCGGTCATCATGATTGGCTTTTCTATTCGGCGGTGGGGGCGGCGGTGGCAGGGGTGGCGTTGGCCTGGATGGCGTTCGGACGGCCCGGCGCATCTCAAAAGGGCGTTGTGGCGCGCTTTGCCGGACTGAATCGGTTGTTTGCCCAACGCTGGTATCTCGATCATTTGTACCGTTGGTTGCTCGACCATCTGGTTTACGGTCTGTTTGCCAAGGTGTGTCTGCAAAACGACCGCAAGGTCATCGACGCCGGTCTGGACGGCCTGGCCCAGGGGACTGTGGGCGCCGGCCGGGTCATGTCCGGCATTCACAAGGATGCGATTCAACCGAAACTGCTGGTGATGTTCGTGGTCATGCTACTGCTGGCCCTTTACTTCATTTTTTGAGGCCTGCGTATGATACTAGGCGGATTTCCCTATTTGACTTCGATTTTGATGGCCTGCCTGCTGGGGCTCGGCGGCATTTTGATGCTGCCGGCTGAGCGCGCCCTGGCAATAAAAAAGGTCAGCGCCCTGTTTTCCGGCATCACGCTGGTCTTGTCGCTGTTTCTCTTTGTTGCCTACGACCGGGAACTGGGCGGAATGCAGTTTGTCGAAAAATACCTGTGGGTCGAAGCACTCGGTATTTACTACCACAATGCCGCCGATGGTTTCAGTCTGCCGATGCTGCTGTTGACCGGGATCGTCTTTTTTACGGCGGTGCTGACCATGTGGGAACTGGAGCACCGGGTCAAGGAGTTCTTCGCCCTGTTCTTTTTGCTGGTCACGGGGGTGTTCGGGTTGTTCATGAGCCTGGACCTGTTTTTCATCTTTGTCTGGTACGATGTTTCCTTGTTTCCCATGTACCTGTTGATCGCCGTGTGGGGCAGTACCCGCAAGGAGTACGGGGCCATGAAGTTGACCCTGTACCTGCTGGCCGGCAGCGCCTTGATTCTGCCGGCGATAATTTTTCTGGTGGTCAAGGCGGGGCTCAACACCTTTGACCTGACGGCGTTGATGCAACCGGGCCTGTTCACCCCGTATGAGCAGAAACTGGCTTTTTTGCTTCTGTTTATCGGCTTTGGCATTCTGGCCGGTGTGTGGCCGTTTCACACCTGGTCGCCGGTGGGTCATGTGGCTGCGCCGACGGCGGTGAGCATGGTGCACGCCGGGGTGCTGATGAAGATCGGGTCCTTCGGGATTTTGCGCATCGCCATTTACCTGTGCCCCGAGGGGTGGCAGTACTGGTCGCAGGCCATGGCCCTGCTGGCGGCGGTGGGCATTGTCTACGGGGCGCTGGTGGGGTTGGGGCAAACCGATTTGAAATATGTGGTCGGCTACAGCAGTGTGTCGCACATGGGGATTGTCGGCCTGGGGCTGGCCACGGTGAGCGTGGACGGCCTGAACGGGGCGGTGTTTCAGATGTTCGCCCACGGCGTCATGACCGCGCTGTTTTTTTCTTCCATCGGTTATATCTACGACAAAACCCATACCAAGATGATCGACGAATTGGGTGGTTTGAACCGGATCATGCCCAAGGCGTCGGCGTTTTTCATCCTCGCGGCCTTTGCCGGTATCGGGGTGCCGTGTCTGGCCAGTTTCTGGGGCGAGTTGATTGTTTTCATGGCCGCGTTTAAAGCGTTTCCGCTGCGCGGCATTGCGGCCATCAGCGGGCTGGTGATCAGCGCGTTGTTCATGCTGCGGGTGGTGCAGAAGACCTTCTACGGGCCGCCCAATCCGAAGTTGGCGCATTTGGTGGACATGTCTCCGGCGCTGAGCGTGCCGCGGGTGATTTTGGCGGCGGTGATTGTGCTCTTCGGCCTGTTTCCGTCGTTGCTTTTTGATGTGATCCAGACCGCCTCGCTGCCGCTGATTGGAGGACTGACACCATGAACTGGGCCCTGTTTAACACGGAGATTTTCTACTTTTGCGCGGCGGTCGTATTTCTGGTGTTGGCCATGCTCAGGCAGACCGGTCACCGGACCAGCTATCACACGGCCTTGTTTCTGGCTGCCCTGGGCGTGGTTGTCTGCATCGGGACCCTGCACCTGGACGGGTTGCTGTTTCTGGAAAGCTACCGCATCGACCTTTTCTCCCAGGTGTGCAAGGCCCTTTTAGCCATGGGACTGTTGCTGGTGGTTTGCCTGTGCAGCGAGCTGGAAGGGGTGGCGGCCGAATGGCACAATGAGTTTTACATGCTGTTGTTCACCTGCACCCTGGCGATGATGCTGCTGGTGAGCAGCGTGCACATGATAACAATTTACGTGTCGCTGGAGTTGTCCAGTTATACGCTTTACGTGATGGTGGCCCTGCGCCGGGACAAGGTGACGGGCACAAAGGCGGCGCTGAAGTACTTTCTGGTCGGCGTGGTCGCCTCGGCCGTGATGTTGTTCGGGCTGGCGTTGCTGTATGCGGCCTGCGGCGCCACCTACCTGACCGATCTTGTTCGCCTGCTCCCACCCTTGTTGAACCGGCCGCTGGTCATGACGGCCCTGCTGCTGACCTTGTGCGGATTTTTCTTCAAACTGGCGGTGTTTCCGTTTCACTTCTGGGCGCCGGATGTCTATGCGGGCGCGCCCAACCAGTTGGCGGCCTATATTGCCACCGCCTCGAAGGTGGCCGCCATTGCGATTTTAATGCGTGTGACAGCCGTGGCCGGTGACGCCACCGGTTTTTTGGTCGACAGCCTGGTGGTGGTGGCGATTGTTTCCATGACCGTCGGCAATCTGGTGGCCCTGGTTCAAAAAGACCTCAAACGGTTATTGGCTTATTCGAGCATCGCCCATGCCGGTTATGTGCTGATCGGGATCTTAAGCCTGACCCCGGCCGGCTATTCCGGCGCCCTGTTCTATGCCCTGGCTTTGGTGGTGATGAAATTCACCTGCTTTCTGGTGGTCATCAAGGTGGCGGACGACGGGCGCAATATCGACCTCGATCAGTTGGCCGGATTGCACCGGCGCGCCCCCCTGCTGGCCATGGCACTGATGCTGGCCGTTTTCGGCCTGGCGGGGATTCCCCCCACGGTGGGGTTCACCGCCAAGCTGTTGGTGTTTAACGCCGCCATGCAGAACGGGTATCTCACCCTGATTCTCATCGCCATGTTCAACGTGGTGATCTCGCTGTATTATTACCTGCTGATCGTCAAGGCCGCCTATTTGACCGAACCGGCCGCTGAGCCCGCGCCCATGCCGGTGTCGGGTCCGGTGAAAGGGCTGGTGTTCGCACTGGTCGGCACGATGCTGGTGACCGGCATTGCCCCCCATTATCTCATCGAACTCGCCCGCCGGGCGACCCGGGTGCTTTTCTGACAACTTGACGCTCCTGAGAGCAGTCCTTAGCTTTTTTTGTAAAACGCACTTACGTTGCGGCGAGCCGCCGGAACGAGTAATTTGCGCATTTTGTGGCATTTCCTGGATTCCCGCCTGCGCGGGAATGACGCAGTCGGTTTTGTCTCGTCGTATTTAAGCGTCATCCCTGCGCAGGCGGAAATCCAGTTTAAAGGTATTTTATTGCCGGGTTAATAACGGCGTTCCAACGCGGCTGAATCGATTCTTTGCCGATATTTTTTTATCGCGGCGAGACGCCGCTCCTGCATTTTTGATTTTGTTGTGAATGCAATCCAAGCAGACGGGAAGGAAATGGATCATGAAAACGGCTGAAGATATCATCAAGGACAAGGGCGGAGACATTATTGAAGTGGAAGCGGGCACCGTGATTTTTGAGGCGGTAGCGCTGATGGTCGCCAAAAAGGTCGGCGCGGTGGTGGTAATGCAATCAGGCCGGCCGGCCGGAATCTGGACATCACGCGATTTGATGCGCCGGATGGTGCAGAAGGATTTTGATCCCCATACGGATCGCGTCGAAGCGTTTATGACCGAATGCCCCTGTAGTGCACCGCACGACGATACGGTTTACAATTTGATGGATAAGTTTCTGGGGCGTCGGCTGAACCATTTTTTAATTGAAAAAGAGGGCCGTTTTATCGGCCTGCTCTCAACCGGCGATGTGATCAAGGCGATCGTTCAGGACAAAACCGAAGAACTTGTCAGGCTCAACCGGACCATGAGTTGGGACTACTACGAGGAATGGAAGTGGCAACCCGGTCAGCGCAAGAAGTGAATCTGACGGGTTGTGGGATCGCCTGAGCACAGGGTGCTGACCGGGAGCAGGTAATCACAGGGCTTTTCGGCGGCGTGGGCGTGATCATCCCAGGCGCTTGAAGATGGATTTCTTCGGGCGCCTTTTTTTTTGGGGGGGGTAGCAAGGTCATGCCGTCCAGGAAAACCAATACTTTTGTTAATTTTAAGATTCAGATCCAAAGCTCTTGAAGCCCGGATTCGGGCATTCTTTGGTTCGTATGGGAGACAAACATGATATCGCTCCTGGCAAAACGCCGGAGGTCGGATGGTAACCAAAGTTTCCAATTTTATCCCGATTTTCAGGTATTTCGAAGTCCAAATTCAGGTATTTCGAAGCCCAAATTCAGGGAATCCCTGATTTACATGCGAAACAAAACGATTTAACTTCTGTTCATGCACGACGAGTTCGTGTCCGTTCCTCTCATTTTTTATCAAGCATATATAGATATTTTTTCCGCGGCCCTTAATTATTTTGCAATGCGGTTATCCATGAAGCCCAAGAGCGTTTGGTCTGGGTATTCGCATTTTGTAAAATTATTGTATTTTATTACTTTTATCTAGTTCGGAGGAGAAAAAAATGGTTAAGAAGGCAGATAGCAGTACTGCAAAATCTAGCACTGCAGCAAGTAACGACAAAAAAAAGGTAGATAATGAAAAGCAAGACAAACCGAAAAACACCAAAAATCCGGCCGGCAAAACCAACGAAACGCAGCGGCGTAAAGACGATGTTGCCGGCGCTCCCAAGGACCAGGCGCCCAAAAACAAAACGAATCAGCGTGCTGGAACAAACGACGCCCCAAAAGCATCTTCGTCAACAAGTAGCGTAGCTGAAGACGCCCCCAAAACATCAAAAACAGACGGAAACACCACAGCCAAAGACGGCGGGACCACCGCCCCCGGCGGCAGCGCAGCCACCACAGCCAAAGACGGTGGGACCACCGCCCCCGGCGGCAGCGCAGCCACCACAGCCAAAGACGGCGGGACCACCGCCCTCGGCGGCAGCGCAGCCACCACAGCCAAAGACGGCGGGACCACCGCCCCCGGCGGCAGCGCAACCACCGCCCCCGGCGGCAGCGCAACCACCGCCCCCGGCGGCAGCGCA
>JANQIE010000130.1 GCA_028282295.1 Desulfobacterales bacterium | reverse complement strand
GGGCCTCGGCTGTGTGTTGTTCGGTCAGGGTCAGGTTTTGTTCGGCTTGAGTAGCTTGCTCCTGGGCGCTGTCGCGGGATTCAAGAGCAGTGTTGAAGGCGGTTTGCAATTCTGTCGGAAGAGTTGAGGTCGAAGTGGCGGTCGTCGACGACGGGGTTGCAGTGCCGGTGGCGGCCGGTGGCAGGGTCTGCAGGGTGGCAGGGTTGGCGGTGGATGCGGTTGCAGTACCGGTGCTGCCCGATGAGGTGGCGGCGCCGGTCTTGACCGGTGACACGGTTTGCGGCGTGGTGGGACTTGCGCCGGATGTTGCGGAGGATGCGGTTGCGGTACGGGTGCTTGCCGATGAGGGGGCGGCACCGGCATCTTGTTTCTGGGTGGCCGCTGTCGAGGTGCGGGTGCCGGTCGCCGGCTTTGACGCGCCGGGGTCGGATGCGGGACCGGTTTTGTCGCCCGGTGTTTCACCGGTGGCCGACTTGTTCTTGGGCGCGGGGTTTGCTGCCCCGTTTTTTTGTTGATCCGCGCCGGTTCCCTTGGGGTTCTTTTCTTTGTAATCTTTGGATGCGCCGTCGATATCTTCCTTTGTTGTCCGGGATGATGCCGGCGGCGCCCCTTCTGGTTTTTCTTTGTCGGCGGTGCGCTTGGAGGAAGAGCCGGTTTCCCCGCTATTGCCGGCTTTATTGACTGTTGCCATTTTTTTTCCTTTCTTGATTTCCGGTGTTACATCCGTTCAAAAGTAAAATCGAAAAGACTAATACTGTCGTCGAAGCTAGTGACATTGACGTGTGGTTATATATTCAACGTCATTAACTTTAAAGCCACGCATACGGCTACTCGAATTGTAGGAGTGGCGTCCCGCCTCGATTAAAAACGGCAATAACGTGCGCCAATCGCGGTGAAACACCGTTTCTACAGTTTTAAGTCAATGACATTGATTATGTATAGGGAATAAGAGAGTTAATCGTTTCAGTCAGCAAGGAGGATGGGGCCAGTTATTCAAACGTCAGGACCTGGTTGCGCAAGCCGACCGGTCGTACTTATAAAATTTGCTTTGACTTGTAAATCAGGGATTCTCTGAATTTGGGGGGCGAAAAACCTGAATCGGGATCATAAGTGCGTCACGCAAGATATCTGCAAGGGCAAAGTACTTTATTGCTACCACGGTGTGACATTCCGTCCCTAAAGGCTCGCGCAAAAATAATTTTACATTTTAGACATCCCGGATTTAGGGCGCCTAAAATGTGATTTTTTTGCGAACCCTAAAGATACGGCCACATGCTGCGCATAAAAGGCCTCACGTCGAGCATTACACGCGCTGCAGATAATTGGCTGTCTATCTCATCCATTGCGTATAAATAGGAGTGACCGCCCACATCATTGATCAGGTCATCAATTGCGATACCATTTATGTGTCCTCGATTGCGATATAAAGTCTCCAAAATTTCTCGGGTGAACAGTTGTGCTTCGACCCCTCCGTGAGTATCCCCAACCCAAATTAACCGGGTTTGGCGATAGATATCTTTGAGAACACTGCCGATTGCAGGGTCGAAATCTTCCCCCCGACGAATGATATCCATCCCTGCATTCGAATAACCACCTAAATACTTCTGCAAGGCATGATGCGATTCATGCAGGACGATACCAAGTAATTTTTGGGGGTCGTCCCTAAGAGCATTACTTAAAACCAAGTGGCGGGTTGGCGTATCAAAATAGCCGTTCGTAATAGCAGGCATGTCCTCAAATATCACGCCGTCAATCATCCGTTTGTTCATGTTTAGTGCGGTGGGATCGGGAAGTCCATTGCGCCGTAATGAATCCATTACGGCTTCTTCTATATGTTGGACCGCTAATTCGGCAATATTTTGCGAAGCAGTTCTGATCGTATCAATATTTTGCGGATGGATCGACAGGTTGTTAACGCGCATTATGTCTTTAAACGATCTATGTAGCGCCAGATCGCTTAGAAGGCCTTGAACTGTCGTTGATTCTATTTGATCGCTCAATTTCTTGTATTCGGAAAAATAGAATGACCGCGGGTCAAACATTGCCACAAACTGTTGGAGTTCTGCATCGGTAGTATCGTTTAAATTCGTCACTTTGTTCCATGATTTGTTAAAGCTTGCTAAGTCGACCGGGTCTTTCGAATTCGGCCATTTAGGCTGCGCGGAGATCAGTTCATAGAACTTCAGTATTTGTGTTTCATCCATCGCATCAAGGGAACGTTCAAGGTACCCCGTACGTCCTAAAACATCACTTAAATCCGCCTTGAGTATCAATGGCACAAGATCATTGGGAAAGTGATCTTTTAACGCATCCAATCGTTCGAACAGATACCGAACGCTGGCCCCCTCGTCGGGACTGATGTGTCGATAGGGTAGGTCGCCCTTTTTGTTTAAATAGGCCATGTAGATCAACAAATCCTGTGCCTCCTGTGTCAACGTCGTGTTCGTCGGCAGACGCGGATTTCCGTATCTCATCATGCCCCAATACTCTCCAAGATACTGATCGATTGAGGTGGAATTTACATGAGGATCAAGCGGTTTTGAGTGCCCTAACCCTTCACCAGTCAAGCGGGGATAGCTGAGATAAAGATAGCCGTCCTCGGTTTTGACCGGCTCGATCCCCCAGCGGGGCGACACCGGTTTGCCGTCGGCGCCGAGCACGATCAGCCGGTCATCGATCACCGCCACGCGGTAGTCGCCCTGATCTTTCGTGAACAGGCCCTTGGCGTGC
>JANQIE010000059.1 GCA_028282295.1 Desulfobacterales bacterium | reverse complement strand
CAAAAACTACCGGTTACCGTGGCCGGCCAGATCATTATCATGGAACCTATCTTCGGTGTTCTTTACGTTTATCTTCTCAAGGGCACGGTGCCGGTTCTGGTTGAACTGGTCGGTTTTGTCATCTGCTTTTTCGGCATTTTTTTAACCCTGAAACGAATTACGGACTCCAAACAAGCATCAAGAAAAGCCTGAATATTTCCCGACGGGAAGCACATATCTCGATAACATCGTCCACCACCACTTCTCATTCTCAATTTGTTGATACGACAAATAAATTGAATCGAATTCAAATCCGTCATCTCAATTCTCCTTATTGATGGCATTGTGGTTATCCCGGCGGTAACCGCATTTGGATATCATTTTAATGCAAATAGCTCTATCTGGTGGGCATGACCCACCCTACGAGCCAACCGGCGGTAATTGCGGGTGGGTCGTGCCCGCCAACCGGATGATTTCCTAACGCGGTTACCCTGGCAAAAAACTTTAACCGGGTTGCAATTGTCAGGGTATCGGCAGTATGGTAGCGAAATGGTCAACCATAACTGTTCACAGAGTAATGGCACGATCACGTCTCATGCCCTCTGTGCTTACGCACAGAATGAAAAAACTGGACATCAGAGAACTGAAACGTTTCACGCAGAGGCGCAGAGTTCGCAGAGGGTAAAAATGCGTACTCTGCGAACTCTGCGCGAAATAAAAAATACCTATCGTAAATCCGGTGTCTACCCCGTGAACGGTTACGTCCAACCTTGGTTCGCTGCCAACTAAAGGAGAAAGACATGATACTGAGCTTCAAGGATAAAAAGCCGCGGATCGGCCCAAACGTGTTTATCGCCCCCACAGCCGTGATCATCGGAGACGTTACCATTGAGCAGGGCGCCGGCATTTGGTACGGCACGGTGGTGCGCGGCGACACCGCCCCCATCCACATCGGTGCCAACACCAACGTTCAGGACAACTGCACAATTCACGTGGATCACGGTAAACCGGCCGTAATCGGGGCCGATGTCACTGTGGGGCACAACGCCATTGTGCACGGCTGCACCATTGAGCCCCAATGTCTGATCGGCATGAACGCCGTGGTGCTTTCCGGGGCGACGGTTAAAACCGGTTGCGTGGTGGCCGCCGGGGCGGTGATCAAGGAAAACCAGGCCATCGGCCCCTTTGAGCTGGTCGCCGGCGCTCCGGCCGTTAAAAAGAAAGACCTGGATCCGTCGATTCTGGAACTGCTCGACTTGCCGGTGCAGGAATATCTGACCCTTGCCAAAGAGCACCGCCGAAGTATTGCAGCCCATCCCGACATCATGCAACAGACGCACAAATAAGGCCGGTCGACCGGGTAAGGGCTCGTGCAAAAATAATTTCACATTCTAGGCGCCCGGATTTGGGAAATTATTTTTGCGCGAGCCCTAAACTCGCATTGAGAGGAAACGTATGACAGCCAAGCAAAAACGGAACGAGCGTATCAACGGCACCAGCATATTTCTGCTCAACAGCCAACGGCAGTTCCCCTTGATTTTACGGGACGATATTCCCACCATCGCGTATCCGGGGATGTGGGATCTGCCCGGCGGCACGGTGGAACCGGGTGAAACGCCCCATGAAACGATTGTGCGTGAAATGCGCGAAGAGATCGGTCTGCACTTGAAAGATGTCAGACTATTCAAGGTGTACGACCTGCCGGACCGGATTGAGCATACGTTTTGGGCGTCGATCGATCTTGATCTGAACGCCCTCACGCTCACCGAAGGCCAACGCATGAAATGGTTTACCCGCAAGCGGGCCGCTCAAACCGAACTGGCGTTTGGTTTCAATGCCATTGTGGATGACTTCTTTCGTCTTCATCCTTTTATGGAAAGCGAGGCTGCCGCCGAATTTCCCGGCGCGGAACATGCGCCCCTGGCGTATCCGGGACTTCGGCCCGCATATTCCTATGTGTACTACCAGGGGTGCGTGCACCGGATCCGGCCGCGCAGCCGCACCGTGTCCGATCTTTGGCTGGATGACGCCGCCGGGCCGGTCACCCTTGACGCGTTTTTGACGGCGCGCAACAATGCGCCCCTGGCCGCACGGCACGCGGTGCTGGCTGTCGGCTCAAACGGATGTCCGGGGCGCCTGGCGGAAAAATACGGCGATCAGCTCGACGTGGCGTTGCCGGTTTTCGTGGGCACGCTGCCCAACACGGCGGTGGTTTATTCGCGTCATCTGGTGCACTATGGCGCCTTGCCGGCAACCTACCTGCACCAACCCGGTGCAGTTTCCTGGTTGTCGGTCACCATGCTCACGGATGCGCAACTGGCGCATATGGACAAGAGCGAAAAGCTCGGGAAGATCTACCGGCGCATCGCAGTGCCGGAGCAGTTTCACGTTGATGGCGGCCCTTTGATCGATGATCTTACCGCCTATTTCGATCCCCAGATTCTGGCGTACCGGAATTGTCCGGTGCAGTTGAAAATGTTTGCCCGCAAGGGGCCGCAATGGCCGGTGATGGACCAGCCACAAGTGTTGCGTCTTGTTTTTGATCAGGCCGGTTTGCTGATGGGTACCTCAATTGCCGAGCGCCACCGTTTGTTACAGCAGGACCAGGATTTGCGCCGGCAACTCATCCGGTTTCTGGATGGCAGGATGGGCTACTTGACGGTAAATGCCCAGGGAGAACTGACCGGACCGTAATCTTCAAACAAAGGGGGGCTCTTTTGCAGCAGTCAGCAGCGGCCAAATTTATCGATTGCCATCGGGTGCGCCCGACCCGCACCCGGCCCGGTTCGCGGGGAACCTTTATTGCACGGTTGTCGCCGCGCAACGCCGGTACGCTCGGTGCCTGGGACGGCACGTATCTGAATGTTACCTACAATCAGGCGTCGGTTTTGGCGTGCTTGAGTGTCGATCATACGCTTGACAACGATACCGTCAGCCTGGACCAAACCTTGCGCCAAGCCATCTGTCTGGAAAAAATCATGCAAGGGCTCGGCATTAAGGAACTGGTCTACGATCCGGACGAGCAAATTGCCCTTGAGTATCCGGTGCGCATTCGCCGGTCCCGTTTTACCGGCCCGTCGTTTCTGGCCCGGATGCTCAAACAGCAATACCAGGTGTGCATCATTCACCACGCCATGATCCAGGACATGGAAACCCCCATCGCCCGCATGACGCCCCGGTCGATGGAAGTCATCGGCATCCAGCCCGGCGACAAAGTCAAACTCATCGGTGAAAAGGGGAGTAAAAGCATTCGCTGTCTTTCCCTGGATACCGATAGCGAGCTGCCGTTGAAGACAATGTACAATTACTTCACGCCGCCCTGCCCGGTGGACACCTACCAGGCTCTGACGTTGCCGTGGATAACGCTGGATTTGCAAACACGCCTCGATTTAAAGATCAAGCCCTGGCAGCCGATTATCGCGGCCCGCGACCCGCTGCACGTACTTGCCTGGGAGCTGGGCGGGCTGGCCGCCGCCGTGGCCCTGAGTGCGCTGGGCGGCGCGGTCGTCCTTCCCAAAGAGGTCAGCACCCAATACCCCTGGTTGCCGGGAGGCATTATCGCCACCGGCTTTTTTGTGGTTCTGCTTTTTATCCTGATAAAAATACGCAGCCGGATATAGCGCGTGCCTAATCCGAAAATGGGAAACGGCCCTTAAACCCGGATTTGTTGAATCTGCTGCACCAGCGGCATCAGGGCGTTGCGATGTTCCGGCGGAATCATCAGGGTTTTTAAAGGCTGGTTGGCGATCAGGGGGGTGTTTTCCCACGTCAATGCACCGTGCGTGTAGGCGCTGCGATCGGCATCGGTCGCAAGCGCGGCCAGGACATCGATCAGGTTGCCGGAGGCACCGATCAGGTCGATGTGTTCGATGAACTGCATGAAGACGGTGTTGGCGGAGAGAATCAACGGATCGACCAGGGCGCTGCCGCCGGTACGGCAAACGCTCTGCGATACCATGCAGCGGCAGGCGAAGGGGCGTGCCGGATAAAAGGGGCATTGACCGGCGGATAGAAAAGCGCAGACACCGCCATCGTCTGCGGGGGGCGGCTCTTCAGGGCATTGCCGACCTTGGGCGCACAACCCGGCGATCTGGTTGGTGGTAAAACGGGGTTGGAAGCGGGGGCGGTTTTGCAGGTCTTTCACGGTGTGCCCGTATGCAGCGCGTTGCGCCGATTCCCAATTGCTGATTAGCTCGTAGGCTTCCAGGGTGGTCAAGGTTACCCTGCCGGTACAGCAGTGGGCGCACCCTTTGACGCAGGCTATGCTGTGGCCGGTGAGAAATTCTTCGTAAAGCGCGTAGATGCGGCGCAGGGTGTGACGCCGGATTTCAAATACGGTCATGTTCATGGTTCTTTTGCCGGCGGCCCCGGTTGCCTGGCCGAACGGGAAAACCATTGACTTTGCAGGGACGGGCCGTTAACGTTTTTGCAGGTGTTCTTCAAGCCAAACAAACATGTAACAGGAGGCCGCATGCCAAGTAAAGTCTATTTCATCGATCTGAGAGCCAACTTCAAAGAAAATTTTATCCGCAAACTCGACCGCCTGATGCAAACCGCCGGGCTGGCGCAGACCGTCGCCCAGAGAGATATGGTGGCGGTTAAACTGCATTTCGGCGAGCTGGGCAATGCCGCGTTTGTGCGGCCGGTTTACTTGCGCCAGGTGGTGGCCGCGATCAAGGCATTGGGCGGCATTCCCTATTTAACCGATTGCAACACCGTTTACGCGGGCACGCGCAGCGATGCGCCCACGCATTTGCAAACCGCCATTCAAAACGGGTTCGCGTATTCGGTGGTGGAAGCCCCCCTGGTGATTGCCGACGGATTGCGCGGCAAAAGCGAATCCGCGGTGCGGATCGACAAGAAGCACTTTGAAGACGTGTACATTGGATCTGAAATTGTTGAAGCGGATGCGTTTATTTCAGTGGCCCACTTCAAGGGGCACGAGCTTTCCGGCTTTGGCGGGGCCATCAAAAACACCGGCATGGGGTGCGCCTCGCGCAAAGGCAAGCTGGCCCAGCATTCCAATCTGTCGCCCAAGGTGGTCAAGAAAAAATGCATTGGTTGTGAAGCCTGCCTTGTGCATTGTTCCCAGGAAGCGCTGTCGATGGTGGAGAGCGTGGCCCGCATCGACGCTGATAGCTGTATCGGCTGCGGTGAATGCATCCTGATTTGTGAGCAGGAAGCCATCCAGATCCAATGGAATCAATCAGTGCCGACCTTTTTGGAGATGATGGCCGAATACGCCTACGGTGTTCTTCAGAACAAGCAAGGCAAAAGCCTCTTTTTGAACTTTATCACCAATGTCTCCCCGGCGTGCGACTGCTACCCCACCAACGATGCGCCCATTGTGCGCGATATCGGTGTCACCGCTTCCCTTGACCCGGTGGCCCTGGATCAGGCTTCGGCCGATCTGGTCAACACCGAACCGGCCCTGGCCGACTGCTGCCTGAAATCAAACCGGGAACCCGGTCAGGACAAATTCAAGGGGCTCTATCCCAATATCGACTGGCCGATTCAGTTGCAGTACGCCGAAGAGCTGGGCGTCGGTCAGCGGGCCTATGAGTTGGTGAAAATTTAATGGACTTAGTAACTATCTTTATTGTCATGGCGGTCGCTACCTCCCTGGCAGGCTGTCGTCGTCCGGTCATCGGCGCGGCGGTCGGGGCGGTTCTACTGCCGCTGCTTTACGGCTTATTTATCTCCGCATCCTTTAAATTCGTGGTTATGTTCCTGATTGTCGGTAGCGGCGCGGGATTCCTGTTTGCCTGGGTCGGTCACCTGTTTTACAGTGGATTCAGGGGCAAAGGCCATAACACCGGCCCGAGCTATATGGGCGGTTTCGGCGGCGGGCGGGGAGGAGCCCCGCCCGGCGGCATTATTTTATCCGACGAAGAGCGTGCCAGGCATCGCCGACGCTAACTGGCGTCTATCCGGAAATAGTAAATTCTGGTTCAAACCAAGGCCGTAGCGAATTTGAAACCGCAGGCGCAGCAAGGCTAAGTCGAGGATTTCAAAATCGTGAGAACGCCGACCTGGGCCAAAAGGTGCTATTTCCGGATGGACACTAAACATCGTAGCGCGGCTGCCGACCTACCCCGGCTCTGCTTTCATCACCGTTTTTAAAAAACGCCATGGACCCGAACACGTCGATATTGATTGTAACCGCGATTTTATTGGCGGCGCTATTTTTCCTGATCACGGAGAAAATTCCGGTGGACCGCGTTGCCATCGGGTTGATGGTGATCCTGTCTCTTACCGGCATCCTGACACCCACACAGGCCGTGGCCGGATTCGCCAATCCGGCGCTGATCACCGTGGGGGCCATGTTTCTTGTGAGCCGGGGGATGATGCGCACCGGTGCCGTGGAGTTTATCGCTGCCGGCGTATTGCGATTTTCACGCGGCAGCAGCCGCCTGGCGGTTATTGTCATTTTGCTGATGGTGGCCTTGTCTTCGGCGTTTATCAACAACACGCCGGTGGTGATCCTGTTTATCCCGATTGTCATGGGGCTGAGCTGCGAATACAATCTCAGGCCTTCCAAACTGCTGATCCCGGTCTCCTACGCATCAATTCTGGCCGGCACCTGCACCCTGATCGGCACGTCCACCAACATCATTGTCAGCGACTTGAGCGCCGCCTACGGCTACGGCCCCCTGGGTATGTTCGAGTTAGCCGGATTGGGCGTGCTCATAGCGGCGGCCGGTCTGGTGTTTATCCTGTTGGCCGGTCCCCGGTTGATGCCGGCCGGGGTTGCGCCGGTGTGCGAGGTGGAGCAAGAAACCAAACGCTACCTGGCCGAACTGGAAGTCATGGCGGACAGCCGGCTGATCGGCCGGGACCCGGTGGCGGCGTTGCAAAGCCGTCATCCGACCCTGGAACTGATCGAAGTAATTCGCGAATCGCATATTTTCGACCCCCACCGTGAACCGCAGACCGCCGCCGCCGGGGATATCCTGCTGGTGAAAAGCGCGGTGGACGACCTGCTGAGCATTCTGCAAAACGGCATGGTCAAGCTGCCCCATGCCGGGGAAGGGATCGCTTTCGGCCGGGCTGACGACGATTTAATCGTGGAGTTGATCATTCCGCCACACTCTTCGCTGGTGCGCCGCCGCCTCCTGTCCACCGAATTGCAGGGCGATCCGCAGATTCACATCATCGCCATCAAAAGCCGCCAATCGCACTATTCGGAACAGAAGATCCAGAATGTCAAGTTGCGCCTGGGCGATATCGTGCTGGTACGCTGCCCGGCAGCCAAGCTGGACCGGCTGCGCCAGGGCAACGATTTTATCATCCTGGAAGATGTTCATCACGCCATCATCGACAAAAGCAAAGCCCGCTGGGCCGTCGCTATTTTCGCCGGCATCGTGGCCGGAGCCACCAGCGGCGTGGCCGGTATCATGGAATGCGCCCTGGCTGGAGTCCTGTTGATGGCGGCCACGCGCTGCATCCGGCTGCGCGACGCCTACCGTTACCTGGAGCCGGACGTATTGCTGTTGATCGCCGGCACCATTGCGCTGGGCAGCGCCATGGAGAAAACCGGGGCCACCGTGGTGTATGCCCGCGGCTTTCTCGATTTTTTCCACGGGGCCGGCCCACAGGTGGTCCTGGCCGGTTTCATGTTGCTGACCAGCATCAGCACCCAGATCCTGAGCAACAACGCCACGGCGGTTTTGCTGCTGCCCATCGCCATTACCACCGCCCAAACCCTTGGCGTGGATCCCAAGCCATTTATCATCGCCGTCTGCTACGGCGCCAGCGCCTGCTTTGCCACCCCCATCGGTTACCAGACCAACCTGCTGGTCTACGGACCGGGCGGCTATCGGTTCAGCGACTACCTGAAACTGGGCCTGCCGTTGAATCTTTTGGTGCTTGCCCTGGGGACCCTATTTATTCCCCGAATCTGGCCCTTTTAACTCGTGCCCATCCGGAAATAGCGGACGGCGCCGCCCGACTTTTTTCAGGTTTTAACCGACCTTTGAATGGAAATACACAATGTCCGATGTTATCATCAGACCGATGCGAACCGCCGATACGTCTCAAATTGTTGCCCTGTGGCGCGACTGCAGGATTGTGACGCCACAAAACAATCCCGAGCGGGATATTGAACGCAAACTCAAGGTCAATCCGGAGTTTTTTTTGGTTGGCGTCCAACAAGACCGTATCGTGGCCACCTGTATGGCCGGTTATGAGGGGCATCGTGGCTGGATCAACTATTTGGCGGTGGCGCCGGACATGCGCCGCCGGGGAATCGGCCGTAAAATAATGGCCGCCGCTGAACAGGCCCTGCGCAAGGCTGGATGTCCGAAGATCAATTTGCAGGTACGCGCCGGCAATTCCCAAGTTATAACGTTTTATCGTCGCATCGGTTTTAAACACGATGAGGTGGTCAGTCTGGGCAAACGGTTGGCGCCGGACGATTAGCTAGTGTCCATCCGGAAATGGTAGATTTTGGTTCCCGGCAAGGCCCGAGCGTTTTTAAAACCGCAGGCATAGCGTGCTATGTCGAGGATTTTAAAAATGCGAGAACGCCGCCGGGGGCCAAAAGATGCCATTTCCGGATGGACACTCGCGAATATGTGCCTGCTGTTTTAACACGTTGACTTTTAAAGGTAAAATGGATATGGTGACAGCAATATTTGTCAAGGAGTGTCAAGTGAAAACCGTGACATACTTTTACGCGACGGCCACCGAAAAGCCAGTTCTGGCGGCGGTCGACGGCGAATAATCCTTTTGCCCTAAACTGCAACCGACGCCATGGACTGGTTGGACCGGACCGTGGCGCACGGCTTCAAGCCCCGGACCGGAAACCAGGTTCGGGGTTTTTTGTTGGTGCCCAAACCTGAAAGGAGAATTGTGATGGCAGATGCGAATCCGATTCAATTTGCTCGTCGTATGAACCAGTTACCCCCCTATCTTTTCGGCATGATCAACAAAATGAAAATGGAAAAACGGTGGCAGGGAGATGATGTCATCGATCTGGGCATGGGCAATCCGGTTGATCCGGCCCCGGAACCGGTGATCGACAAATTATGCGAAGTTGCCCAGGATCCCAAAATCCATCGCTACCCGGCGGCCGACGGGCTGCGCAACCTGAGGCGTGAAATCGCCAAGGTCTATGCCAAGGATTACAATGTCACATTGGATAGCGATGCTGAAATCATCTGCACCATCGGTTCCAAGGAGGGCTTGTCCCATTTATCATTGGCGTTGATCGGGCCGGGCGACACTATTTTGGTGCCGGCGCCCGCGTTTCCGGTGCACATCTACGCGGCGATCATTGCCGGTGGCAGCGTCATTCGTGTGCCCCTGGGCGAACCAGAGCAGTTTTTACAACGGATCGTCAACATGTGTGAAAATGTCTATCCGCGGCCCAAACTGCTGATTTTAAATTATCCGCATAATCCCACGGCCCAACTGGGCGACATCGGCCTGTACGAAGAGATCGTCAAGCTGGCCAAACGGTTTCAGTTCATGGTGCTGCACGATTTCGCCTACTCCAAAATCACCTTTGACGGCTACGTTGCGCCCAGCTTTTTACAGGTCAAGGGGGCTCTGGACGTGGCAGTGGAATTCGGCTCCTTCTCCAAATCCTACAACATGGCCGGTTGGCGTCTGGGCTACTGCGTGGGCAATCGTGAAATTATCGGCGCATTGGCCAAAATCAAGGGGTACTATGACTACGGCATCTTTTCGGCGGTGCAGATCGCCGGGATCGTGGCCTTGCGGCACTGTGACGAGCATATCGTGGCCCAGACCGAACGGTACCGTCAGCGCCGGGATGTGATGTGCGATGGGCTGCAACGCCTGGGATGGAAAGTCGACCCGCCCAAAGCCGGAATGTTCGCGTGGGTCAGAATCCCGGAGCCCTATGCCAAGATGGGGTCCATGGAGTTTGCGATTCAACTCATGCAGCGCGGCAACGTTGCCGTGGCCCCGGGCATCGGCTTCGGCGAGGAAGGCGAAGGCTATCTGCGCCTGGCCCTGGTGGAAAATGAACACCGCATCCGGCAGGCGCTTCGCCAGATGAAGCGGGCGTTGGCGGAGATCGCTGCAAACATCGCCTAGCCCGGATTTTCAACAAACCTAACCGTTAATCGATTCAACCAAATCCAGCAGGGGTGGTTTCAATGTGCGCCAGCGCGGTTGGATGGCCCGGTTTTCAATCCAGGTAAAATCGACGGCATCATACCGCTCGGCAATGTGATGTTGACTGTGGTCGCCATAGGCGGTTGGCGGGTAGTATTCGACAAAGAGCGTGCGGTGATGATCAAGATTGAACTCGGCGGTAACGGTGGTGGCGATGTGCCCGGCGCAACTGCGCACCGACATGGGCGAATCCGGCACATCGCTGACCAGCACAATGAGGGGCCGCAAGGTGGCCGTCCTCTCGCGGCTGTCGGTCAGGTCGAAGATCCTGAGCCGGCATTTGCCACTGCCAAGCTGAAACCGGCCACCCCAGCCCTTCCAGGCAAAAATGTCGTCATGAATCTGCATAACAGTCCTTTTTTCGTTTGTCTGCTTTACGATTAGCGCCTGCCCACCCGGAAATGGCATCTTTTGGCCCCCGGCGGCGTTCTCGTATTTTTAATAAAATCCTCGGGCCTTGCCGGGAGCCAAAATCTACCATTTCCGGATGGACACTAGCGCAGATGGGTCTGATGCGTCAATCCGCTGTAGATTTTAAGTAGCTTTTCCGGCAGGTGGCGCACATCACAAATCACGTTGTGATGAACGTGGCCGTAAAGGTCGTCCAGGCGGGATTCATGAACCAGGTTGACCGTTATGCCGCGCACATGAATGTTTTGCGCGCGCAACTCAAAGATCGCTTTGCGCGTATCATCGATGGCGTATTGGTGTTTGTAGCCCACGTCATTGGGAAACCCGTCCCCTAAAACAAGCAGAATTCTGGTTTTGGCGGCCACACGGCTAAGGCGCGTGCCGGCATGGCGCACCGCGGCCCCCATGCGGGTGCTGCGCTGGGGCGTCAAGGCGTTGATGCGCTGCTTGACGGCAATGTCAAGGGGGTCCTCAAAAGCCTTGATGTTGAAATAGTCCACCCTTGTGCGGCCACTGCCGGAAAAACCGGCGATGGCAAAGGCATCGCCGACCACAGTGAGTGCTTCGCAAAAAAGTACAATGGCCTGTTTTTCGATGTCAAGCACACTGGCCCCGTCATCTTGCACGGCATTGGCCGTGGAGCGTGACAGATCGACCAGCAGCAGCACGGCCACATCCCGGTTCTGTTTGAGTTTTTTAATGTAAAGCCGTTGCGAAGGGAGCAGCCCGGCGCGTTTGTCGATGGCAAAATCAAGCAGGGCCCGGTAGTCGAATTCATCACCCTCCACCCAGGGCCGCAACCGCTGCAAGCCCTGTGGGCGCAGCAGCTCGAAGGCATGGCGGATGCGCGCGATGTGGTGGTGATGGTCTTGCAAGGTTCGCTGGTAAAACGTATCAAGCGTTTGCTCCGGCGTGCGTTCGATAACGCGGGTATGTTGGGGCAGGTAGTCCTGGAGCCGGTTGTCCCATTCCCGGTATTGGTAAACGTCTCCTTCGTGGTCGCCCGCGCCGGCTGCGGGGTCGGCATGATCGGGTGTCAGCAGGTCGGCCAGATCGGTTTCAATGGTTGAAAGAACCGGCGGTTGGGACCCGCCACTGTGTGGCTTTGTTTTTACAACCAGCGCCTGCACATCACCGGTGGTCAATCGGCCTTGGGTCTGCGCTAACTTTTTACGAACATCACCTTTGTAGATTTTGATGCCGTGTTTGCGCAGCCGGCGTGTTACTTCGCGTGCTTTGCGATCCCAGGGGGCTTGCCGGACCCAGGCCAGGTCGGGTCGCAAGCGGCGACCAAAGGGGGTCGGCATGAGAGGGTAGGTTGCATCGCCGTCACCACGTCGCCATTGCATCCAGCGTGCTTTTACGTCCGGGTACCAGCGTTGGACCAGCACGGCGCAGGTCGTTACCTCCGGAGCCGCTGTCAGCCGGGCTTTCACGTGAACGGTCATCGTTTGCAGGGGACCGGCGTCGGATGAAAATGCCGGGGATGCGAGAACAAGGGCGTCATACAGCATATGGCGCGGGTCGTCCGGTTGCCGTTGTTGCTGAAAACGATCCCGCAGCAAGGGCCGCAGGCGGCGCACCAGACCCGGATACTCGGTTTGCAGGCAAACCAGGATGCGGCAGTCTTCAAATATCTGGAACAGATCGGCAGCCAATTCAGGCCGGTCAAAACCGGCCCAGAATCGTTCCAGGTCGGAACCGCAAGACTGACGGGCCTGGTCGCCCCAGCCTGCCGGACAGCGTTCCAGGGCTTTTTCCAGATCAAAATCAAAAGTGCCAAATTCATGCAGTCCGGCTTCCAGACAGACGAGCTGACGGTACAGATCCTTGTTTTTCCCCTGATCGCTGAACAATCCGATTTGATCGGCCAGATAGATTGTCTGACTGTCGGAACAGACCAGGCATTCATTGTCGTTTTTGTGCCGGATTGCGCCAAGCGGCTTGATCGAAAGCGGCAACCCGGTGCGTGCCTGCAAATAGCGGCTTAATTGGGCCTTCACCCGGCTTAGCGGCACCACCACTTGCAGGGCGTCGCAGATATCCATCCCCGTGCTGGATGTCAACGCCAGAAATTTAAGGGCCAGAACCGGATTGCGGTTAAATTTTTCCAGCGCTTCATCGACAAACCGGTTGAGGGCGCCGGGTGCAAGCAGGTGCAGGCGTTTGGCCAATCCGGTCAGCAAGGCCTCCACACCATCATGCCCCCATGGCAGCAGGCGGCGCAACGCCTGGATCTGGCTGATTCGCTTGACCGGTTCCATCGACTCAACGGCACGGGGCAGACTGTGCGACCAGCGCAGGGACTGGTTGTACGTCAGCGGCAGGGCAAAGGCTTCGTGCAACAGGGCTAGATAGGCCGCCCCGTCGGCGGTTTGCCGCTCACCGTTCAGCAGGCCGGTCAGGGCTTGCAGCGGCGCCTTGAGCGTGTAATTGCCTTTGGCCTGCATGGTGCGCACCGCGCGGTTAAAGGCGTTCCACAAGCCGGGTTGCCGGTGTTTGAGCACCGGCGGGGCATGCTGCGCCATGAGGCTGCCGAAAGTGGGGCCGGTTTGACCGGCTTTGCGGATCAGGTCGTGATAACGGTCGAGCTGCGCCGGCCGGTGTTTTATAAGCACCGCGTATCCCCGGGCCACGCACTTTCCAAAGTCGGCTTGAATGGCGAGCGCCCAGCAGGTATCCGCGATCCACAGGGCGGCCACCGGATTCTGGGGCGCCAGATCGCGCTGCACCAGACACCGGGCTATCCACTCAGCCGTTTCAGGCGACGCATCGGCCAGCGCGTCAAGGGATTCGGTCGGCCAATGGTTCGGTGTGTCGGTCATAGGCTGGCAGGCAAAAAAATGTCATCAACCAGATCGGACAAGGTTTCCTGAAGGTCGGTATCGTCGGTCAGGGGCAGGCACACCGCCGCCCGACAAGCGTTTTGCGGTTCGACACCATTGCCGATCAAACGGGCGGCGTAAATCAGCAAGCGGGTGCCGGCCCCTTCGGTCAGGCCGTGTTCGCGGATATTGCGGATGCGCCGGGCCAGCGCCACCAATCGTACGGCCGTGTCCATGGCGATCCGGCCCTCGGTGGCCACGATTCGCGCTTCCTGGTCCGGTTGCGGATAATCAAATTCAATACCCACAAAACGTTGGCGCGTGCTTTGCTTCATATCTTTCAGCACGGATTGGTAGCCCGGATTGTATGAAATCACCAGACGAAAATCCGGATGGGCTTGGATGACCTCGCCTTTTTTGTCGATGGCCAGACTGCGGCGGTTGTCGCTCAAGGGGTGGATGACCACGGTGGTGTCCTTGCGCGCCTCGACAATTTCGTCCAGGTAGCAAATGGCTCCGATGCGCACGGCGGTGGCCAGCGGCCCGTCCATCCAGACGGTCTCGTCGGCTTTTAACAGGTAGCGCCCGATCAGGTCCGAGGCAAAGAGGTCTTCGTGGCAGGCCACGGTGATCAGCGGCCGTTTGAGGCTGTGGGCCATATATTCCACAAAGCGGGTCTTGCCGCACCCGGTGGGCCCTTTGAGCATCACCGGCAGACCGGCGGCGTCGGCTGCCCGAAATAGATCGCATTCGTTTTTAACCTTCAAGTAGTAGGGTTCGGTGTCGATGTAAAAGGTGGCGTTGCCGGATGCGGGTGCCATGGGGTTTTGACCTCGGATAACCAGGGACGGCTTTCGCCTTGCATTGACCGTCCAAGTATAATAGTTATTTTTACTTGCGCGTTGCGTGAAAATTCAGTTCAATGTCCATCCGAAAACAAAAGGACACAAGTTAAGGACTATATACCGAATTCCCATGACAGACAATACCCCCCCCAATGACAATGTGCACCGGCTGACTTATCAGGATAAAAAGATTGTGCTGGTCGGCACAGCCCATGTTTCCAAGGAAAGCGCCGATCTGGTGACTTTTGTGATCGATACCGAAAAACCGGATACGGTCTGCGTGGAACTCTGCCCGTCGCGGTTTCAGACCATTCGCCAGAAAAACCGTTGGCAGGAGATGGATATCATCAAGGTCGTCAAGGAGAAAAAAGCCTTCTTGCTGTTGTCGAACCTGCTGTTGGCTTCATTTCAGAAACGTATCGCCCAGAAAATGGATATTCGTCCCGGTGAAGAGATGATCCGGGCCATTGACGCGGCGGAGCAAAACGGCGCCGGACTGGAATTGGCCGATCGTGATATCCGGGTGACCCTGAGCCGGGTTTGGCGCACCATGAGTTTCTGGAACAAGGTGAAAATCCTGTTTCAATTGATTTTGTCCGCCGGCGAGGTCGATGAGATCGATGAAGCCGAGATCGAGCGGATGAAAAAACAGGATGTACTCGAAGCGCTGCTGTCGGAAGTCGGCAAATCCCTGCCGGCTTTAAAGACGATCCTCATCGACGAGCGGGACACGTACTTGCGCGAGAAGATCAAAAACGCCCCCGGCGAACGGATTGTGGCGGTGGTGGGGGCCGGGCATGTTCCCGGAATAATCAGACACTGGGAGCAGGATAACGATTTGACCGAACTGGAGACCATTCCGCCCAAGAAAAAGAGCACCAAAGTGATCAAGTGGCTGTTGCCGACCCTGATAATCGGTCTGTTTGCCGCCGGTTTTTATTTTGGTGATGCCGACAAAGGCAAGGACATGCTCAAATGGTGGATTCTGGCCAACGGGATTCTGGCCGGTTTGGGGGCGCTGATCGCTTTTGGTCACCCACTCACCATTTTATCCTCGGTGATGGCCGCACCGCTCACGTCCCTCAATCCCATGATCGCCGCCGGCTGGGTTTCAGGATTGGTGGAGGCCTTTTCCCGCAAGCCCAAGGTGATCGATTTTGAATCCCTGCAAGACGATATCGGGTCGGTGCGCGGATTTTGGCGCAACAAAGTGACGCGGATTTTACTGGTAACCGTGTTTACCAACCTGGGCAGCACCATCGGTACATTTGTGGCGTTGCCGATGATGGCCAGAATTCTGGCGTGACAGCGTTTTTGTAAACCTCCCTTTTTATCAAGCGTCCAATGCGCACAATGCTGCCGTTGCGAGCAGGCCGCCCGGTTCGGCGCAACATTGCCTCAAACCATAAGGATTCCGGGATGCGCTTGATCAAAGCTGAAAAAGTAAAATCGACTTCGCACAACCGGCCCGGCCCGGTTGTTTTTTTTATCATCGCTCTGGTCACGGCATGTGCCGGTCCGGCGGTTATCGCACCGACGCCCCCCCGGCCACCGACACCGACGAAGCCCGGCATCATCACGTCCAGCCTGCCGTCCATCCGGTTTACCATTCAACTCGGGGCCTTTTCCACCCCGGTGCGCGCTGCCCGCTACGCGCAGTATCTAAAGGCCAACGGGCTGAGCGCCTACCATTTCATCGACCATGACGGGCTTTATAAAGTCCGGTTTGGCCGCTTTGAATCGAAACCGGCGGCGCGCCGACGGGCTGTTCGTCTGCAAGCCCAAGGGTTGTTCGACGCGTTTTATATCGTCCAGCCCGGCCCCCGGGGGCTCGCGCTTGCCGACCACCGGCTGGCCATGCGCCGCGATATTGTGCATACCGCCCGGCGCTTTATCGGCACGCCTTACCGGTGGGGCGGCACGTCGGCCAAAAGCGGTTTTGACTGCAGCGGATTGACCATGACCGTCTATCGGCTCAACGGCCTGCAACTGCCGCGCACCTCGCGGGCCCAGTATCGTTTGGGCGCCCCCATCAAGCGCAGCAATCTTAAAAAGGGCGATCTGGTTTTTTTTGCCACCAACGGCGGCCGGCAGGTCTCCCATGTGGGCATCTACAAGGGCCGGGGCCACTTCATCCACGCGCCGGGCCGCGGCAAGCATATCCGCGTCGCGTCCCTGTCCAACGGGTACTTTCAAAAACGATACCTGGGTGCCCGGCGCTATTTTTAGCGCTACGGGCTTTGTCGGCTCATCGCGGCCTGTGCAAATGTGGGTCGTCGGATCGAGCTTGCGTCCATCCGGAAATAGTAGCTTTTGGTTCAGGCCGCATCAGTTTTTGACTTCTTTTCAGAGCGTATTATCTTTGACTAAATTTTTGGCGCGCCTTTTTCGATTGCCGCTTATTCCAATCCTTAAAGAAAGTTAAAGGTCAATCTTATGCCTGAATCCGAAAACACGTTTATTCAAGCGCAACCCCTGGACCAGCATAACCAAACCCTTTTGAACAACGTGCATCCGGCCGATTGGGTCAACCCTATCCCCAAAGGCCGGTACAACATGGTGGTGATCGGAGCCGGTACGGCCGGATTGGTGACCGCCGCCGGTACGGTCGGATTGGGCGGCAAGGTGGCCCTGATCGAACGCGAACTGATGGGGGGCGATTGCCTCAATGTCGGCTGTGTGCCCTCCAAAGCCCTGATCCGGGCGGCCCGGGCGGTTGCCGATGTGCGCGATGCGGGTCGCTTCGGCGTTCAGGTGCCTGAAGGGACCACGGTCGATTTTCCCGCCGTGATGGAGCGGATGCGCCGCCTGCGGGCGGGGATCAGCAAGCATGATTCGGTGCAACGATTCAAGGAGTTGGGCGTTGATGTGTTTATCGGTTCAGCATGTTTTACCGGCCGTGATACGGTTGAAGTCGGCGGGCAAACGTTAAAATTCGCCAAAGCCTGTATCGCTGCCGGCGGACGGGCCACGCAAGTACCGATACCGGGGTTGGCCGAGGTCGATTTTCTGACCAATGAATCCGTATTTTCCCTGACAAAACTGCCCCGGCGATTGGGGGTCATCGGCGCCGGACCGATCGGTTGTGAACTGGCGCAGAGTTTTGCCCGCTTCGGCAGTGACGTGATCCTCATCGAGGCCATGCACGGGATTATGCCCAGAGAAGACCGCCGGGCCGCCGAGGTCGTGGCCGGGGAGCTGGTGCGCGACGGCGTTAAACTGCGCTGTTGCGGGAAAAATCTTACCATCAACAAACAAGCCGACGGTATCCATTTGGTCGTCGATTCCCACGGCAACCACTACGATGAAGTGGTTGACCAGATCTTGCTGGGGGCCGGCCGCAGCCCCAATCTGGAAGGACTGGGCTTGGAGGCGGCAGACGTTGACTATGACAAGAACGGCGTCAAGGTCAATGAGCGCCTGCAGACCTCCAATGCCAATATCTTTGCCGCCGGGGATATCTGCTATCCTTATAAATTCACCCACACCGCCGACGCCACGGCCCGTATCGTGATCCAAAACGCCCTGTTCTTCGGCCGCGCCCAGACCACCGCTCTTACCGTGCCGTGGTGCACGTTCACGGATCCGGAAGTGGCCCATGTGGGATTGTACCCGCAGGAAGCCGCGGACAAGGGCATCGATACCGACACGTATACCATCAACATGGCCGACGTGGACCGCGCCATTCTCGAAGGGGATGATGACGGATTTTTGGACGTCTATGTCAAGAAAGGGACCGATAAAATCGTTGGGGCGACCATGGTGGCCCGGCATGCCGGCGATATGATTTCGGAGATCACCCTGGCCATGGTCGCCGACGCGGGACTGGGCACCATCGCCAAAACCATTCATCCGTACCCGACACAGGCCGAGGCAATCAAAAAGGCCGGCGACGCCTACAGCCGCACCCGGCTGACACCCACCGTGGCCGGTGTTTTCGATAAGGTTTTAAAACTCAGACGAATCTGACGGCTTGCCCGGGCCGGGCTGCCGGATCCAACAACAGCCGGCCGTTTTTGCAGTTTTGGCCGAAGCCCGCGTTCAGGTTTTCCGCAAAATTTGAACCACGGCCCGTTTGGCGGTTTTACCGTTTTTTAGCGTCTGCTCCCGTTCCACGATCCTTAAACGGTCTTGCGCGTAAAGCTGGATGCACTCAGGATACAGCTCCCACTCGAGTTTCAGGCCCTTTTTCTTGATGGTCTCCAAAGTATCTTCACTCGAAATGGGAAAGGCTTTCTGGCCGATAATTGGGCCCGAGTCCTCGCCGTAGTCGACAAAATGCACGGTGCAGCCGCCCAGCTTGCACCCGTAACGGTAGGTATCGCCGTAACCGTCGGATCCGCGAAACGCCGGCAACAATGCCGGGTGAATGTTCATGGCGCGCGGCAAGTCCGGGTCGGTGTTGACCTGATCGAGAAAATAGGGGGTCAAGGTGCGCATGAAGCCGGCGAGCACAAGTAGATCATACTCATACGGGCGCATGTGTTGCAGCAATTGGGCTTCGGCAATGGCGCGGCTCATGAAAAACAGGTTGGTTTTAATGGAACTAAAGTTTGACGCAAACAGCGTTTGTTTCGACAGCACCGCGTTGAGGTCGAAGTCTTCAGGCAACAGCACCAATTCGGGCGCAGTTTTGTAGTGTTTAATAATGGTGGCGTAGTCAACCGTGAACGTGGCAATGCCTGCCTTGGCGGCACGCGCAAGTCCCGTGGCGTTGGGATTGTCCGATCCCACAAACGCAAGTTCACCATCGATGCGACGCTCGGCGCAGGCATCGATGATCGCCTGCAGATTTGTTCCGGAGCCGGAGATTAGCGCGCCAATGCGCAATATATCATTCATCGGTTTTTTGTCCTTTGCCATAGGTTGAAAGTTCGGAGTTGAACAGCAGCCTGGATGCTAACTTTTGACCGCGGTGTGCGCGTCGGCGCAAACCGTGGCGCGATGAAACGAACAAGGATGTGAAACGTATCGGACCATTAGCGTTAGCAGAACCACCACGTGGTGTCAATGCGGCTGATCATTAGAAGGATAAGATCACTCTGCGCCAATGCCCCATAAGGCTGTTGGTTCCGAAGGTTGACATTTGACCGCGGTGTTACTATTATCTACAGAATTTTAAGGGCCTAAAGCACATTAGAATTCCGCACCAAAATAAAAACTGTTTGAACCTTGCCATGACCTTCGCTTTGGCGGTAAAAGAAATTTCCCGGCAAGACTGCAACGTACCGGATGGGTCGGTGCCGGACGCCGAATGAGGATCAGCGCAAGCAGGTAGCGGAAAGGATATCTCGATCTGGTCCGCCAACCCAGACAACAGAAAGGACACGTATAAAATGGGAGACGGTATAATCGAAATTAATGACAGCAGCTTTGATTCCGATGTACTCAAAGCGGATATGCCGGTATTGGTTGATTTCTGGGCACCCTGGTGCGGTCCGTGCCGCGCCATCGCACCGATCATCGAGGAATTGGTCGGCACTTTCGGCGACAAAGTCAAATTCGCAAAATGCAATGTGGACGATAACCCGGTGACACCCGGGAAATACGGCATCAAGGCGATCCCGACATTGATTTTTTTCAAGGACGGCGAAGTAGCGGATCAGATTACCGGCATGGTTGCCAAATCCAAGCTTGAAGACGCCCTGAAAAAATTAGTTTAGACACCTTGATAAACAATTTATCACAACAGCGATTCAAGGCGGTGATGGGCCCAATTCACCGCCTTGTTTGTGTAAAGGCCCCGGATTGTTTTAAACAGCGGCCGGGCAAGGGATGCACACATGCGAAGTCGAAGCACAAGACAACAAATTGTCTACCTTTGCATCGGGCTGGTTTTTATTTTTAGCGGATGCGCTCTTTTCGAAACCAAGGAAGAGCGCAATGCCCAGGAACTGGCCTTTGACGGGATGGAAGAGTACAACAACGGCAATTATCGCCAGGCCATCGAGGCGTTTGAAACCTTAAAAGACTGGTACCCGTTCAGTCGCTTTGCGATTCTGGCCGAGCTCAAAAAGGCGGATGCGCATTACAAATTAGAAGAATACGAAGAAGCGGTGTTCGCCTACGAAGAGTTTGAAAACCTGCACCCGCGCAACGAGGCGATTCCGTACGTCATTTATCAGATCGGGATGTGCAGCTTTGAACAAATCGATACTATCGACCGCAATCAGGCGCCGGCCCGCAACGCGCTCAACGCCTTTCGCCGGTTGCGCAGCCAATTTCCGAACGACGCCCACAGCCACCGGGCACGTGATCATATCAAAACCTGCCTGAAAAGCCTGGCCGGCCATGATTTGTACGTGGGGCGTTTTTATTTCAAATCCAAACACTACAAAGCAGCCCTGGCGCGTTTCAAGAGTATTTTGACATATGCAGATGTGGGAATTCACCGCGAGGCGCTGCAATATATCGCCGCGTGCAAGGAAAAACTGGCCGGCGATGCGGCCAATGCCGAGGCTGACAATTAAATCCCTTTACAATTAAACAAAATTGATGTAAAAGCGCCTATTTTAGTGCCTGAATGCTATTAATAAGGAGAGATTCAACCATGTCCAAGATTTGTGAAATTTGCGGAAAAAAACCAATGAAAGGGCATAATATCAGTCATGCCCATAACGTAACCAATCGTCGCTTCAATCCAAACCTGCAACGTGTGCGGGCCAACCGTAATGGCAGCGTGAAACGCATCATGGTGTGCACCAACTGCATTAAATCCGGCCGGATCGTCAAGGCCCCGTGAATCCCAAATTAAGAATTAAGCCCAATTAGTGCCTATCCGGAAATAGTAGATTTTGATTCCTGGCAAGGCCCGAGCATTTTTTAAACCGCAGGCATAGCAGGCTATGTCGAGGATTTTAAAAATGCGAGAACGCCGCCAGGGGCCAAAAAGTGCTATTTCCGGATGGACACTAACTAAATGCGCAAATCGCTCGTTCCGGCGGCCCGCCGCAATGTATGGACGTTTTACAAATGTCGGCTACAGGCAAAAGCCCTGAGCCACTGCCTTAAGTTAATGACATTGACTGCCAACTGACAATTAAATCCGGAGTTATCCATGCTTAATGTAACCGCTGCCCGGCGCAGCCGGCGCACTGCAACGGAAATCAATATTGCTCCGCTTATTGATATGGTGTTTATCCTGCTCATTTTTTTTCTGGTCAACACCTCCTTTGTCAAGGAGTCGGGTATCGAAGTCAATCGGCCCACGGCGGCCACGGCCCAGCTACAGGCCGGCACTACTGTTATCATCGGCATTGACCGGGAGAACCGGATTTTCATGCAAAACCGTGAAGTGGACGTGCGGGCGGTGCGGGCCAATGTGGAACGCGCTCTGGCGGAAAACCCCGACGGCGGCGTGGTGGTGGTCAGCGACAAGGAGGCGAATGCCGGGATTGTCATCAGTGTCATGGATGGCTGCCGCCTGGCCGGGGCCGAAAATGTCAGCCTGGCGGCCAAGACCTATCAGGATTAAGGGCTATGGCTGTCGGCTATCAACGAAATAGAAGACGTTTTTTCCCGGCCCTGCACTGGCGGCAGAAGCGCAGTTGGCTCATGGCGATTGCAGTGGCGCTGGTGGCCAACGCCGGGCTTTTTCTGCTCATGCCGGCGCTGATAACCCCGAGCGATGCCAAACCACAGGCGGGCAGGATGATGGACATGATCCAGGTCGTCCGTCTCAAACGTTCGGAACCTCTGGTCAAGCGCAAGGAAAAAAAGCCGCCGCCACCACCGAAGCATGAGCCACAAACAAAACCAGCCCGGCAGGCCATGACCGCCCACGTGCCCAAACTCAGCCTGCCCTTTGAGCTGAACCAGCGCTTGCCGGCCCTGGCCACAGACCTGCGGCTGCCGGCCGCCGCCACCGGCCCCATGAACCTCCATGGTGCCGTGGACGGCGTGGCGATGGGCCAGCTCGATGCCCCCTTGACCATCCTGAGCCGTATTCCGCCGGTCTACCCGCTGCGGGCCCAACGCCGCGGCATTGAAGGCTGGGTCAAGGTGCGTTTTCTGGTGGACGAACAGGGCCGGGTGGGCCATATTTCCATTCTGGAGGCTGAACCGGCCAATATATTTAATAAAAGTGTACGCCAATGTGTAAGCAAATGGTGTTTCAAGCCGGGCACAGTTGAAGGCATGGCCGTCAAGGCCTGGATGGAAACGACAGTACGTTTTAAATTGAAGAGATGATGCTGACCAGAAACCTTTTTATACTACTGACCCTTACCTTGCTCACCGGCCCGGCCGTGCCTTCCCTGCAAGCTGCCGACCCGTTGCCCCTGCGGGTGCGGATGGTGCTCATCAAGGCGGCCCCGCTGCAGGCAAAAGGCGACTTTCAGGCGGCGGCGGACATCCTGGCCGAGTTTCAGGGCCGCTTTACCGGCGACGCCAAAGAAGTATATAACCACCCGGCCGTCAACTTTGCCCTGGGCAACTGTTTTCTCCTGCAAGCAAAGCATGACGCGGCCCTGACAGCCTATAAACGGGTGATCGCTTACGACCCGCTCCACATGGCCGCCTGGCAAAACATGGCCATCTGCCAGTACGAAACCGGGGCCTACGAAAACGCCGCCCATTCCTACCAAAAAGCCTACGCGCTTTCAAAACCCCCAAAGGGTGAACTACTTTACTACGCTGCGGCCACCACCCTGATGGCCCACAAGCCGCACCAGACCGTCCGCCTCTTTGCTACCCTGCTAGTCCGTCATCCACAAAAGATCAAACCGGCGTGGCGGGAGACTTATGTTCACGCGCTGCTCGGTGTGGGCAAAAACAGAGAAGCATTGCCCCATATCGAGATCCTGACCCGTCATTACACCGGCGACAAACAGGCGCAGTGGCAGGAAATCCTGCTCTATCAATACCTGGACCAAAACAAGGCGAACAAGGCCCTGACCCTGGCAACGCGCCTGAGCCGGGAATCACCCGGCAACCGGCTCTGGTGGAAGGCGCTGACCCATATCCATCTACTGGGCGCGCGCCATGACCAGGCCCTGGCCGCCCTCACCATCTACAGCCTGCTCACTTCCTTGACCCCGGAAGAACAAAAACTGCTGGCTGATCTCCACCTCCAGGCAAACATACCGGTGAAGGCCGCGCCCCTCTACGAGCAGTTTCTGGCCGATAAAAAAGATGCGGCGATTATCAAACGGCTGGCGCGCGCCTATCTCCAACAACACAAACCCGATCACGCCCTGAAAAGCCTTGATAAATACGGTAACGGTCTAAAAGACCCGGCCCTCAACGTACTGCGCGGCGACCTGCTATATGAAATGGAAAGATATAAAGAAGCAGCTACAGCATATGAAGAAACGGCCCGCCACCATAAAAACATGGGCCGCGCCTGGCTCATGGCCGGTTACAGTTATTGGCAGCTTAAAAACTATACCGCGGCCCGCCAGACCTTTACAAAGGCGGCCGGATACAAACAACTAAAAAAAGAAGCCTCCCGCGCCCTGGCCCAGCTCCTTAAAA
This sequence comes from Desulfobacterales bacterium, assembly GCA_028282295.1. Lineage (GTDB taxonomy): Bacteria > Desulfobacterota > Desulfobacteria > Desulfobacterales > JANQIE01 > JANQIE01. The sequence goes on along the minus strand of JANQIE010000059.1, from coordinate 1,049 downwards.
ACCAACAAAACGCCGGGCGCTGACCGGTGGGCACCAGCCGTGCAGCAGTGCCCCACCCGGCGTCGCCGACGCCGGGACAGTGTATCAAAGACCATGTAAAATTACGCGAAATCCGCGCCGATGGCCGTCCTGGGACGAATGAAGCCGTCCTGGGGGAGACAGGACGCGTCCTGCGCGATATTGTTCCCCCCTGTGCCACCCGGAGCCGACGCCGGGCGGCCGTGACACCGTCCTTGGGAAGCATCAACACGTCCCGATAAATTTTGCGGGCATCCGTAGCGATTTTTCCAGCGTCCTGCGCGATGTTGTTACCACTCTGTGCCACCCGGAGCCGACACCGCGCGGCCGTGCCACCGTCCTTGGGAAGCATCAACGCGTCCCGATAGGTTTTGCAGGCATCCATAACGATCTTTCCGGCGTCCTGCGCGATATTGCCACTATCCTACCGCAAATTACCATTACTGAATTTAAAAACCTGATTTGTGTCCATCCGGAAATGGTAGATTTTGGCTCCCGGCAAGACCCGGATGAAAAACCGGACGTAAAAGAGCCGCAAAGTTTCGCGCACAGCCGCAGAGTGCGCAGAGAGGTTTTATTTTTATCCCCCCCTGCGAACGTTGCGAACTCTGCGCCTGTTGCGTAAAACAAAAAATAGTTATCGTTAGTCATATGTATCTACCTCATGACCGGTTACCATTGCGACGACACCGACATTGAAGCAATAAAAAAATACTTTGCTTTTTTTAAAGTCAAATTGGAAAGCTATCTCCATCTTCCCCACGAATTTCCCAATGCATTTGTACATGTTCAGAGGGTATAAACCAATCTGATTAGCTGAGCCAATTTAAATCAGGCTCTTGATCTTTGAAAAAGGAATCTATTGCCTGCACAAGAATCGGAAAAGTTGGAATAAAGCGCATACGACACGTTTGTTTAAGTGATAAGATACGTGTACATGTTCAGAGGGTATAAACCAATCTGATTAGCTGAGCCAATTTAAATCAGGCTCTTGATCTTTGAAAAAGGAATCTATTGCTTGCACAAGAATC
>JANQIE010000004.1 GCA_028282295.1 Desulfobacterales bacterium | reverse complement strand
GCAGGCCTTCCAGTTGCCGGGCGCCGAAGAATTGCGTCAGTTTGCGCCCCTCGTGCCATTGTTCTTCCAATCGGCTGTCGCCGTCCTCGGTGACGACTTCCAACCGGTATTTATACAGCAATGGACTGCCGCCCTTATTGTCAGGAACGAATAACCGGACGTCGCTGCTGGTGTGGACATCCGGGGTCAGGGAAACTTCTTTTTGCTGCACCGGCCCGCCACCGGCGTTAAAGTAAGGCGACTGCACATGCACGATCAATTTATACAGCCCGAATTCTTCAAAAACCGACGGAATGACTTCCAGGTTCAACCGGCTGCCGGGCGCCAGAGCGATCCCTTTGCGCACGCTGCGGTCCACGGTCTTCAAACAGGTGGCGCAGGACGAATCCAGGCTCGCCCCCAACCAGGCCACCATCAGGTTCGCGCCCAACAGTTTTTGGGCCGGCGGCAGTTTAAAGGGACGTTGTTTGGACGGGGCGATGGCAACCGGCTTGAGCTTTTTGGAGACGCGTTCCAATTGTCCGTTGCGCAGCCGGTAAGCGTTGATGGCGTCGATGGCGGCCGGAAAATCGGTCAGGTTGGCCAAATGGGTGATGGTGCGACCCTGGGTCCATTCGGCAAAGCCTTTGAATTTGGGCCCCACAAAGCGGTCGTACTGAATTCGAATCGGCACCGGCACCTGTTGTTCGCCCACCTGGACCTTCAGATTGCCGACAAGTCCTTCCCGGGCGATCTGGGCCATGATTTCTTCCACTTCATCCTGGCTCAAGGCCAGCGTCAGGCGAAAACTTTGCTTGAGGTGGGCCGGCGGGGTGAAATGAATCCGCTCGGCGGGCAGGGTGAACCCGGTACGCAACACCGCAAAATCGGCTTTTGCTCCCAGGCCGGGAAGTGCTTTTACTTCAAGCCGGGCGTTGGCGGACAGTCCCAGGGCTTTGCGTAATACTGCCTTGAGCAGGGCAACATCGCCGGTGCGATGTGGCGCCGCCAGCTCGGCGGTAAGCATCACGGCCGGCCGGTCGGCGGTGGTGCGGGTGTTGTACTGTACGCTGAGGCGATAGCCGGCCGGGTCCCGTTTGAGCAAAAATTCGCGCGGCAGGTAGTAAAAAACGTGGTCGGCTTTCTGATCCTGAAACAGCAGGTGCCCGTCCCAGCCGCACGCCTGGCCCAGGTCTTCCACCAGGGCGGCGTCATCGATGGCGTCGCTCAGGTCCAAGGTGGCGTGAGGGTCCGGCCCCTGCGGCTTGACCGGTTTGACCACCGGTTTGATGGGGCGGATGCGCAGCAGTTTAACCGCCGGCCGTTTGATCGTCACGGTGGTGACCGGTTGCTTGAAGGTTATGGCTTTTAATTTCAGGGGACGGGCCACCGGCAGCGGCCGCCGGGTCGTGTTTAATTCGGCACCCTGCTGGGCCCAGGCCGGTGATGCCGCCAGGGCGCAAAGGCAAACAAGTACACGCAAACGCATGGCTCAAGCCTTTCCAGTGCCCACCCGGAAATGAAGCGCTTTACGCGAGGGGGTGCTGTTTCCGGATGGGTTCTTTTTATTTTTGGGTGAGACGCGGTTTTACCCAGACCGCCCAATCCTGGGTACTGGTCGACCCGGCCATCACGCGCAGGATGATCTGCACGCGGCGGCCGACCCAGCGTGACAGGTCGGCTTCCAGGGTCTTGTAGCGGCCGGCCGTGACTTTGGCGTAGGCCGCCTGTTTGTAACGTTTGCCGTCCTTGACATAGACCTTGAAGGTGGCGCCGTCGGTCTGTTTGGCGCCTTTCAAAAAGCCGCAAATCGCCTTGAAACGGACCCCCGCCCCCAAGGTCATGGCCGGGAAACGGCCTTCGATCCAACCTCTGTTTTTCCATTGGGGATGGGTCTGAAGCAGACTGACGGCACGGGTATTGGGGCTCAAGGTGCCGTTTTGCAAAACTCTCGCAAAACCGCGTTTGTCGTTGGCAAGACCGGGAAAAGGCAGCCGGCCGGAGGCACTGCGCCATTCGGCCGTGGAAGCATTTTCGAAAAAGCTGTAGCTTTTGACACCCGGTGAGACAGCGGCGATGGTGCGGCGGCCCTGGGTGCGCACCTCGGGACGCTGACCGGTTTGGGCCGGAGCGGTGGTTGCGGCGGGGGCGCCCGCCGGCCGGGTCACCACCGGGGTGCGGCTCGGGCGCATGATGGTGCCCGGAATGACAAACGGTCCCGGTTCGGCCCCGGTTCCCTGCCCGCCTCCGGTCGCCGTGGTTTCATCACCGGCGGCGGTCTCGCCTTCGGCCAGTTCGATCCCCGCGGTCTCCTCGCCCTGCTCCGGGGGCAGATCCGCTTCATCGGATTGGGTCCAGGTCTTGGCCAGGTCGTAGATCAGTTCGCCAAAGGGCCGCTCCGGATGGCTTTCCCGCACCAGGACCAGACGGATCTGGTCGGAGACCACGTCCTGGGCCACTGTGCCCCAACCGGTATCTTCGCCCTGGATGCGACCAATGGTCAGCCGGACCCGGCCACGCTTGCCGCTGATGGGCGTCAGGGTATTGGAAAAGCCCTCCAGCTTCGCGCCCCATTTCAAGACATCACCGCGCACGTAGACACCGTCGCTGCGTTTAACTTTTTCGTAGCGTACTTCCAGAACGATGAGATTGCCGCGGCGCTCCATCAACCGGACCTCGCCGATGCGGCCCTTGTAGTTGCCGGCCCATTCGTCGATGCCCTCCTGCAGCGAATCTTTGGCCGCGCCGCCCAACACATCCAGGATGCCTTTTAAAAAGCCCTTGTTCTCTTCACCGCCGGTTTGCTCGCCGTCCGGCGCGGTTTCATTTTCATTCTGGGCCCACACGGCGGGCATCGCAACAAAGCTCAAGACCAGGACCAACGCCACACACCAGACTTTAAGCGTGCTCATGACAAACTCCTTTGATCGCCCGCGCCCACGGTCGCTTCGACCTGCAGGGCCGAAAAGGGGCTGATTGTTTAAAAACTAATTGTATTAATTAAAAAAACCGCTTCGTATTAAATAGGAAATAGCGGCATGGGTGTCAAGCAACATTCCATGGTGGGAACAGGGGAGCCGCATTTGGAAATCCGGAGCGCACGTCTGATCAAAACAGCTCAATCCGGTGGGCACGCCCCCCCCCCTACAATCCAGCCCAACGGCAATCGCAGGTGGACCGTGCCCATCAACGGGATGATTTTAAAATGTGGTTACCCTGCATGTTGGGGATGATCCATCACTCATAGTTAGCCCAAATGTCATCGACCAGTTCTTTTGAGTAGCCAAATTTAAGCAGTTCATGTCGCAACACGCTAAGATACTCATCCCCGTATTTGAAAAAACCGGGTTTTTGAAAGCCCTCCCCTTCACGCGGCTCCCTGGAAAGCGCGTACGTCCCGCCGGTTGGGTTTAAAGGATGATCCGAGCCAAGATAGACCCCTTCGGCAATATCGGAGAAACCGAATAAAAAGCCGGATTCTTCTCCATCTTTGACCGTCAATATCAATGAGCCCTCCTGGGGAATGCTTTCGATAACCCTTATATCACCCAGGCTGTATGAAAAAGGCTCGTCCGGCTTTCTTACGGTGGGCGGCGGCGTCCCAACGCCTTGGCGTTCTTCTGAAAAAGGATCCGGATGCGTATGCACGACCAGAAACAGATTCGGGTCAAATTGTCCTGTTTCCGGATCCTGAAATTGGCCTAAATCAACGTCTGCAGCCCTTTCGGTTGGCTCCCCACTAGTCAACATATATTTTTTCCGGTCAATATTGTAAAAGAGCGCAAACTCGACATTATGTTTATCGGTTAATTTTTCCAGCTCCTCGGTTGTCGGCGGAGATATCAATTCGGTTGTCGTATTAAATACCTGCACCTTATCGTCGTTCAAAAATTGCGAAATCGGATCGTCGGCATTTCTGACGGGGGTATCACGCATTATGATTTCGGCAAATTGGGTCAACTTGGAATCATCCAGACTCCGGCTGCCCTCAACACGCATCCCGCCCATGCCTGAAGTCGTTTCGAACTCCGGAAAAAGGTCCAAAGAGGGCTGTGCGGCAGCCGACGTGGTGGCCGGCGCGGTGGTGGTGTCCGGTGCGGACGCGGCGGTGGACGATGTGACCGGCGCCGGGGTGGAGGCTTCCGTTGCGACAGCGGCGGTGGACGACGTAACCGGCGCCGGGGTGGAAGCGGCCGGGGTGGAAGCGCCGGTGGGCGTGGGAGGCGTTGCCGCAGTGCCGCCCTCCTCAATCAGCGGGACCGGCACGGGAGCGGGCTTTCGCGTGAGTCCGGAAGAGGTCCCGACTCCGGAAGTGGATTTACTTGGCAACGAGTCCTTTGCACCGGAAGGTGCCGACGACGGCCCGGTCCCGCCGATTTCCCGGCTTTCCCGGCTTTTTGGCGGTGATGTTTTCTTATTGGGTTTAGCAGCATATGTTTGAGGCGTGCCGGCAACATTATCCCGTTGGTTTGTATCGCCAGATTTTTCAACCTTTCTTTTTTTTTCCGATTTTTTTGTTTCCTCGCCACCTGCACCAACACCTTCGCTTTTACTATTTCTTTCACGTCGTTTTGTCGACGGGGGGGATGGCCTGGAACTGTCATTTTTTACTTTGCCCATTTTCTATTTTCCTCCTTGTACACTATCAGCGGATTCATCAGCCATAATTCGCCCAGATTTCATCGATAAGCTCTTTTGAATAGCCAAATTTAAGAAGTTCATGCCGCAACACGTTAAGATACTCATTGCCATATCTTAGAAAACCGAGCTGTTGATACCCTTCTCCTTCACGCGGCGCCCTGGACACGGGGTAAACTTCGCCGGTTGGATTCAAAGGGTGATCCGAGCCCAGGTAGACCCCTTCAGCAGCTCTGGAGTGACCAAATAAGAAACCGGGTTCGTCGCCATCTTTTACTGTCAATATCAATGATCCGCTCTGGGGGATGCTGTTCATAAAAAGAGTGTCACTGAAGCTGTACAGGAAAGGAAGGTCCGGCGTACCTGCATTGGGCAGCGGTTTTTTGATGGGGTTATCTTCTGCAAAAGGATCCGGATGCGTATGTACGACAAGAAATAAATTCGAATCAAATTGCCCTGTATTCGGATCATTAAATTGGCCTAAATCAACGGCTGCCGATTCCGCTTGGGATTCATTGATTGGTTCTCCGCCAGCCAGTATATATTTTTTCTGTTCAATATTATACAAAAGCGCAAACTCCACATTGTATTTATCGGTTAATGCTTCCAACTCTTCGGTTGTTGGCGGAGATACCAATTCGGTTGCCTTGTTAAATGGCTGCGCCTTATCGTCGTTGAGAAATTGCAAAATAGGATCACCGCTTTCCCTGACGGGCGTATCGCGCAATAAAATCTCGGCAAATTGGGTCAATTCGGAATCATCCAGACTCTGACTCTTCTCTACACGTACACCGCCCATACCTTCAGTCGTCTCGAATTCCGGAAACAAATTCAAAGAAGGTTGTGCGGCCGCGGACGTGGTGGCCGACGCGGCGGTAGGAGTGCCCGGTGCGGAAGCACCGGTGGACGAAGTGACCGGCGCCGGGGTGGAGGCGGCCGGTGTGAAAGCGCCGGTGGGCGCGGGAGGCGTTGCCGAAGTGCCGCCCTCCTCAATCAAAGGGACCGGCACGGGGGCGGGCTTTTGCGTGACTACAGGAGATGACTCGACTACGGGAGTAGATTTTTTTGGTAACGTGTCATTTATACCGGCAGACGTCTGCGAAGACGAAGATCCGCCGGTTTCCCGAGGTTCCCGGATATTCGTCGATGGCGTTTTTTGCTGTGGTTTAGTCGCGTATACTTGGGGCGTGCCGGCAACATTATCCCGTTGGTTTGTATCGCCAGGTTTTTCAGCTTTTCTTTCTTGCTCCGGTTTCTTTGTTTTCTCGCCACCTGTACCGGCACCTTCGCTTTTTTTATTTCTTTCACGTTGTGTTGTCGACGGGGCTGATGGCCTGGAACTGTCATTTTTTACTTTACCCATTTTCTATTTTCCTCCTCAGGGCTCGCAAGAAATTGATTTCACATTTTAGACGCGAGCCCTTAATACGCTATTACATGAGAATCTTTTTACCCAATCTCGGCGCGGGTTTCTTATTTCAATCCCTAAAATACGTGAGTATACTAGTAGGTTGTAACCAAGGCCCACCTTGATTCGGCGCATACCGATCTGTTTTTTTCCACCGAATCCCTGCTTGTGCCCATCCGGAAATGGCATCTTCTGGCCCCCGGCGGCGTTCTCGCACTTTTAAAACCGCAGGGCTGCGGTTTTAAAAATGCTCGGGCCTTGCCGGGAGCCAAAATCTACCATTTCCGAATGGGCACGCTCTAAAATCGAAGGCGTTTCGAAGGAAAATGCGCTAAAACCATATCGTTTCGAAATGGTACAGTAAATCGGGGTATCCCTGAAAAAAAGGGGGGGAAAACCTGAAAAGGCGGGTCGGAAAACCTTAACGCGATCCTGACCGAAACCAAATCGCGGGTCACGGTGTGTTGTCAGTTATCAGTGTTCAGTTGTCAGTGCGTCTTTACTGACAACTAATAACTGAACACTCAATGTCATTAACTTAAGCTATCCGATGAGCCGAAAGAGATATAGCGCAAGGCTTTAGCCCATAGTCGTCAAGCTAGTGCCCATCCGGAAATAGCATCTTTTGGCCCCCCCCGGCGGCGTTCTCGCATTTTTAAAATAATGGCGGAGCCATTCACGTTCTTGCGACATAGACCGCTATGCCTGCGGTTTTAAAAATGCTCGGGCCTTGCCGGGAACCAAAATCTACTATTTCCGGATGGGCACAAGCTATCGAAAAATGAATAACAATGTGAGCACAATTGCATGTTGAAGCTTGACAATATTAACCCGGCAATAAAATACCTTTAAAATTGTGATTCCGGCGAGCGCCGGAATCGAGCGTCAATTCTGGATGCCGGATCAAGTCCGGCATGACGAAAGCTTACATATTTAGTCGCCGGATTAATAACACCGAGGCATCTTTGCGATATTTCCTGGATCCCCGCCTGCGCGGCAATGACGCCTAAATAAAACAAAGCAAAACCTATTTCGTCATCCCCGCGCAGGCGGGGATCCAGGAAATTTCCCAAGATGCACAAATTGCTTGTTCCGGCGGCCCACCGCAACATCAGTACGCTTTACAGCGTTTCCTTTGGGCTCGCTGAAAATAAGTTTTCATTCAGGCACTATTTAGGTTTTGTTTGCGATTCGGCGTGAGCAATGAGCTCGGGAAACCGGTTCAGGACCGTGTTCATGTTGGCGATATCGCAGGCTCGGGCATGACCGGCCAGGGTCCGGCCATAACGCGACAGCGTGTTGATGCCGTAGCTGTCTCCAATTTCGCGGATTTCGTCGGCAAAGATTTCGATATCCGGAAACCGCTGCCGCGACCGCACCTCTTCCCATTGTCGCATAAGTTGATTGGCCAGGTGCGATTTGACTTCGGGCATGGTTTGCGGCGCAGTGCTGTTCACCACCGCCGTCCGACCGGTGGATTGCTCCGGGGTGTGCGTTGCGATGGTAACTTTCGGGTCAATTTTACAAGCGAGACACCGGGTGATCCTCGCAACCAAATCGGTGCGGTCAAACGGCCGGATCAGGTGGTCTGCAAAACCACCGCGGTTGATCCGCGCGATCTCCTCCTTCATGCCGGCGGCAGTCAACGCGATGACCGGTATGGCGGCGTTGTGTTGATGGATCCTTCGCACGGCTTCAAAACCGTTGATACCCGGCATCTTGATATCCATCAAAACAAGATCCGGATTGTTCCGAAGCGCAAGTTTGATCGCTTCCTCGCCGTTTTCAGCTTCGAGAATGTTCAGGGGCAGATCACTCAGAAAGGAGCTGACCAACTCGCGATTGATGGCCAGATCATCGACAACCAGAACGGTGGCGTCGTGGGTCGGCAACTGATCGCTATCCAACGTCCCGTACTTACCGTAAAGCGGATCGCGCCCTTTGGCGGCCACTTTTGTAATATCCGGCAGGATGATGTCAAACCGGCTGCCTTCGCCCTGGCGGCTGTGAACCGATATTTGCCCGCCCATCATTTCAACCAGCTTATGGGAAATGGTCAGGCCCAGGCCGGTCCCCTCGGCCGAATTCCCCGTATCGTCGGTTGTTTGATGAAACGCTTCGAAAATCTTCTGCTGCGATTGCGGCGCAATGCCGATCCCGGTGTCAGACACGCAGATGGAGAGGTCCCAGTGGTTTTGGCGGGGCCGGTTTTGCACCGCCGCTTCCAGGCGGATCTCGCCGTCAGGCGCGAATTTGACAGCATTGCCGATCAGGTTGAACAACACCTGCCGCAGCCGGGTTTGATCCAGCAACAAGTGCCCGGGGACATCCGGATTGATGTGGGTGGTGAACCGGATGTTCTTTTGATCCATGTTGATGGAAAAAAAGCGTTCAATGTCGCTGAACAATGCGTGCAGGCTGACCGGTGTCCGTTTGATTTCAAGCCGTCCGGCTTCGATCCGGGACAGGTCCAGGATATCATTAATCAGCAGCAGCAGATTGGCGCCGCTGATTTTGATGGTCTCAAGGTAGTCCTGATAAAGGGGCGATTGAATACCCGGTGCAAGCAGATCGGCAAAGCCCAGGATTGCGTTTAACGGGGTGCGGATTTCATGGCTGACATTGGCCAAAAACCGGCTTTTGGCCCGGTTGGCGGCTTCGGCCTCCAGTTTGGCTTGCCGCAGATGTTCGGTCTGCTTCTGTTCGGTAATGTCGACCATGGACCCTTCGATCAAAACCAGACGGCCCTTGCGATCGTAGGCGGCCTGGGCCGTGATGGAAACCCAGATGTCGGTTTGGTCGCTTTTACGAAAGCGGGTTTCAAAACCGATGACCTGGGCCTTGGACCGAATGGTTTCGACAAAGCGCCGGTAATCCTCGTGCCGGCTGAAACAGTTGTGGCTCCGGCCGTCGGTCGCGGCAATCAATGCCTGCGGCGAATCATAGCCCAGCAGATTGGCCATGGCCGGATTGCAGTTCAAAAAGCGGTTACCGGAGGTGCACTGAAAGAGCCCTTCAATCGAATTTTCGTACAACAGGCGATATTTCTTCTCGGAGGATTCCAGGCGTGAATAAAAATGCCGATTTTCAACGGCGATGGCAATCTGTTTGCTCAACGACTGCAGGATCTCCATGTCCATCTGGGTCAGGCGCGCGCGCCGGACAGTGACTTCGGTTTCATTACCGACAAAAAGAATATGTTGTTCCTGCGCTATGTGCTTGAGCGCAAAAGGAACCGCGATGAAGTACTTGACTTCGAACAGCGGTTCAAAATCCGCCTCAATCTCCTTGCGGTTGATGCCGTTGACAAAAATACCGCCGTTGGTTTCGACCGCGTCGGCGAAAAACGGGTTGCGGACCTTGCTTGCAATGACATCCGAACTGTAGCCGTTGTGGATTATCGGGCGGTAGACGCCGTGCTGCTTTTTGAAAATGATGGCTTTGTCGAATCCGATTTCAACCAGGGATTTGACGGTTGCATGGTAAATATCCCACTCGTTTTTGGTGCGATTGATTTTCTCGGTGAGCGTTTGCAGCAGTTTCAGACTGCGCTCTCTTTTTTTAAGGATGATGCGCTCTTCAATAAGATCGGCCTCCTGACGAATCAGGTGCCGTGTCATATTGTTGATTTCATCTTTTAGACAGGTGTTTTCAGTTTGTAGTTTTTTTAGCTCGTCCAAGGGCTGCACTCTTCGCACGTGTCCAGGCAAGTGTCCAGCCGCAAAATGCATCGTGCGCAAGGCATCGGTGTTGGCGGCAGGTTTGAATCCACGATGCGCCGAGATATTCCTGCGGTTCAACCTTGCCGCCCGCCCTGACGATCTTGCACGAAATCGATTATTGCCGGCCGGCCGTTTGCGGATCTGCGGTTCAAGTTGCGGTTCTATTCAATTCCAACCAGGATGCCGGTATAGTTATGAAAGTAGTTCTTACCCTTTATCGGCGCAAATTCACCAAAGGTGTAAAACCCGGCGAACTGCTTGTGAGGCCCGAGCACTTCTTTTAGCGCGTCGATATCCGGATCGGGACTTCCGAACAGATACGACCCGCGGCCCGAGCAGTTAAAGAAAAAATAAAATCCGTCATCCGCGGATTTCATTGCGTCCATGACCGTTTGCGCTGTCTGGCGGGTTCTTTTCAGAACCAGCTTTTTGTCCCGGCGCGTAATTTTGATTTTGGTGCCCTGCGGGATTTCGACCGCCAGCCGGATACCGCCTTTTTCCTCGTCAACACCAATGATGGCCCGGTTGATGATGTCTTGGCAGTAGGCTTTGTCTTCGAAGCATTCGCCCAGTTCAAACAGATTCAGGACATGGCCGTAGTCGCGGATGCGGTCTTCGCCGATGTAATCCTTCAGCAGATCCAAGGCCGGTTGTCCGTCGATTTCGTAGATAACCGTACCTGTAGCCCTGGTGATCGTGCGAAACAGGCCGACCGGCTTGGAACCGTGGCTGGCGCCGATTTGATAATCGAACCGGCCGTGGGCGACGACCCCGGCCACGGCGTTGCTGGCGATTTGAAAATTGCAGAACTGGTATGTCTGGGCCTTCTCGAAATCGTTGCCGGCCGTGCCGCCGACACAATCGATGTGGGCGGCGAGGGCCTGTTCGAGGCCCCGGCTCAATCCATCCGCATTGATGGTCAAGCCGTCGGGAAACAGGAACAGTAGTTTCTGATCGTCGGGGGGCAGGTCGAGCGCATTGATCCTGGTTGCGATTTGCACGCCCACCTTTTGAGGATCCGCAGACAGGTTGGAAAACAAAAACGGCTCAAAACAGACCCGGTCGCTCCGGATACCAATCAAACCGATGGAATGGGTGGCTTCGTCGCAACCCAAATTCGTGATCACGCCGCTGCCGGTGCAACCGCATAAAGGGATCGGCCCCTTGATGTTGTGAATCCCCCGGATTACTTCAGGGATGTCATGTCCCACGGTGGTAAATAAAAACAGAAAATCCGGTTTATCCCCCTGCAGCCCCTCCAATACCTTCAAAACGGCTTCCTGGCCGGCGCTGAATGATTCGGCCCGATGGGTATAACCAACTCCGGTTCTGATTGTCATGTCACCAATCCTCGCGTGAAAACTGCTGTTTGGAATAAGCGCTAGTTCAAAATCGTGTCGCCCAAACGCCATGAAATTGACCCGTTTGGGGTCCGGCATACCGAAACCGGTGCCCATTATACGCATTTTTCCGAAAATCACAAAACAAAATATCTTTCTGTATTTATAACGTTTTTTGCGATCAGGGGCTTGCCGCACCATGGGTGGCCGAATCGGCTCGTTTTTTGCTAAACTTTCGTTTAGCGTTGATCATAACAGTCTCCATCCGAAAGAGCATCACCATGACGCTTTATAAAACCAAAACATTTAAAACCGCCGGTTGGTTCATCGCAGCAATTCTATGCGCGTGCATTGGAATCGCCTCGATCGGAGTCGGCGTACCGGCGGCAGCCACCCAACCATCGGCGGCCCGTCGTGATTACTCACGCCTGCTGGCGTTTATCCAGGCCGGCGCACGTCAGGACCCGCTATTGCTTTTCAACCAGTATGAAGGTGATCCGAACCATCAACGCCACCGGGAAAACGTCGCCTACCTGAACAACCATCAGGAACTGCTGAATCAAATCAAAGCCAAGCTCAGCGGCGATAAACTGCAATGGAAGATCGACCAGCACGAGTACCGCCTCTTGTTCGTGCCCGAGCAACGCCCGGAATACGCCGCCCTGTATGAAAGCTACTGCCATGATGTGGTTGATTACGTTCTCGGGCGTACACAACTGCCCAATCCGTACGCTGGTATATCGACCCTGACCGCCGCCCCGGAATCGATTCCCCAGACAAGCGCCGACGGCATCCATGCCTACCTCGTGCACAATCTGGCCAGCGACTACGTGGAGGAATTTCTGTTTTTCAACACCGAGCCCAGCAAAAAAATAAAACTGCGGTTGAACAACCGTGTCTTTGTCGGCGAAGTCGGTTCCTACACATCCAACCTGTACATCCGACAAGAAGGCAAGTTCGAATTTGTCAAAGAGCCTTACACCATCTGGCAAAACAATTCGGACAATCCCCACGAAACCCTGATTGTGCCGATCGAGGAAACCCTGCATATCGCCTTGAGAGATCATACCGAACGCGCAATCCAGGTCAGCCTGCACCAACAAAAACCCGGTGCCATCGACCTGATCGAACAGATTGTCGAGGATTGGATTGCCGTAGAGGAAGCGATCGTCGGCGGCATGGTCAATCATCTGATGCCCGAGGTTATGGACAAGTACCTCAATACCCCGGATACCGGCGACATTGCCCGGACCCTGGCCCAACGGCATGAATTCAGCCAATACCGGTATCTTAAGAAGGGAATTCAGGTGGTTGACGATCTAGGCCTGACCGCCGCCCTCAAGCTTTACCAGGATCAACCCGTCAAATTTAAGCACATGTTAAAATAAAACCGGGTACCCATTCAGGGAATCCCTGAATGCAAACCGGTTCCCCAATGCCGCCGCCAGCGTGCCGGCAGCCTCGTCCAATCCAGGCCGACCTGAAACCGAATCTTAATTTTTCTAATATTTTTTAAATAGATACAGACACCAACGCCGTGGGGAACAACCACCGGCGACTCAAAAATCATGCGCAGATACGCTTGAAAACCACTATTAAATTATACTGAAGTTGTTGAAGCAAATTCAGGTTTTTCGCCACCCTAATTCAGGGAATCCCTGATTTACGTTTTGAGCTCAATACGCTAATTTGTAGACAATCTTTGTTCTTACTGATGAATTCAACCTTATTAAATAAGATTTAAACAAACTTAAAACGGAGGAGCTGAAGGTTGGGTGCACCTGGTCCATTTTAGCAACCGGGAAATGAAAATACACCGTTGGCGGTTCTGGGGAGATATCCGCCATAGAGGGTTCCAAACGGTGATATCGGATGCTGCGGCAAGCGGCCCGCCCCGATAGATAATTTTAACGCCAGAAACAACCATATTTACAAAAACTGGGGCAACCATAAGGAAGGGAAACAATGGGGAAATCACGAAAAGCAGGAGACAAGCCGGCAGCCAGTAGTTCCAAGAACGATAAAAAAAAAGACGCCACATCATCATCATCATCATCCCAAAAAAAAGATCCCAAAAAAAATGCAAGCGGATCTAGTAGCGCCACCAACTCTTCCAGCACCAAGGCATCATCCAACACCAAAACCGACAAAACCAGCAAAACCGGCAGCAGCACCAGCACCAAAACAAACACCAGCACAAAAACCACCCCACCGGCAACGTCTTCTGAAGATTTGAATGCGGTGCCCAAAAATCAAAAGCCTAAAAATCAAAAATCGTCCGGCAGCACCGCGCCGACAGAAACCAGTGGCAGCACGTCATCCCCGACAGCGCCGGCGGCCGATTCCAAGGCTACATCCCTGCCAGCCGATTCGAAACCTGCGGGCACCGGCGCCAGTGCCGGCTCGCAGAAACCCACACCGCAAACGTCCGGCAGCACCGCGCCGACAAAAGCCGGCGAGGGCACGCCATCCCCGACAGCGCCGGCGGCCGATTCCAAGGGTGCCCTCCCGCAAGCCGGTCCGGCCGTAGCCGTCACGGACGCCAATACCGCTCTTCAAAAACCCAAACCAAAACCGACACTGCTCGACAGCACCGCGTCGACCAAAGCCGGTGCGGGGACATCAGCCCCGGCCGCGCCGGTGGCCGATTCCAAGGGCACGCCTCTGCCAACCGGTTCAAAACCTGCCGGCACCGACGCCCTTGCCACCTTGCAGACCCCCAAACCGCAACCCCCCGCCAGCACTTTGCTAACGCAAACCGTTGGGGACACATCCCCGCCGGCACCGGATATCACCCCGACACAAGCCAAAGCCGGCCTGAACCCTTTGGAAACAGGCGGATTTTTACGGGACCTTGTTCCGCAAGAACTGGAGTTAAAACCGCTGCTTCAATTCAACGAGAAAGCACGGCAAAATCAGGTACTGCCTCAAAAAAAACAAAACAATGAAATTGGCGCTGATTTGCCTGCCGCACCGGCAGCAACCGGAAACTCCGCTGCACAAACAGCCGGCACCGCCGATGGCACCACCGGATCAAGCCCGGCGACGCGTCCGCAGGAATTGCTGACGAATCCTTCCAGTCCCGGACCGCAAGGAGCCAACCAGGACCTGGTTGGCGCTGACTTGCCCGCCGCACCGGCAGCAACCGGAAACTCCGCTGCACAAACAGCCGGCACCGGAACGAAAGCGGTTAACGCACTGTCAAAAGGTACTGATTCGTCAACCGGCTCAACGCCCAAAACACCCGCAACAAACACTCTTACGGCCCAGGTTAAAGACCCATTCCTGGCTGACCTCACCAATCAAGACGAATTGGATCTCAATCCACTGATAAATTTCATTGAAACACCCCCTATGAAGGCCAATGAGGCGCCGTTGAGCATCGGATCGGCGCTACAATTGGATAAGCCGACAGGCGATTCAGCGTCACAAACCGCCGGAACCGCCGATGGCACGGCCGGATCAAGCCCGGCTACGCCTCCGCAGGAATTGCTGACTAAAGCGTCCAGCCCCGGACCGGAAGGAC
>JANQIE010000326.1 GCA_028282295.1 Desulfobacterales bacterium | reverse complement strand
GTAGAAAATGTCATCGGTTGAAAAATCTTCGTTTTACTTTTTTGAGCCTAAGCCATCGAAATTTATGGGTTTATCACTTTTTCGTTCAGGCACTAATTACGGAAAAAAACTTGCTCCAGCTCGCCATAAGAGACTGGCGCATTTTGATAGGGCGCATCAAATAAACGGTGACGTTCTCGGCGAAACAACGGAAAAAGAATTTGAAGAGTTTTTTGAAAATCTACAATTGTATTGTGACAAGGTCGGTCGAGCGGTAGGTATTGGTCCGCTTGATTTCTCATGTAGTGCCTGTAATGGTGATGTTTCAGATTTACTTCGCATTCTCAGGAAGCATTGTAAACCGGCCTGACCAATCGCGGGCGCAGACAGGGACAACTTGCAAGGTTTATCTTAGGGGTTCAATAATTACCGGGATTCTGGTCGCCCCCTGCTCGGCTCAAACGTTCGGCCTGAAATAGCTGTTATGAACCAAAACTCTATAACGCTTCGCGCTGCAAATCCCAGCTTCGACGAGGGGCGTTTGTTTGCCCGCTACCTTGACAGAGCTGCTGAGGGTTTCTTCCGGTTCTGGCTCGGGCGCAACACTACGGACATAGTTGCAACGACATATCTCCAGCCAAACCACGACCTCTCTTACCAGAACGTAACCTTCGCCGAACGTAACAATGTTATCGCAGGAATGGTTTCGGGCTACTCTGCAGAGCAACATCGCGATTCCACGGACCGACCTTTAAAGCAGGCAGCAGGAAAATATAATTTGCGGATGATAGTTGTATCAATAGTGTTTGCACCATTGCTGCGAATTATTGACACCATCGCCGATGGCGATTTTTACCTGCAGGCCATCGCCGTCGATAAGGAACATGACGGCAAAGGCGTTGGTACGGCTTTGATGGACTCGATTGAGGACAAGGCTATTGCGAGGGGATCGGCTCGGATCGTCCTTGACGTCTCTGCCCAAAATGAGGGCGCTCGCAGATTATACGAGCGCCGGGGGTGGATCGTCGCGTCGCAGTGGCCGAAGCGCATGGCCATACCAGGATTGAGATTTCTTAGAATGACAAAAGCGTTCTGAGACTTCGCGAGCCCTTAGGGCTCGCGCAAAAATAATTTCACATTTTATGCATCCCGGCTTCAGGTCGCCCTGGCCCGATCTAAATCCGGGCGCCTAAAATGTGAAATTATTTTTGCGCAAGTCCTAAGGGGCAGCTTGATGGCTCTGCATGTGGGGGGGGCGGTGCCTCTGTCAGTGCTGCATCACGTGGTCGAGAGCCTGAAGACTTTCTTGAGATATTTTTGCACCAGCTTTTTCCGCCGACATTTCGTTTCGGCAGTGGCGATGTTACCGATGCTCATGGCGCTTTCAGTGGTCAGGTATCTGGGACGAGCACAACCGCCTCAGAACGATCCGCAAAGCCGACGACACCCGCATCACCATGACCTGCGACGCCATCGGCCGCCGCCGCATCAAGGCCATTAACGGCGAGCGCACCTTCTTCCACTCGGACGGCGACGCCCTGTTGTCGGAACAGTTCGAAGACGGCCCGGTGCGCGAGTACGTCTATTCCCCCGGCACGTTCGAACCGTTAGCGGCCATTGACGGCGACGGGCAAGTCTACTATTATCACAACGATTCCAACGGACGGCCCCGGGAGCTGACCAAATCCAACCCAACGGGGATATCATTTGGTTGGCGACTGATGATGCCATGGGCAGGGGGCACAAATTCCGGTGAATGAAGTTGGACAGCCGCTTAGGGCTCGCGTAATAATAATTTCACATTTTTATATATCCCGGCTTCAGGGCATTTTGGCCCGGTCTTCGGTCCTAAAATTTCCGCCATAGCCCGCTACGGCTGCGGGTTTGGTTCCTCAAATCGAACCAACCTCATCTAAATCCGGGCGTTTAAATGTGAAATTGTTTTTGCGCGAGCCCTTAATAACAATTCTGCTTTCATAAGAGGGATGGGTGGGGGAGGGGTAATGCGTGGAAAAAAGCTTCTTGTCAGCATCGTGGCGGTTTTGGTGTGCATCGGGGCCGGGTTGCTGGCCTACCGGCATGTCTTCCGGTTCTGGAATGATCCGATCTATATCGCTCTGGCTGGTCCGATGTCCGGCAACAATGCCCCGGAAGGGGCGTCTTACTTGAACGGCTTTCGGCTTTACTTCGATCAAATCAATGCCCGTGGCGGGATTAACGGTGCCAAGGTCATTATCGACGTCAAGGATGACCACAACGATCCGCAGCATGCTGCGAAGATGGCCCGGGAAATTGTGGCCGAGCACCGGGCCCTGGCCGTCATCGGTCATCAGTACAGTTCCTGCTCCATCAGTGCCGGGCAGATTTACAAAACCGCCCGCATTCCGGCGATTACACCGGTATCGACCAATGTCGCCGTGACCCGGGACAACCCCTGGTACTTCCGGACCATCTTCAACGACCACTTGCAGGGTCGGTTTTTGATCAACTATGCGGCGCAGGTGTTGGGGCACAAGACGATCAGTGTTATCCATGAAGACGGTGCACAAGGCAAGTACGGGGCCGGTATTGCCGCCACCTTTATCGAAACGGCCGGTGACTTGGAAAATGTCAGGATCGCCCATCGGTGGCGCTACGTCACCGGCACGCAGGCGCTCGACGCCCGGTTTGACCAGATTGTCGGTGAACTCGGCGCGGTGCGCGACTCGGCCGGTCTGTTGTTTTTAAGTATGAAAGCGCCCGAGGCTGTCAGGCTGATTAAATTGATGCGCGACCAGGGCATTACCAACCCGATTATGGGGCCGGATGCGTTTACTTCCGGCACTATGCAAAAGGCGTTTTTAAACGAAGCCAGGGAGAAGCACAATCCCGGTTTCTATACCAAGGGGATTTACACCACCAGCCCGTTGATCTACGATTTTACCAATGAACAGACCCAGCAGTTTTATCATACCTACACCCGTAAATACGGTGACGCACCCAGTTGGCGTGCGGCCTATGCGTACGATGCCGCCATTTTGATCCATGAATCGATCTTAAATGCCGACATCAGCGGGGCGCCGGAGAAGTTGGCCGACGATCGGGTTAAAATCCGCGACGCGCTGGCCCGGATTCTTTGTCCTGATTATGTGGTCGAGGGTGCCACCGGTCCTATCTGTTTTAACGCCGACGGCGACTCACCCAAGCAGATCGCCATCGGTGTCTATCACCGCAACAAGGTGGTCTCGGCCTTTACTCAACTACAGAAGGTGATCGATCCGACCGCGCTTGCGCCGCCGGTTGCGGATACGGCGGCTGTGAACCGGGACCGCATTTTACGGTTCGGCCGGGACGATCTTTACTACCTGACCGACGTGGTTTACACCGGGGCCAAGGTCCATGAGATCAGCGATATCGACATCCACGATTTGACCTGTTCGTTGGACTTCTCACTCTGGTTTCGTCACAAGGGCAATCTTGATTTAAAAGCGATCGAGTTTTTAAACGCCCTGGAGCCGATCGATCTGGGCGCGCCGGTGGTGGAAGAACTTCGCAACGGCATTCGCTACAGCCGGTTTCGCATCAAGGGTAAATTCAAGGCCGACTTTGTGGATCAACGCTACGCCCTGGATCAACATGTCTTCGGGTTCAGCCTGCGGCACCGCACATTGCGCCGCCACAGCCTGATTTTCGTGAACGATGATTTGGGCATGCAGGCCGCCGGGTCCGAGTCGATCTTCTTCAACCGTCCCACGTCGGGCTGGGTTCTGAATCCGCTCAGCGGCTGGCGGATCGATCAGACCAACGCATTTCAGGATTCCTACCGCGCCGGCGACATGGGCAGTTCGGCCCATCTGGAGCACATCAACCCGGCGACGTTTCAGTTTTCACGCTACAATCTTGAGATCAAGGTGCTTAAGGAAGGCTTTCCCATCCGGCGATTTCTCAACGGTGATGTGCTCAATGTTCTGCTGCTGGCCGGTTTGCTGCTCGCCGTGGGGTTGACCTGCGGCGTGCACGTCAATCGCGTGCCCTACACCAAAACCATCGGGGTGTTTCAGATCGTCGGAATCTATCTGTTTTTGCTGACCGCTGAAATCGCGCTGACCAATGTGCTGGCTCACTGGACCGACTATAGTCTGGCCGAGGCGATCATGCAGGTGTTCAGCATGCTCTGGTGGCTGGCGGGCGCCTATTTTCTGTCGATGGTCACCAGCCGGCTGATCTACCAGCCGCTGGAAATTAAAACCGGTCATAAGGTTCCCAAGCTCGTCTACCACTCAACGGTTTTTACGATCTTCCTGTTTGCCTGCTTCGGTATCGTCGCCTTTGTCTTCGGCAAAACCATCACCAGCCTGCTGGCCACGTCCGGTGTGTTTGCCGCCATCATCGGTCTGGCGGTGCAGATCAATATCTCCAATGTCTTTTCGGGTATCGCCATCAACCTGGAGCGTCCGTTTCGTATCGGTGACTGGGTGAAAATCGGCGCCTTCGATGAAGGGGTGGTGGAGAATATCACCTGGCGGTCGACCCATCTGCGCACCCGCGACAACAACATTGTCTGCATCCCCAACAGCGTGGCCGCCGAGTCGCCGATCCAGAATTTTAACTTCCCGGATAAATGCTTCGTGCTTACATTTCCCATCTATGTCGGGATTGAACATCCGCGAACGCAAGTGCAACGGATTATTCTGGAGGCCCTGCATTCGTTGGATTGGATCCTGACCGAACCGGCACCGACAGCCAGTTTCAGGCCCAGCGACTGGGCCGTGGCGTATTGTCCCGAATTTCATGCCGTTGATTATCAAAACAAACCCGACTATGAGGACGAAGCCGTGGCGGCGATCTGGTCGCGCTTGAAGGCGGCCGGGATCGAACCGGCCGTGCGGCGATTTGCACCGGCGCGGGAACTTGAAACCGGGACCGGGGACGTGAATTGACCCCAACGTCTTTGGGTCGATTATCAGGGCGAGACCATGATTATCTGGTGTTGTGTTTTTTCAAGAGTCGATTAAGGCGGTTGCGGTCGATCTGAAGCAGTTTGGCGGCGGCCGACTTGTTCCCGCTTGTCTGTTTCAGGGCCTCTTGCAGGTGCCTGTGTTCAACGGCGGCCAGCGGCAGCAGCGACCCGGCGGCATCGGTATGTGTAACGGCAGCGGGAGCGGATGAGGTGTCGAAGACATCCAGCAGGCCTTTAAAATGACGCGGCTCAATGGTGGTTCCGTCGCAGAGCATGGCGATCGAGGAAAGCATGTTGTCCAGTTCGCGGATGTTACCCGGCCAATCATGGGCATTTAACAGGTGCACCACCTTGGGCGACAGGGAATAGACTTTTTGTCCGCCAAAATGCTGCTTACTGAAGTTCTGTAAAAGCATATGACACAAAGGGCCAATATCTTCGATCCGTTCTCTTAAGGATGGTGATGTGATTTCAACTTTAGCCAGACGGTAATACAGGTCGTCTCTAAAATTAAGCTTTTTGCGCTTGTGCTTGATGTCCTTGTGGGTGGCGGAGATAATGCGCACATCAATTTTTACCGGTGCGCGGCCGCCCACCCGCCATACTTCCTGCTCCTGGATGGCCCGCAGCAGCTTGGCCTGGAGTTGTTGCGGCATATCACCGATTTCATCCAGGAAAAGGGTGCCGCCATCGGCTAGCTCCATTATGCCGAGCTTGCGTTCGGTTGCGCCGGTAAACGCCCCTTTCTCATGGCCGAACAATTCGCTTTCAAACATGGAATCGGTGATGGCGCTGCAGTTGCACGCAATAAAATCACCGGTGCGACCGGAGTGGTTGTGAATATAATTGGCAATGACTTCCTTACCCGTGCCGGTTTCACCGTAGATCAAAACAGCCACTTTGTATCGCGCAATGGTGTGCGCATTCTGAAATACTTTGATGGTATTGGGACTGCGTGCGATGATCCCTTCGGCTGCCAGTGTGCGTGCAAATCTGTCGGCTTCGCGGTTACCGCCGCCCTTTGGCTCGCCTTCCGAAATCAAGGTCCCGGCAACATGATCGGCGGCCGCGCATACCAGATCACGATCTATATTTGAAAATAGATTAACCGGCACATCGCAGGCCAGATAAATACATCCTATCATCTGTTCATTGGCCTTTAATGGTGCATACAGTTCTGATTCCTGGTCGAATTGCCGGTCATTTTCTGGCGTCAGTATTTTTTCAAGAAGGGTAAGAGTGATCGTGGGAGGGGCGCTGCCAGGGCCGAAACCGCGCAGGTGGGTGAAATGAAAATTTCCGTTCTTCTTTAAAAGCGCAATGCCGCCCTGCCCGGCACTGGTCATGTCCAGTAGCGCATCGAGCACTAACGTGCCCGGATCCGCTTCGAAAGAGGCGTCGTGGAGTTCTTCGATCATCTGTAAAAAACGTCCGACTTTTTGCTGTACCGCGTTCTTGCGATGGACCGCTGGCATCTTCCAGCTTGTTTTGGCCGGTTTGTGAGAGGTTGTACCTGTCGGTAAAGCCGGCGCCTTTTTGCCGGAGGTCTCATCAGCAAGGGGATCATCGACAAACGTGAGCAGGTATTCATCAATGCGAAAGGATGTTCCATGGGTGAGCCTGTGACGTTGAACGCGCCGGCTTTGCACAAAGGTGCCGTTGGTAGAGCCGCCATCAATTAAATAAAAGTGGTCGCCGTTTTTGTCGATACGGGCATGCACACGCGAAACCCCGGCGGCCTCAAGCACCAGATCATTGCTGCGTCCACGCCCAATGTTGGTTTTCCCGTCAATGGCAACAAGGTTATAAAAGTGAGAGTCTTTGGATATGATCAAGCTGGGCATCCCCGGCCTCCTGTAAGATTTTGCGCGACCCTTACCATATTATTAAACCGGTGATTGAATATACTGCTGTTCACCACCGGTTCCATTGCGAAAGCATGTTGTAAATCGTATCGACCAGTTCCTTATCATTTTTCAACATAATAGGCTATTGAATCCTAATCGATTTTTATCTATGCTGATAAACCTCAATCTAGTGCCCATCCGGAAATAGTAGATTTTGGTTCCCGGCAAGGCCCGAGCATTTTTAAAACCGCAGGCATAGCGCGCTATTGCCGCAAGAACGTGAATGGCTCCGCCATTATTTAAAAAAAGCGAGAACGCCGCCAGGGGCCCAAAGATGCTATTTCCGGATGGGCACTAATCTAAGAAATCATGACACATAAGGGGTTGCGTGGTATTTACCACCCATTTGCAAAGTTCACCAACAGTGTATTGCGGCAAATGGATCCGAAAACGGCCGGAAAGCTCATTTCATATAGTTTTTTGTCAATGAAGATTTGCATTAATGACTAAGCTTCGGAAAAATCAACGGAAAATCATTGAAAACAGCCTGCCGGTCGGCACGATGGTGCAGGAATACAAGATTATCGAAGTCCTGGGCAACGGTAGTTTTGGTATCGTGTATTCTGCTGAGAACAAATATTTCTCGGAGATCGTGGCCATAAAAGAGTTCTTGCCGCAAGACCTGGCCTATCGATCCGAAGGCGAAAGCAATGTTCGTGCGCTCTCTTCACAGACCGAAGAGGCCTATACCTATGCCCGTAATAAATTTCTCCAGGAAGCCAAAAACCTTCGGGAGCTGGGACGGCCGGATCAGCATCCCAACATTGTTCGCGTTCGGCAGTTCATCGAGGCCAATGACACGGCTTACCTGGTGATGGACTTTGAAAAAGGGCAGCCCCTGATAGACATTCTTAAAGAGCGCGGCCCCTTGCCCGAGAAAGAATTGAAAGACATCCTGTGCGCCCTGCTGGACGGCCTGGAACGCGTGCACAGCGCCTTTGTCTGGCACCGGGATATAAAGCCAAGCAACATTCTTATTCGGCCCGACGGCTCGCCGGTCCTCATCGATTTCGGTGCCGCCCGCAAAGATATCAGCGGCAAGCATCAATCCAAGATGGTTTTTTTTTCGCCCGCGTACGCCGCCCCCGAACAGCTTTATCCGGTGGGTGCCCAGGGGCCGTGGACAGATATCTATTCATTGGGGGCGACGGCTTATCGGGCCGTGACAGGGAATTTGCCCGCCAATCGAATGCAAAATGAAGTCTATGTAACGGCTGTGGAGGCTGCCCAGGGCCGTTACTGCCCGATGTTCCTTGCCGCCATTGACGCTGCGCTCCAACTCTATCCCAATGAACGCCCTCAATCGATTGACCAGTGGCGAACCCATTTTGCACAAATGCCCGCAGAGGAACCCCTAACGCTCGTGCGCCCCACACCCGACGCCGATGGCGAACCGGACCCCGGGAACCAGAAACGGAAAATTAAATTGTCAGTAGTATTCGGTGCCGCAGCAATGGTTGCTCTGATGATTTTTGGGGTGTTCTATCCGACAATCAATAGGGAACCGCAGATGCCGGCCGCCCCGGCCGGCGCTTCCAATTCTACGACTGCCGGTAACCGGGAACCGGTTGTCGTCAGTGAAGCACCCCGTTTACAGACGCAATTGAAAATTACCAGTATTCCTAGTGCAGCTCAGGTTTTTGTAAATGGAAACCTCAAAGGCGTCACGCCTCTCGACATGACCACCGAAGAGGGGATCCATCTGCTTCGATTGAGCCTCGAAGGGCATTATGACTGGGAATCCAAGTTGTTGATCGAGATGGAAGGTAGCATTCCGATCCAGGTCCCGTTATTGGTGAAATGAGTATTTAAGGGCTCGCGCAAAAATAATTTCACATTTTATGCATCCCGGCTTTCTCAGGTCGTTCGGGGACCGAAGAGCGGGCCAAAATGACCTGAATCCGGGCGCCTAAAATGTGAAATTATTTTTACGCGAGCCCTAAATGGTGATGATGTATGCTCTTACAGAAAGCAAACGCATATCAACCACAACGCCTGCACGATCCAAAGGCCGCGGAAAAAATAGACTATCCCAAATACGAACATAC
The DNA here is from genome assembly GCA_028282295.1 of Desulfobacterales bacterium. Classification (GTDB taxonomy): domain Bacteria; phylum Desulfobacterota; class Desulfobacteria; order Desulfobacterales; family JANQIE01; genus JANQIE01. The sequence continues at coordinate 8,073 of JANQIE010000326.1, read as the reverse complement.
TTGGGGACATTTTGTCTTTCCCGCAGCCCTGATCCTTTGGCCTCGCTACCTGGTCGACTTGACCTGCCGATCACTGGCCCTGGTGATTTTGTTTACCTGGACCGCCCACGCCGACAGCGTGCAGATCAAAACGACCAGCGGCGAAACCCTTGATCTTTATCACCAGGGATACCATGCCCTAGTTGTCGGCATTGAAAAATACGATCACTGGCCGATGCGTCCCGGCGCTGTAAAAAACGCCAGGGATCTGTCCTGGGAGTTGAGGCGCCTCGGGGCTTCGGTCAGACTGCTGACTGATCCGGACCTGCAGGAGCTAAAGCAGGCCTTGAACGAATTTACTGCCGACAGTACATCGGACCAGGGTCTGATCTTCTACTTTGCCGGTAACACGCATACCGCGACCTCGACTGACGGTCGAACATCCGGTTGGCTCATCCCGAAAGATGCGCCGAATTCAGGACCGGCAATGGAAGACCTCAACGAACATGCCATCAGTGCCGACCGGATTGCCGCCCTGGCCAATCAAGCTCACTCCAGACACATGCTGCTTTTGTTGGACGCCCCCTTTTTAGCCGATTCATTTCAAGTGCGCCCCCCCGTGTTAAGAGTCGTCAACTCGCAAAGCGCCTTGTCCGCACGTCAATTCATCGCAGCAGGCCATGGGGACGCGCCTTTTACTGAAGAGAGCGTTTTTAAGAACGTTTTGTTGCAGGGCCTGCGCGGTGAGGCGGATTTGATTCATGATGGTGTGGTCAGCGCATCCGAACTGGCGCTTTTTATGTCGGATCGGATACCCAAAATAACGCGCGACCAACTGCGCCCCCAGTATGGGCGCCTTTGGGGCAGCGAAGACAACGGTAGCGATTTTGTAATCCGGCTGACCGACGACCCCCACGACCTCGCCCGTCTGCATGTCGATGCCCAACCGGTCACGAGCACCATTCGGATTCTGAACATAAAACCGCGCTTCAGGCAGGCCATGGAATTGAAACCCGGCAGGTACCATCTGCAAGTTTCGGCCGAAGGGCACGAAAACACCGAAACGTGGATCGATTTGGCCGTCGGTGAAGATCGGACGGTCGCCATAACACTGCCGAAACTGAATGAAACGATCTCAAACAGCCTCGGGATGCGGTTTGTTCGCATTCGGCCGGGCCGTTTTTTGATGGGCAGCCCGAAAGGCGAACCCGGGCGCATGCATGATGAAACCCTGCACCGCGTCAGGTTGACCCGTCACTTTTATGTTCAGCACACCGAAGTAACCGTGGGGCAGTTCAGGCAATTTGTGCAAGCTACCAATTACGTCACTGAAACGGAAAAGAGCGGCGGCTGCTGGACGGCCGGCGACGGGAGACGATGGGCGCAAAAACCGGGAACCGGTTGGCAAGATCCCGGTTTTGCACGCATCGAAGACAATCTGCCGGTGACTTGCGTTACCTGGCACGATGCCACGGCATTTGCCCGATGGCTCAGTGACAAGGAGGGCAAGACCTACCGCCTGCCGACCGAGGCTGAGTGGGAATACGCCGGCCGGGCCGGTGTCGCGACTCCGTTTGCCTCCGGACAGTGCCTGTCCACGGACGAGGCCAACTACGGCGGGCCCGGCAATGCGTATCGCAAATGCAGCGCCGTATTTCGCCAAAAGCGCGGCCGCCCCATCAAGGTGGGGGGCTTGGCCCCCAACCAATGGAAGCTTTACGACATCCACGGCAATGTCTCGGAATGGTGCCGGGATTGGTATGGCCCTTACCCCACCGGTAATGTCGCCGACCCTACCGGACCGAAGTCCGGTTTTGAGCGGGTCATGCGCGGCGGGCATTGGCAGGCCGACGCCGCCAATTGCCGCCTGGCCGGGCGCTGGCGGCTTCCGCCGAAACTGGCCTCGGATGCGGTTGGCTTCCGGCTGGTTATGGTACCGTAATTCCCGCGGCCCTTTGGATGTGAATCGGCCGTGTCGGCCATGCCGTTCCGTCCCCATGCTGACCATAAGTGTTATCTCCCCAGGCCCAAAGCTCACCGTCGGTTGTTACCGCCAGGGTAAAATTTGCGCCACATGCAACCGAAGCCCAGTTCTGATTGATACCTACCCGTGTTGGAACGGATCGATCCGTCGTGTCGCCAACGCCGAGCTGACCGTAATCATTGTCACCCCAGGCCCAGAGTTCGCCGGCGGTTCCCAACGCAACCGTATGGTAGTTACCCGCGGCGATGACGGCCACATAGTTGATACCAAGGATCCGTCTGGGGCTGAATTCATTTGCACTTGGGATACCGGTTCCGAGTTGACCGGACGAATTGTTTCCCCACGCCCAGAGCGTGCCGTTAGTCTTAATCGCAACCGTATGGTCATTGCCGGCGGCCACAGAAAACCAATCCGTATCGTTTCCCACCTGGATCGGACTGTAGGTTCCGGGATCGATAGAGCCGAACCCGAGCTGGCCATCCATATTGTCCCCCCAGGCCCAAAGCGTACCGTCAAATTTTATGGCAACTGTATGATAATTACCGACGGCCACAGAAGACCAACTGGTGCTGTTGCTGGATTCCTGAGTGGGGCTGGTTCGGTTGTCAGGGGCACCGACGCCTAACTGGCCGTATCCATTGTGGCCCCAGGCCCATAGTGTGTCGTCGGACCTTATGGCAACAGTGTGGTTGGAACCGGTAGCCATGAAATAACTATTGCTCAAGGCGCTCGGTGCTAGGCGATCACTGGTATCGCCCAACCCAAGCTGACCATACCCATTGTCGCCCCATACCCACAGTGTGCCGTCAGTTTCGGTCGCCACGGAGTGGCTACTGCCGCCCGAAACGGTTTCCCAGTCAGTTTGGGTGCCGATCTGAGCGAGCGTGTCGCAATCATTAGTAGTACCGTCTCCGAGCTGGCCGTAAAAATTATCGCCGGCTGTCCACAATTGTCCGTTTGTCTTTATCGCCAATGTGTGTCTGCTTCCTGCGGCTGCTGACGCCCAATCCGTGTCCGTGCCCACCTGAGCCGGGCGGATTTTGCTTCCGGCCGTGCCGCTGCCTAATTGCCCCCAATTATTATAACCCCAAGCCCAGAGCGTACCGTCGGACTTTACGGCCACAGTGTGGCGGCCACCGGCAATGAATTCCCAGTCCGTTTCGGTTCCGATCCGGGTCCATGTGAGTTGGTTTGTGGTGTGGCCAAGCCCCAATTGACCGACCTGATTGTCACCGCACACCCAGAGCTCGCCGTTGTTTTTGATTGCCAGGGAATAATGATATCCTGAGGCTACTGACGCCCAATTCGAATCGCTATCTACCAGGAACGGAATGCATTGATGGTTTGCAGGGTCGCTGTCTTCGATCCCGAGCTGACCACTGCTGTTATGTCCCCAGACCCAAAGTGTGCCGTTTGTCTTTAGCGCTAATGTGTGACTACCTCCTGCGACCGCTGACTCCCAGTCCGTGTCCGCGCCCACCTGGTTCGGCGTGTTTCGCGATGCAGGATCACCGAGCCCCAATTGACAGTCTGCGTTGTATCCCCAGCCCCAGAGCGTACCTAGCGTATTGTCATCGTTATACTTCACTGCCAAGGAGTGGGAGAGTCCCGCGGTCGCTGACGCCCAATCCCTATCAGTGCCGATTTGGGCGGGGCTGGTTTGGCCGACAAAGTTGCCGATTCCAAGCTGGCCATCTATATTGTGCCCCCAGGCCCAGATCTCACGGTTTGTCTTTATTGCTAATGTGTGACTGCCTCCTGCGGCCACTGACGCCCAATCTATATCTGTGCCCACCCGGGTAGGGCTCAATCGATCACTCGTATCGCCGAGCCCAAGTTGTCCATAGGCGTTATCCCCCCAAGCCCAGAGTTCGCCGTTGGCCTTGATCGCCAAAGAAAAAACTCCTCCGGCAGCTACCGAGGCCCAATCCGTATCCGTGCCCACCTGGGTCGGGCGGTGCCGGTCGTCGGTGTCGCCAAGACCTAGCTGGCCACTCCCATTGCTCCCCCATGTCCAGAGGGTACCCCCCGGTGAGATCGCTAAAGTGTGGTCAAAGCCGGTGGCGACGGAAAGCCAGGCTCTGGCGTCCATGGTCTGAATCTGCGACCCGGTGCCCTGATTTCCCTGGGCATCCCTGGCCGAGACCTGCCAGTGATAGGTTGTGCCGTTGGAAAGACCCGTGGCGGTGTAAGTGGTGTCGGTAATACCGACGTCTACCACCGGATTGGACAGATCGCTGTTGGTCGAGATCACGATGTCGTAGCCGGCTGCATCCTGCACCGGATTCCAGCCCAGGCTGATGTCATCGGCATCGACGACAGTACCATCAGCCGGAAAGAGTGGTGTCGGCACAAAAGGTTGACATGTAATGGTGCCGGCGCTGTTGGACTGCCCGGCCCGAATCGTGATGCCCGGACTGGCGCCGCGAAGAACAACGTCGCCGCTGGAAGACATGCCGCGAACAACAACGCTTCGGTTGTCTCCGGCCGGTATATTGGACACGGTTCCCTCGCCGTCAAGACAGGCCCAAGGGCCGCCGGATCCTAAAAGCCGGTCGTTTTGGTCGTAAACTCCGACTTCAATCGTCGCAATACCCAGGCCCGTGCAATCGAGCACGGCGTGAGACGCCAGATTACGGGCCTGATTTTGATATGCGATATTAAAATGTACCGCGCCTGAACCTGAATCGGAAGCCGGGTCGCTGGAAGACCGGCCACCACCACAGGCGGCCAGAAGGATAACAAATGTAGTAACAACGAATCCGTAAAAAGAAACAGGTTTTACTTTTTTATGTCTGAGTTTCATGTTGTCCATCCTTTGCGATTATCAGTCGTCGCCCGTGCTTGGTGAGAGTTGACCGTATGAATGGCTTAAGTTAATGACATTGGGTTTAGGGGGTCGCGTAAAAATACTTTCACATTTCAGGCGTTCGGCGTCAGGGCGGGTTGGTTTGATCTGGGGGGGGCCAAAACGCAGCTATAGCTTGTGCTATGGCGAGGACTTTGGGACCGAAGATCGAGCCAGAATGACCTGACGCCGGGACGTATAAAATGTGAAATTATTTTTGCGTGAGCCCTGAGCCCTCAGGGGAGCCGCATTTGGAAACCATCTGGTTGGTGGGCACGGCCCACCCTACCTGCGAGTGCCGTCAGGTAGTGCCCATCCGGAAATAGCATCGTTTGGACCAGGCCGGCTGAAAACTACTAGTTCCGAATGGACGCCAGGTAGGAGTGCAGGGTGGGCCATGCCCACCGGATTGCTACCACTGAACACTGACATCGCCATTGTCTGGGGTAGGGCTCCCACCGTCAGAAGAGCCGCCGCCTGCACCCATGCTGCCGACCGCGACGACCAATCCGGCCACAAGTACTGTCGTTACGCCAACCAGAAGCCAGTTCGTTTTTTTCTTTTTAAGGTCCTTGGCCGCGAGGGACGACAGCTCTTGTTCGGGCGACGCCATGGATCTGGGTTCATGCACGGTGATCGCTTTTTGATCGATCTTGGCAAACTGGCGCATGTCGGCGCCAAGGGAGGTTTTGGGGCTGATCAGTCCGATTACCGTTACGACAAGCAGACCCGCGATGCATTTGGATAATGGTTTCATGAGTTACCTTTCCTTGTGTGTGTGATGATGAGACGGCGGCACGGATTAAGGGCTCGCGCAAAAATGTGAAATTGTATTTACGCGAGCCCTAATCATATGCCGTTACTGGTTTTTCGAATTTCGTATTGTATTAATGCTTCGGCACGGTTCGCAATCGGGATGCCGACAACTTCGCGAATGATATCCTGCATGAAAATGGTCTGACCGTTAAATGCGCCGAAAATGCCTTCCCGAACGTTAATCGACTTCAGCTCGAAAGGGTGCGCCAGCGCCAGGATATAGATCGACTCGGTTACGTGGGCCCTTTTCGGGGGCAGGTGCACTCGGAGCCTCAGCCCCTTATGGTGATCTTTGGTTCCCGGAAAGATATAGCTTTCATTGGCGGCCAGAAAGTTTTTTTGTGACAGATAATTGGGCAACAGACGAATAACCTTTTGATCCTCAAGAATGTTGAAAATGGTGAAATAGCAGTCTTTTGTCGAACGGATGTGGATCTCCAGTTCATCGCCATCTTTAAATACGGATTGATTGATAGTGGCATCCAGATGAAAGGAAAGATCTTCGCCTCCGGTCTCTTTGACCACGCCGGCCCGCATCCGGACGTGAAAGCGTTGGGCCTGTTGGCTTGCTTCATCGTTTGCCGCATTGACCAATTGTTCCTTGAGAATCTTTTTTTTTACAACTCGGCCGAAGGGGATGGCGCCAACGATGTTGCCGGACAGTCTGAGGTTGACCAGCAGGGTGTTAACGGAAATGCCTTTGGCCAGCGCAACGGCCACCGCCTGCCGTTCGGCGGCCGCGATCGCCTGCCCGCGGGCTTTGTCCGTCGCGCCGGCCACCACGGGCGCTTCACCTTCAACCGTCACCCAGATTAAATCCCGGGCAACCGCCCGGCTTGCGAACAGGCCGATAAGGCCAATCGCACAAATCATCAGCCGCAAACCGATTTTTGCTTCGGCCCTTACACGCACGGTCACTTTTCAACCCGGCGACCAAGGGCAACATCCTTCCACTGGTCGGACGGCGGAACAATGCTCGGTGTCTGTTCCAGTTGCATACGGCGCGATGCCCGCCTGACGCGGTCGCGCACGTATGCGTATATCTCTTTCATACTGGTCCAGCCGTCATGATTCGCATCGGCTTCGCCTTTCATGCCGCGCAGCAGGTAGTAAGTAAACAATCCGTGCTCTTTTTCCGGGTAGGCATTGCTGATCTGACCTGTCGATGTGGCATTAAGCGAAATAACGGAACTGGATGCAGGACTCACTTCCTTGACATGATGGACCAGGACGGGGCGCGCCCCTTTGATCAGCATTTCCGCAGCCCTGGACGCCACGCCGCTAAAGCAGGAATCGAGAAATACATACACCCGTTTCACCTTTAACTGGTGCAGGTCCTGGTAAAACGTCACCAGTTTATAACCGGTTTGCTCGATAAAGCGGGTATCGGCATCAAAAGGTACTAAATAGGGCTCGCCTTTTTTTATTCCGGGCATGCCGTGACCGGCAAAGTAGACATATAATTTAGCGTCGGGTGCGACATTGTTCGGTATGTATTTTTTCAGATACCCTTCGATGCGGGCCTTGGTGGCATCCATATCTATAAGTGAGATGATGTTCTCTTTGGGAACGCCGAGCACCCGGTTGAAATAGTCGCGCACGATAAGCGCGTCCTTGCGGGCGTAGTCCACATTGGGCAGCCGGTTGTAATTCTCGATACCGATGATCAGCCCCCAGTCCTTGGCATTCGGTTTGGCAGCCTTATCGGGTGGCAGCTTCAGCGCGATGTTCGCGGCTGATAAAACAAAAGATTGGGATTCGATCAGTTCATCGTCGACAAACAGTTTTACTACCCACCGGCCGGGGATATCGGCGGCGGCCTCATTTTTAAGCGATATGCGATGCCAGGCGGTCACCGTCGGCAGAAACTTGCCTTGGCTGGCTTTCAGTGAATAGTTCCTGGTGGCAAGGTAAACCTTGCCGGTTGCATCGACCCACTCCCAACGCAAGTTGTGGGTGCCGGCCATATTCTCCAGCGTTACAAATGCTACGACCTGCTCATCATCCGTATTGAACCGGTCGGTTTGCCCGCGCGCCACGCCGATCGTTCCGGATTCGTCGACGGCCTTTGCCAGCACCATTTTCTGGATTTTGGACGGTGGTCGTTTTGCGATGGGTTGTTGTGCTGTACAGGCTAAGAGAAGCAGCATGATGCTCAGGCCGGCAACAGTCAATTTAAGGTTATCCATAAAAGCCTCCTCCAGTATTGAATACGGGCGTGCCTAGTGTTTATAATGTCTACTTTTATTTAAGAGCCCATTCTTACCCGCTTACAATCCGGGTTGTCAATAAAAGCTTCTGTGAAAAAGCAACGTGTTTTGGCGAGATATTACTTCTACCTTGATATTGTTGGAAAAAAATAAAGTACTAACCCGGCAATAAAATACCTTTAAAATTGTGATTCCGGCGAGCGCCGGAATCAAGCGTCAATTCTGGATGCCGGATC